>NZ_JBIVHS010000003.1:0-38604 GCF_044749365.1 Kitasatospora sp. NPDC089509 | reverse complement strand
GGGGGGGGGGCCCCCCGGGGCGCCCCGGGGCGGCCCCCCCCCCCCCCCCCGGGGGCCCCCGGGGCCCCCGGGGGGGGCCCCCCCCCCCCCGGGGGGCGCCCCCCCCCCCGTCCCCGACCCGCTCCGTACCGGTCAGCCGCCGGTGCTGTTCCAGTCCGGGGTGCTGGTGCCGACGCCCGTGCCGCTGCCGCTGCCGCTGCCGGTGTGGGGCGGGGTGGCGGTGCCCGTGGTGGCGCCGTCGGCCCGGACCGAGACGGTGCTGCCGGCGGACGGCCCGGCCGGGTGGGACGCGGTGGCCAGCAGGACGGCGGCACAGCCCGTGGTGACCAGGATCGCGGCCTTGCGCAGGATCGAGGACTCGGGGGAACGCTGCTTCATGGGATGCCGTCCGCTCTGGCGAGTAGGAGTTCTGCAGTGGGCGAGCCCGGGTGTTCTCGTGGTGCCCCGTTCGGCTCGACACCGAGTCTGGTCGACCGCGATATACGGTCGATATTCGCCTGATCGCCGGGCCGGGGGAGGCCGTCGCGGCCGCGACGACCGCCCGTAGATCCCCCTCCCGGAACATCTGTGCTGCGGCGGCCGACCACGGTTCCAGCCGCGTCAACCACAGGTGTGACCGGGAGGGATCGGCATGGACGGCGTAGCGCCGGTGGCCGGCTTCGGTGGGCTGCTCAAGTACCAGCGCGAACGGACCGGACTGACCCAGCAGTGCCTGGCCGACCACGCCTCGCTGAGCGTGCGGGCCGTGCGTGACATGGAGGCGGGCCGGGTGCAGCGCCCGCGCCAGGAGACCGTGCGACTGGTCGCGGACGCCCTCGGCCTGCGGGGCCGCGCCCGCTCGCTCTTCGAGGCCGCGGCCCGGCAGCGGGCCCTGGTGGAGGAGCTCGCCGCCCCGCCGGCGCCGCGCGGCGCCATCATCGGCCGCGAGGCGGAGTCGGAGACGCTCACCCAGGCACTGACCGGGCACGGCGACCGGCTGCTGTCGCTGGTCGGGCTCGGCGGGGTCGGCAAGTCCCGGCTGGCACTGGACGTGGCATGGCGGGTGCACCACACGGCGCGCTGGTCGGTCCGCTGGGCCGCCTGCGGCGAGCCGCAGGCCGGCGCGGCCCGGGCGCCGTTCGCGGGCCCGGCGGGGACGACCACCGCGCACGGCGGACTCGACGGGCTCACCGACCTGATCGAGGACCGGCCCACCCTGCTGGTCCTGGACGGCGCCGACGACACCGTCGGCCCCGCCGTCCTCGACGAACTGTTCCGCCGGTGCCCGGAGTTGAGGGTTCTGCTCACCTCCAGGGCGCCGCTGGGGCTGGACGGCGAACAGGTCGTCCCGCTGGCGCCGCTCGCCGTTCCCGGGCCCGACCCGGACCCCGAGCGGGCGATGGGGACCGCCGCCGTACGGCTGCTGCTGGCCCACATGCGGCGGCTGCGTCCGGGCCTGGCCCTCGACCCCGCCGACCGGCCCGAGGTCGCCGCACTCTGCCGGTACCTCGACGGGCTGCCGCGGGCTCTGGAGTACGCCGCGGGCTGGACCCTGCTGGAGTCACCCGCCCGGCTGCTGGACCGGCTGGCCGCCACCCCGTTCAGCCTGCCCGCCCCGCCGGTGACCCTGTGCGAGCGCGGTGACCTGCGCGACACCCTGGACGAGGCGAACCGCCGACTGACCGACCGGCAACGGGAGTTGCTGGTGCTACTGGCCGCGGAACCGGGCGACTGGTCGGTGGAGGAGGCCGCCGCGGTGAGCGGCCGGCCCCTCCAGGACTGCCGGGCCACCGTGCAGGAACTGCTGCTGCGCGGCCTGGTGCGGCTGGTGCCCGCCGGGGACGGTGCCCGCTTCGCCGTGCTCAACCTCCTGCGCACGCTGTGCCGGGAGCACCGGGGGGCGACCGCCCCGGCCACCGGCGACCGCACCGCGCGGCCGCCCCACCTCGCAGCGCTGGCCTCGTGACCAGCCCCGATCGACGGAGAATCCCGTGACGTTCGCAGCAGCCTCGCCCGCCGGTCTGGACATCGTCGTGTCGACCATGGCATCGGACGCGCACACCTGGAACCTGGTCTTCCTCCAGATGTTCCTGGAGGAGCGCGGCCACCGGGTCACCAACCTCGGGGCCTGCGTCCCCGACGACCGGCTGGTCGAGCACTGCCGGCAGGCGGCACCGGACCTGATCGTGCTCAGCAGCGTCAACGGCCACGGCACGCTGGACGGCCTGCGGGTGGCCCCCCAGCTGCGGGCCCGGCCCGAACTGTCGGACACCCCCATGGTGATCGGCGGGAAGCTCGGCATCACCGAGGAGGACGGCGTGCAGGCGGGCCGCTCGCTGCGGGCGGCCGGCTTCGACGAGGTCTTCACCGGGCCCGACTCGATCGAGCGGTTCACCGCGTACCTGGCCCGGTGGTCCGCGGCGGTCCCGGCATGACGGCCGCGGCCTCGTTCGGGGGCTTCGTGGCCCGGGCGCACGCGGCAGGCACCCTGGTCGTCCAGCCCCGGATGGGCATGGCCGGGCCCGGGCCGATGCGGGCCGGTCTGCAGGCCACCAAGCGGGCGGCGGCCACCACCGTCGGCACCATCACCGTGGACAGCTACACCAGGACCGGTGAGACGGCCGCCGCCCGCCGGGCCCTGGACGAGGGCGCCGCGCTCAACGGCTACCCGATCGCGACCCACCCGGTCGAGGTCACCCGCGGCGTGCTGGAGGGCATCGTCGGACCGGACTTCCCGGTGCAGGTGCGGCACGGCTCGGCCCGGCCCGAGCCGATCGTCGCCGCGCTGCTGGCCGTCGGCCTGCACGCGACCGAGGGCGGGCCGGTCTCGTACTGCCTCCCGTACAGCCGCACCCCGCTGGCCGTCGCGGTGGCCGACTGGGAGCGGGGCTGCCGACTGCTCGCCGACGCGGCGCGGCCGGGGGTGACGCCCCATCTGGAGACCTTCGGCGGCTGCATGATGGGCCAGCTCTGCCCGCCCGCCCTGCTGGTCGCGATCAGCGTGCTGGAGGCGCTGTTCTTCCGGCAGCACGGGCTGCGCAGCGTCTCGCTCAGTTACGCCCAGCAGACCAACGTCCGGCAGGACGAGGAGGCCGTCACCGCGCTGGCCCGGCTCGCCGGCGAGCTGCTCCCGGACGTCGAGTGGCACGTGGTGCTCTACGCCTACATGGGCCTCTACCCGCTCTCCCCGGGCGGCGCCCAGCTGCTGCTGGACGAGGCGGCCGGGCTGGCGGTGCGCACCGGCGCGGCCCGGCTGATCGTCAAGACCACCGCCGAGGCGCACCGGATCCCCACGGTCGAGGAGAACGTCCGCGCCCTGGAGACCGCCGCCGCGATCGCCGCCGGGACGACCGCCGGCACGGCCCTCCCGGCTGCCGACAGCGTGACCTACGCCGAGGCGCGGGCGTTGGTCGAGGCCGTCCTCCAGCTCGACGACGACGTCGGCCGGGCCCTGGTCCGGGCCTTCGCCGCCGGCTACCTGGACGTGCCGTTCTGCCTCCACCCCGACAACGCGGGCCGGGCGCGCGGCGCGCTGGACGCCGACGGCCGGCTCCAGTGGGCCGACACCGGCGCGCTCCCGCTGCCCGGGGGGCCGGTCCGCGGCCACCGCGCCGTCCTCGGCGCCGCCCAGCTGATCGACGCGCTCTCGTACGTCCAGCGCAGTTACGACCGGCGGGCGCTCGCCACCCGCTGACCCCCGGCCGACCCCGCACGACACCCGCCGGCCCCGCCCGACACCCGACCACCATCCGAGCACATCCGACGACGGGAAGACCGAACATGCCTGACGACGGCCGTACCCCCCTGCCCGGGACCAGGTCCCACCTCACCTCCCCGGCCACCCGCAGCACCCTGCGGATCCAGGGCGGACTGCTCGCGGCCGCCCGCGAGCACCTCACCTCGGCCGGCTTCACCGAGCTGCTGCCGCCGGTGATCGGCCCGGTCACCGACCCCGGTTCGCGCGGCGCCAAGCAGGTCGACGTCGACTTCTACGGCCACCGCTACAAGATGATGACCAGCGCCATCCTCTACAAGCAGGCCTCGCTGCTGGCCTTCGACAAGATCTTCTGCATCGCCCCCAACGTCCGGCTGGAACCGCTGGAGACCGCCCACACCGACCGGCACCTCGCCGAGTTCCACCAGCTGGACGTCGAGGTGGCCGGCGCCGGGCGCGACGACGTCCTCCAGCTGATCGAGGACCTGGTGGTCCACATGGTGCGCCGCACCGGGGAGACGCTGGCCGAGGACTTCGCCGCGCTGGGCCGGGACCCGGACGCCTTCGCCGACCTGCTGCGCGGCGGCTTCGGCCGGACCACCCACGCCGACGCGGTGGCCGAACTGCGGGCCGTGGGACACGACCAGAGCCCGGACGCGGAGATCGACTGGGCCGGCGAGGCACTGCTGTCCCGCAAGGCGAGCCGCCCGTTCTTCGTGACCGACTACCCCAAGGGCTCCCGCGGCTTCTACGACCGCGAGTCGCGCACCGAGCCCGGCGTCCTGCGCAACTTCGACCTCATCGCGCCCGAGGGCTACGGCGAGCTGTGCAGCGGCAGCGAGCGGACCAACGACTACGCCGACATCGTCACCCGGATCCGCGAGACCGGGGAGAACCCGCAGAAGTACAGCTGGTACCTCGACCTGGTCCGCGCGGGCGTCCCCGCGAGCGCCGGCTTCGGCATCGGCGTCGAGCGGCTGACCCGCTACGTCGCGGGCCGCGAGTCGGCCTGGCAGGCAAGCGCCTTCCCGAAGCTGCCGGGAGTGGTTTCGCCGTGACCACGACCACCCCCACCCTTCGGTCGACCACCGCGCCTGACACGGCCACCGCCCCCGTTCCCGCCGTGGCCACCGCCCCCGGTTTCCCCGAGCAGGAGGTCCGCCGCCGGGCCGGGCTCGGCGCGCCCGCCGCCTTCCCGCCCGCCGACTCCTACGGCCGGGTACTGCTCGGCGCGGGGGCCGCGCCCGCCGGTGACGGCCTGGACGAACTACGCCTGGTGCCACCGGTCTTCATGCCCCGGCGGCTGGCCAAGCTGATCGACCTGGGCCGGGAGCCGATGTACCGGGACGTCGACCTGGCCACCGCGATCGGGGGCTTCGCCGCCCCGCTGCCGGTGTACGTGTCGGCGCTGGGCTCCACCCGCGCCGCCGGCGGCGACCCGGGCCTGGCGCTCAGCCGCCAGGCCGGCGCGCTCGGTGTGCCGATGGTCATCGGGGAGAACGTCGTACCGGTCAACGGCTACGGCCGGCTGGACGAGGACGCCTCCCGCTCGCTGCTCGGCCGGCTGCGCGCCTACACCGAGCAACTGCCCGACGGGCTCGGCGGCGTGACCGTCCAGCAGAGCACCGAGGACGCCGACGCCGAGGTCTGGAACCTGGTCTACAGCGACCCGGCGGCCCGCGTGCTGCTGGACTCCGGCCGGCTCGGCTTCGAGTTGAAGACCGGCCAGGGCGCCAAGCCCGGACTCGGCGGGATGACCGTGCTGGACGCGACGGAGGCCGCCCGGCTGGACGGCCGCTACGGTCTCGACCCGGACCTGCTGGACGGGCCGTACGTGCTGCGCTCCAGCAGCCCCGGAACCTTCACCGCGGAGATCCTGCGCCAGCAGGTCCGGTTGATGCGCAACAACTTCCCGCGGGCCCGGACCTGGGTCAAGCTCCACCCCGGCCGGGACGTGGCCGAGGCGGCCCGGGTGGCGGCCGACGCCGGCGCCGACGCCGTCACCGTGGACGGCGCCGAGGGCGGTACCGGCTGGGCGCCGCTCGCCTTCACCGCCCAGGTCGGCCTGCCGCTCGCCGCGTGCCTGGGCCGGCTGGCGGCCGCGCCCGTCCCCTGTCTGCTGGTGTCGGGCCGGATCTGGGAGGGTTCCCGGGCCGTCAAGTGCCTGGCGCTGGGCGCCCGGGCGGTCGGCCTCGGCCGCGCCGCGCTGCTCGCCGTGGCGGAGGACCCGGAGCACGGCCTGATCCGCCTGCTGGACTGCATGGCCGCCGAACTCCGCCTGCTCATCAGCGCGTTGGGCAAGTACTCGGCCGCCGAGCTGGGCCCGGAGGACCTCTGGGCCCCGGGCACGCCGTAGCCGCGGCAGCCGAAGCCGCAGCCTCCCGAGGCGCCGCCCTGCGCCGCTCTCCCCACCGACTTCCGCCCCGGCCGACCGAGTCGCCCGGTGGCAGCGGCGACCGACGCCGCCTCCGTCCCCCTTCCGAACTCCTTCACCCAGCGGGGTAGAACCATGTCCTCACACGGAATCACAGACGCTTTCGCGGCGGCGGTGCGCAGCCACCCCGACCGCCCCGCGGTGCGGGGAGCGGACCGCAGCCTCGACTACGCGGAACTCGACCGGCTGAGCGGGGCCCTGGCCGAGCGGATCGTCCCGGGCCAGGTGGTCGCGGTGTCCGCCCGGGACCGCGTCGACCACGTGGTCGGGCTGCTCGCCGTGCTCCGGGCCGACGGGATCTACCTCCCGCTGGACGCCGGGGCGCCCGCCGAGCGCAACGGGTTCATCGCCCGGGACGCCGGGGCGACCGCCTTCCTGACCGACGGCGTGCTGACCGTCCCCGACTCCCCGGCGGAGCCCGCCGGCGGGGCCGGCTACATCATCTACACCTCCGGAACCACCGGGCGCCCCAAGGGAGTCCACGTCGGCGCCGACCGGCTCGCCGAGCACCTCGGGGCGGCCGTCCGGGCCTTCGGGACGACCGCCGCGGACACCGTGCTGCAGCTCGCCCGCCCCACCGTGGACGTGGCCATCGAGCAGGTCCTCACCGCGCTGACCACCGGCGCCCGCCTGGTCGTCCCCGGCCAGGCGCTGCTCGCCCCGGGCGAGCTGCTCGGCCTGCTCGCCGAGGAGGGGGTGACCGTCGCCAACCTGTCGGCCGGCTACTTCCAGGAGATCGTCACGGCCGTCCGGGCCGGCGCCGCCGTCCCCGCCTCGCTGCGGCTGATGATCTCCGGCAGCGACCGGCTCTACCCGGAGGCGGCCGCCGCCTGGCGCGAGGCCACCGGGGTACCGCTGGTGAACGCGTACGGCCCGACCGAGACGGTGATCACCTCGACCGTCCGGGAGCTCACCGCCGCCGACGTCCTGGTGCCGATCGGCGACGCCCTGGGGGAGCGCGCCCTGTACGTGCTGGACGACCGGCTGCAGCCGGTGGCCCCCGGCACGGCCGGCGAGCTGTACATCGGCGGCCCGCTGCTCGCCTCCGGCTACTGGGGGCGCTCCGGGCTCACCGCCGAGCGCTTCACCGCCGACCCGTACGGCCCGGCCGGCGCCCGGATGTACCGCACCGGCGACCTGGTCCGGCGGGACGGGCGGGACGGCGCGCTGGTCTTCCTCGGCCGCGCCGACCACCAGCTGAAGATCCGCGGCTTCCGGATCGAGCCGGGCGAGATCGAGCAGACCCTGGCCGCCCACCCGGCGGTCGCCGCCTGCGTGGTCACCGCCCCGGAAGGGCGGCTGACCGCCCACCTCACCGCCGTCCCCGGGGCCGCCCCCGCCCCCGGCGAGCTGCGGGACTTCCTCGCCGGCCGGCTGCCCGAGCACATGGTCCCGGCCGCCCTGGTCGTCCTGGACGCCTTCCCGCTGACCGCGAACGGCAAGATCGACCGGGCCGCGCTGCCCGCGCCCGGCCCGGAGGCCGCGGCCGGCGAGGCCGCCTGGGTCGCGCCGCGCACCGAGGCCGAGCAGCTGCTCGCCGCCGTCTGGTCCGACGTGCTGGGTGTGTCCGGGGTGGGCGCCCACGACAACTTCTTCCACCTCGGCGGCGACTCGCTCACCGCGGTGCGGGTGGTCGGCCGGGTCGCCGACGTGTTCGGCCTGATCTCCCCGTACGCGATCTTCGACGCCCCCACCCTCGCCGAGTTCGCCGTCGCCGTGACCACCCCGGAGGGCGAGCAGCGCCCCGCGCTGACCCGCACCGGCCGCACCGAGGCGCCGCTGTCCGGCTTCCAGCGCGGCCTGTGGTTCCTCGACCAGTGGAACCCGGGCGCGCCCACCTACAACGTGCCGTGGGTGTTCCGCTTCGACGGCGCCCCGGAGCCGGAACTGCTGCGCACCGCCCTGGAGACGGTGGTGGCCCGGCACGAGAGCCTGCGCACCGCGTTCGTGTTCGGCGAGGAGGAGCCGCTCCAGGTGGTCCGGGAGCGGATCGAGCTGCCGTTCACCGTCGCCGACGCGGCGGAGGCCGACCTCGACGGGCTGATCACCGCGGCCGCCCGGACCCCGTTCGACCTGGAGACCGACCCGCTGCTGCGGGCCCACCTGCTGCGCGTCCCGGCCGGGCGGACCGTACTGGTGCTGGTCATGCACCACATCGTGTGGGACGAGGGCTCGCTGGCCGTGCTGGAGCGCGAGCTCAAGGAGGCGTACGAGGCGCTGCGCGCCGGGCGCCCGCACCACCTGCCCGAGCCCGCCGCCCAGTACGCGGACTACAGCGCCTGGCAGCGGGAGCCCGCGGTGAGCGCCGCGGTCGGCGGCCAGCTCGCCTACTGGGAGCGGCAGCTCGCGGACGCCCCGGTGGCCGAGGTGCTGCCGGTCGACCACCCGCGCCCCGAGCTCCAGGCGTTCCGCGGCGCCCACCACTCCTTCGCGGTGCCGGAGCCGGTGGCCCGGGCCGTCCGGGAGCTGGCCCGGGGCGAGGACGCCACCCCGTACATGGTCCTGCTGGCCGCGCTGGCGATGACCCTGCACCGCCGCTCGGGCGCACCGGACCTGGTGATCGGGGCCCCGGTGAACGTCCGCAACCGTCCCGAACTCGCGGACATGATCGGCTACTTCGTCAACCTGCTGCCGCTGCGGCTGCGGGTCGGCACGGACACCGACTTCCTCGACCTGGTGCGCCAGGCCCGGGACGTCTCGATCGGCGCCTACCGCAACCAGGAGGCCCCGTTCGATGCCATCGTGGACCGGGTCGTCACCGACCCGCCGCAGGACCGCAACCCGCTCTGCCAGGTCGTGCTGGAGATGCACGCGCTGGACTCCCGCCCGCTCTGCGTCGACGGCATGGCCGTCACCCGGGAACTGCACATGCACGGCGTCTCCCGGTTCGACCTGTCGATCTCGGTGGACGACCGCGGCACCGGCTTCACCGGGCGCTTCGAGTACGACTCCGACCTGTTCGAGCCTGCCACGGTCGAGGCGCTGTGCGAGGCCTGGCTCGGCACCCTGGCCGCGGCCGTCGCGGCCCCGGTGCACCGGCTGTTCGAGGCCGCCGCCGCCCGCACCCCCGGGGCCATCGCGCTGATCGCCGAGGGCGCGGAGCTCTCCTACGGCGAGCTGGAGCGCCGCGCCAACCGGCTGGCGCACCACCTGGCCGGCCGGGGCGTGGGCCGCGGCACGGTGGTGGCGATCCTGGTCGAGCGCGGCTTCGACCTGGTGGTCGCCCTGCTCGCCGCGCTCAAGACCGGCGCCGGGTACACCCTGCTCGACCCCGACTTCCCGGCCGCCCGGCTCGCCGCAGCCGCCACCGACAGCGGGGCCCGCCACCTGGTCACCCACCGCGGCGCGGCGGTCCCGTTCGACTGGTCGGGCGAGCACGTCGACCTGGACGCCGTCGCCGGCCTGCTCGCCGGGGCCCCCGACCACGCCCCGGACGTGCCGGTCACCGGCGCCGACCTGGCCTGCGTGATGTTCACCTCCGGCTCGACCGGCCGCCCCAAGGGCGTCGCCGTCCCGCACCGCGCGCTGACCACGACCTACCTCGGCCAGGACTACGCCCGGTTCGGCCCCCGCGAGGTCTGGCTGCAGTGCGCCCCGGTCTCCTGGGACGCCTTCGCCCTGGAACTGTACGGCGCGCTGCTGTTCGGCGGGGTCTGCGTGCTCCAGCCGGGCCAGCGGCCCGACCCGGAGGCCATCGTCGAGCTGACCCGCCGCCACGGCGTCACCCAACTCCAGCTCTCTGCCAGCCTGTTCAACTTCCTGCTGGAGGAGTTCCCGGACGTCTACTCCGGGCTGCACACCGCCTTCACGGCCGGCGAGCGCGCCTCGGTCACCCACGTCGGCAAGGCCCTGGAACGGTTCCCCGGGCTGCGGGTGGCCAACGGCTACGGCCCGGTGGAGAGCCTCGGCCTCACCACCTGCCACACCGCCCGCCCGGAGGACGCCGCCACCGGGTCCATCCCGATCGGCCGCCCGCTCGCCGGCAAGGGCGTGCTGGTGCTGGACGAGGCGCTGCGGCCGGTCGGGCCGGGGGTCACCGGGGAGCTGTACGCCAGCGGTGACGGCCTCGCGCTCGGCTACTGGGGCCGGCCCGGGCTGACCGCCACCCGCTTCGTCGCCGACCCGCACGGCGGCTACGGCCGCCGGCTCTACCGCACCGGGGACCTCGGCCACCGCACCGCGGACGGCCTGCTGGAGATCACCGGCCGGGCCGACGACCAGATCAAGATCCGCGGCTTCCGGGTCGAGCCCGGGGAGATCGAGGACCTGCTCACCCGGCACCGCGACGTCCGGGAGGCGGCCGTCACCGTCCACGAGACGGCCACCGGGGACCGCCGGCTCGCCGGGTACGTCGTCACCACCGGGCCGGACGCCGACACCGAGTCCATCCTCGCCTGCCTGGCCGAGCAGGTGCCGGCCCACATGGTCCCGGCCACCCTCGACGTCCTGGACGCGCTGCCGCTGAACGCCAACGGCAAGGTCGACCGCCGCGCCCTGCCCGCCCCGGCACCCGTCACCCGGACCGTCCCGCCCGCCGGGGCGCCGTCCGGGCAGGCCGGGGCCGGGGAGCCGGAGGCCGGCCGCGCGGCCGACGTCGAGCGCATGGTCCTCGACGCGATGCGCGAGGTGGTCAAGGCCGAGCACGTCGACCGCCACGCCAACTTCTTCCGGATCGGCGGCAACTCGCTCACCGCGGTCCGCCTGGCGATGCGGCTGTCCCGGGCGACCGGCACCCGCGTCCTCCCGCAGCTGGTGTTCCGGGCCAGGACGGCGAGCGCCATCGCCGAACAGCTCCTGCAGCGCTGACCCCCGCCGACCGCACACCCACGAGAGAGGTACGAGAACAGTGAGTTCAGCCACCGACACGGCCGTCGCCCGGGTGGCCCCGGTCTCCGGGCTCCAACGGGGCCTGTGGTTCCTGGACCGGTGGGACCCGCAGGCCGCCACCTACAACATCCCCTGGGTGTTCACCTTCAGCGGGCCGGTCGACCCGGCCTTCCTGGAGCACGCGATCGACACCGTGGTCGCCCGCCACGAGGCCCTGCGCACCACCTTCGAGCTGCGCCCCGAGGGCCCCTGCCAGCTGGTCCGCGAGAGCCTGCACATCCCGCTGGGCGTCACCGACCTGCGCGGCCTGCCGGACCACGAACAGCGCCGCCGGGCCGAGGAGCTGACCGCCGCCGAGGCGGCCGCCCCGTTCGACCTGGAGACCGGACCGCTGCTGCGCGCCTCGCTGCTGCTCCGCTCCGACACCGGGGCGACCCTGGTCCTGGTCGTCCACCACATCGTGTGGGACGGCTGGTCCGCGGACGTCTTCGAGACCGAGCTCGCCGAGGTCTACACCGCGCTCACCGAACACCGCCCGCCCCGGCTGCCGGAACTGACCGCCCAGTACGCCGACTACGCGGCCGAGGAGGCCGCCACCTCCTACCAGGAGCACCTCGCGCACTGGAAGGAGCGGCTGGCCGGCGCCCCCGGGCTGCTCGAACTGCCCACCGACCGGCCCCGCCCCGCCGTGCCGACCCACCGCGGCCGCACCGAGGCCTTCGGACTGCCGACCGGCACCGCCGACCGGGTGCGGGCGCTCGCCGAGGCCGAGGGCGTCACCCCGTTCATGGTGCAGCTGGCCGCCTTCGCCGTCCTGCTGAACCGCTACACCGGAGCCGAGGACCTGGTGATCGGCACCCCGGTCACCACCCGCGACCGGCCCGAACTCGAAGGCCTGGTCGGCTACTTCGTCAACATGCTGCCGCTGCGGATCCGGCTCGGCGCCCGCACCACCTTCCGCGAACTGCTGCACCGGGTCGAGGACGAGGCCTTCGAGGCCTACGGCTACCTCGACGTGCCCTTCGACACCGTCGTCGACCACCTCGGCGTCGAGCGCTCCACCCGGCACACCCCGCTCTTCCAGGTGGTGTTCGGCTCCCACACCGAGAACCGCGCCCCGCTGGGTTTCGGACCGGTCCACGCGGACCGCCGGGTGCACTCCAATGGCACCACCAAGTACGACCTGACCTGGTCCGTCTACGACGACGGCGAACTGCGCGGCGAGGTCGAGTTCCGCTCCGACCTGTTCGACAGCGACACGGTGCGCCGGATGAGCGACGACTGGCGGGCCCTGCTGGCCGGCGCGCTGGAGCAGCCCGACCGCACGGTGCGCGAACTCGCCGGGCCGGCCGCGCCCGCCGGGCCGCCGCCGGACGTCCCCGCCGGGCGCAGCCTGCACCGGCTGTTCGAGGAGGCGGTCGACACCCACGCGGACCGCACCGCCGTCAGCTGCGGGGCCGTCGCGCTGAGCTACCGCGAGCTGGACGAGCGGGCCAACCGGCTGGCGCACGCCCTGATCGCCCGCGGGGTGCGCCCCGGCGACCGGGTCGGCCTGCTGCTCGACCGCACCGAGGCGATCCCGGTGTCCGTCCTCGGTGTGCTCAAGACCGGTGCCGCCTACGTGCCGGTGGACCTGACCGCGCCGGCCGACCGGGCGGCCGCCGTCTTCGGCGACACCGAGGTCGCCGTGGTGCTCACCGACCGGCCCGAGCGGGTTCCGGAGGGGCCCTGGCAGGTCTTCGAACCCGCCGTCCGCACCGAGGAGTTGGCCGCCCGACCGACCGGCCGTCCGGAGGTGGAGGTCCGCCCGGCGGACACCGCGTACATCATCTTCACCTCCGGCTCCACCGGCCGCCCCAAGGGCGTCGCCGTCGCCCACGAGCACGTCAGCCGCCTGATGGCGGCCGGGGCCGGGCACTTCGCCTTCACCCCGCAGGACGGCCAGGAGGTGTGGACGCTCTTCCACAGCTACGCCTTCGACTGGACGGTCTGGGAGCTGTGGGGCGCCCTGCACCACGGCGGCCGGCTGGTCGTCGTCCCCTACGTCACCAGCCGCTCGCCGGAGGAGTTCGCGGAACTCCTCGCCGAGGAGGGCGTCTCCTTCCTCTGCCTGACCCCGTCCGCACTGCGCCAGCTCGAAGCCGCCCTGCGCCGTCGCCCGCGCGCGCTGCCCGCACTCAAGCAGGTGATGCTCGGCGGCGAGGCCCTGGACCCGGCGGTGGTGGAGCGCTGGTACGCCCTGGAGCCGCGGCCCCGGGCCCGGATGTGCAACCTGTACGGGATCACCGAGACCACCGTCCACGTCACCACCCACGACATCGACGGGCCGGACGGCTTCGAGCGCAGCCTGATCGGCGACCCGATGCCGCACCTGAGCGCCGTGGTGCTCGACGACTGGCTGCGGCCCTGCCCGGTCGGCGTGCCCGGCGAGCTGTACATCGGCGGCGGCAGCCTCGCCCACGGCTACTGGGCCCGCCCCGGGCTGACCGCCACCCGCTTCGTCGCCGACCCGTACGCGGCCACCCCCGGCGCCCGGCTCTACCGCACCGGCGACGTGGCCAAGCGGCTGCCCGACGGCGGACTGGAGTACCTGGGCCGGGCCGACTTCCAGGTCAAGCTGCGCGGCTTCCGGATCGAACTCGGCGAGATCGAGGCCGCGTTGGCCGCCCACCCGGACGTGGACGGCTGCGTGGTGACCGTCCACGACCAGCGCCTGGCCGCGTACGTCACCGGGCGCGAGCCCGCCGGGACGCGCGAGTTCCTCGCCCGCTCGCTGCCGGACTACATGATCCCGGCGAGCGTCACCGTACTGGCGGCCCTGCCGCTGACCGTCAACGGCAAGGTCGACCGCCGGGCCCTGCCCGCACCCAGTGCGCCCGCCGAGCCGCGCGCCGAGGCGGGCCACGTCGCCCCCCGCACCCCGGTCGAGCAGGGCATCGCCGAGGTGTGGTCGCAGGTCCTCGGCGTCACCGGGATCGGCGTGCACGACGACTTCTTCCACCTCGGCGGCGACTCGATCCGCGCCGTCCAGCTGGCCGGCGCGCTGCACGAGAGCGGCTGGGCCGTCACCCTGCGGGACGTTTTCAACGCCCCGACCGTCGCCGCCCTCGCCCCGCTGGCCCGGCCGGTGGCCGACGCGGCGGGCACCGCCGAGCCGTTCGCCCTGGTCGACGCCGATGTGCGGGCCGAACTCCCGACCACCGTGGTGGACGCCTACCCGATGGTGTCCATGCAGCTCAGCATGGTCTTCCACATGGAGATCGCCGGGGCGACCGACAGCTACCACAACGTCAACAGCTACCGGATCGCCGGCCCGCTGGACGAGGACGCGTTCCGCCGGGCGGTCGCCGAGGCGATGGGCCGCCACCCGGTCCTGCGCACCGGCCTCGACCTCGCCGGCCACCGCGAGCCGCTCCAGCTGGTGTACGGCGAACTGCCGCCCCCGGTCGGCTTCGAGGACCTGCGCGGGGCTCCGGAGGAGCGGCGCGAGGCGCGCATCACCGCCGTCTTCGAGCAGCACCGCTCGACGCCCTTCGACCTGATGGAGCCGCCGCTGTTCCGGGTCACCGTGCAACGGCTCGACGACGCGTCCTTCCAGCTCACCGTCTCCGAGCACCACGCCATCCTGGACGGCTGGAGCTTCACCTCGCTGCTCACCGAACTCCTGGAGCGGCACACCGCGCTGGCCGCCGACCCGGGCGCCCCGCCGGCCGCGCCGCCCGGTTCCGCCTTCCGCGACTTCGTCGCGGTCGAACGGGAGGCCGCCGACGACCCCGAGGCGCTCGACTACTGGCGCGCCAAGCTCGACGGCGTCAGCGGCGTGCTCTGGGAGGGCGCGGGCTCCACCCACGAGCTGGCCCGCACGGTGGAACGCGTCCTGCCCGACGCCCCCGGCCAACTGCGCCGGGTGGCCGACGCGGCCGCCGTCCCGGTCAAGTCGGTGGCGCTCGCCGCCCACCTGCGGGCGCTCCAGCGGATCACCGGCCGCGACCGGGTCACCACCGGACTGGCCATGAACGGCCGGCTGGAGCGCCGGGGCGGCACCGAGGTGTACGGGCTGTTCCTCAACACCGTGCCGCTGGTCGCCGAGCCCGTCGAGGGTGACCCGCTCGCCCTGGTGCGCGCCGTGCACCGGGAGGAGCTGGAGATGATGCCGCACCGCCGCGTCCCGATCGCCCGGTTGGCCCGGCTGATGGCCGGCACCCGGCTGGACAGCCAGTTCGGCTTCCTGCGCTTCCACGCGCTCGGGCAGCTGAGCGACGCCCGGATCGTGGACGGCCGGATCGGCTGCGAGCCGACCATGCGGCACGAGCCCAACAGCTTCGCCTTCGGCGCCTCGCTGATCCAGGACCCGGTCTCCGACCGCGTGCTGCTGGCCGTGGACCACCAGCGGTCCGTGGTGCCGGACGCGCTCGCCGAGACCTTCATCGACGCCTACGCGGCGGCCCTGGCGGAACTGGACGCGGCCGTGACCGCCGCACCGGCGGCCGCCGGATGAGCGGCCCCGCCGGCGGTCCCACCGGCGGCCCCGCCGGCAGTCCCACGGGCACTCCCACGACCCCCGCGACCGGCCCCGTGCCCCGCCGCCCCGCACCGAACCCGTACCCGCACCCCGCCCGAGAGGAAGCACCCCGCATGACCACCAGCCACATCGACCCGCTCGCCGCGTTCCTGGCCGCCGCCGAGGCCGCCCCCGGGCGGACCGCCGTGCGCGGCACCGACGGCGCGCTGACCTTCGCCGAGTTGGCCGCGCGCACCGCCGCCCTGGCCGGCGCGCTGCGCGCCCACGGCATCGGCCGCGGCGACCGGGTCGGTGTCCACCTGCCCCGGACCACCGACCTGCTGGTCGCCCTGCTCGCGGTCTGGCGCGCCGGCGCGGCCTACGTGCCGCTCGACCCGGACTACCCGGCCGAGCGGCTCGCCTTCATGGCCGGCGACGCCGGCATCTCCCTCCTCCTGACGGCCGGCCACGGCCGGGTGCCGCTGGCCGAAGACGTGCCGGTGCTCGCCCCGGACGCCACCGGCCCGGTCGGCCCCGACACCGCGACCACCGCGCGGGACGCCGCCTACGTCATCCACACCTCCGGCTCCACCGGCACCCCCAAGGGCGTCCAGGCCACCCGCGGCGGGGTCGCCGCGCTGCTCGCCGGCCTGGCCGGGCTCGACCTCTACCGGGCCGAGCCGGGGGTGGTCGGCTGGAGCGCCAGCGTCTCCTTCGACGCCTCGGTGCAGCAGTGGGCCCGGGTGTGCCGCGGCGACACCGTCGTGGTGATCGACCGGGAGACCCGCACCGACCCGGCCCGGCTGGTCGCCCTGCTCGACGAGCACGGCGTGACCGACCTGGACCTCACCCCCTCGCACTGGGAACTGCTGCGCGAGCCGTTCGGCGCCCGCCGGGTGCGCCTGTTCATGGGCGGCGAGCCGGTGCCCGAGCGCACCTGGACGGAGCTGGTCTCCGGCGGCCTCGACGCCCTCAACCTGTACGGGCCCACCGAGTGCACCGTCGACTCCACCGCCACCCGGATCACCGGCACGGCGCCGCACCTCGGCGGCCCGCTGCCCGGCGTCGGCCTGCACCTGCTGGACGAGCGGCTGCGCCCGGTCACCGCCGGCGCCACCGGCGAGCTGTACGTCGAGGGGCCCGGCCTGGCCCACGGCTACCTGCGCCGGTCCGCCCTGACCGCCGAGCGGTTCGTCGCCTCCCCGTTCACCCCCGGCGCCCGGATGTACCGCACCGGCGACCTCGCCCGGTACGCCGAGGACGGCACCCTGCGCTTCGGCGGCCGGGCCGACCGGCAGGTCAAGGTGCGCGGCTTCCGGATCGAGCCCGGCGAGATCGAGGCCGCCCTCACCCGCCACCCGCAGGTGCCCGCGGCGGCCGTCACGGTCCACCGCACCGAGCACGGAGACCAGCAGCTAGTCGGCTACGTCACCACCACCGGGCCCGGGGCGCCGGACGCCGACGCCGTCCTCGCCCACGTCCGGACCCTGCTGCCCGCGCACCTCGTCCCGGCCGCCGTGGTCGTCCTGGACGTCCTGCCGCTCACCCCGAACGGCAAGGTCGACCACGCCGCCCTGCCCGCGCCCCGCCCGCAGCGGGAGTCCGCCGCCCCGGCCGACCCGACGAGCCCGGCCGACGAGGTCGCCGAGCAGGTCGCCGAGGTGTGGCGGACCGTCCTGGGCCGCACCGACCTGCGTCCCGACGACGACTTCCTCGGCCTCGGCGGACACTCGCTCGCCGCGCTCCGGGTCACCCACCTGCTGCGCCGCGCACTGGGCATCGAGATCCAGCTGCGCCACCTGCTCGACTCCCGCGACCTCGCCGACTTCACCGAGACGGTGCGCCGGGCCACCCGCGCCGGCGCGCCGCGCCGCCCGGCCCTGGTCGGCAGCGGGGCGGGCGCCCGGTGACCGCCGCCCCCCGCCCCCGGATCGAGGGCGACTGGCTGTTCGTGCCGGCCCCGCAGCAGCACGACCCGTACCGGCTGTTCTGCTTCCCGCACGCCGGCGGCGACGCCACCGCCTTCACCCCGCTCGGCCACGCGCTGGCCCCGGCAGCCGAGGTCTGGGCGCTGCGGATGCCCGCCCGTGGCGGCCGCGGGCGCCGGCCGATGCCCGCCGACTTCGACCGGCTGGTCGCCGACGTCGTCGAGGCCCTGCGCCCGCACCTGCACGGCCGGTTCGGCTTCTACGGGCAGAGCTTCGGCTCGCTGCTCGCCTACGAGGTGGCCCGGGCCCTGCCCGCCGGGCAGCGCCCGGACGCGGTGATCGCCGCCTCGGCCTCGCCGCCCGGCGACTGGGCCGGACCGACCCCGCCCCAGTGCACCGCCGAGGACCTGCTGCGCCTGGCCGGCATGGGCGAACTCGTCGAAGCAGAACCGGAGTTGAGGGAGCTCGCCCTGCGCGCCATCCGCGCCGACCTGACCGTCCGCGACACCTACCGGCACCGCGCCGGGCCGCCGCTCGCCGCCGACCTCTACGCGATCGCCGGGGACGCCGACCCGATGCTCGACGCCCCCCGGCTGGCCGGCTGGGCGCGGCACACCAGCGGGGACTTCGGCCTCGCCGTCGTCCCCGGCGGCCACCTGCTGGCGACCGTGGAACAGCCCGGCCCGGTGGACGTCCTGACCTCGATCATCGGGCGCGAGCCCGCCCGTACCGGCAAGGAGGAGCCGTGGCTGCGCCCGCTCTCGATCTGATCCCCGCCCAGGCCGCACCGTCGGCCCCCGACCTGAGCGACCCCGCCCTGTGGGAGCGCCCCGACGTCCCGGAACTGGTCGACGGGCTGCGCAGCGCCGCCCCGGTGCAGCGCTCGCAGACCGCGACCGACGGACCGGTCTGGTCGGTGCTCTCCTACGACCTGGCCGCGGAGGTCCTCAAGGACACCGCCACCTACAGCTCCGAGGAGGGCTCGCTGCTCGGAGCGGGCGCCGGCAACACGCCGGTCGGCGCCGGCCGGATGATGGCCCTGACCGATCCGCCCCGGCACCGCGAACTGCGCGCCCCCGTCGTCCCGTTCTTCTCGCCGAGCGGGGTGCGCGGCACCCGGGCCGGGATCGTCGACCTGGCGAACCGGATCGTCGACGGGGCGGTGCGGCAGGGCGAGGTCGACCTGGTCGACGTGGTCGCCCCGCTGCCGCTGACCGTGATGTGCGACCTGCTGGACGTCCCCGAGCAGGACCGCGAGATGGTCGTCAAGGTCTGCGACGACGCCTTCCTGGGCCGTACCGCCGAGGAGCGCCGGGCCGGCCACCAGCGGCTCATCCCGTACCTGATGCACCAGGTGATGAAGCGCCGGGCCGACCCGCGCGACGACCTGATCAGCAAGATGGCCACCTACCGCGTCGCCGGCCGGCTGCTGCCGGTCGAGGACGTCGTGCTCAACCTGGACAACATTGTGGTCGGCGGCGTGCAGACGGTCCGCCACACGGCCGTGATGGGCCTGCTCGCCGTCGTCCAGCGCCCCCGGCTCTGGGAGGACCTGCGGAGCGGCCGGGCCGAGATGGGCGCCGCACTGGACGAACTGCTGCGCTGGACCTCGGTCGGCCTGCACACCCTGCGGGTCGCCGCCCGGGACACCGAACTCGGCGGCCAACCGATCCGCAAGGGCGAGCGGGTGGTCGTCTGGACCTGGGCCGCCAACCGCGACCCGGCCGTCTTCGACCGCCCGCACGACATCCTGCTCGACCGGTCCCCCAACCGGCACCTGGCGCTCGGGCTCGGCGCCCACTACTGCATCGGCGCGCCGCTGGCCAAGTCCGAGCTGACCGCCCTGTTCGAGGCCGTGCTGTCGCGGGTCGAGCGGATCGAGCAGACCGGCCCGGTGCAGTACAACCGCTCGATCATCAACTTCGGCCTGGACCGCTTCCCGGTGCGCCTGATCGCCCGCTGAACTTCCGCCCAGCTGCCGGAATTCCTGCCGGGCGGCGGCGGATCCCGCCGATAGCTTGGAGGCACCCGGACGGCCCGCCCGCCCCGCGGGCACCGCGCCCGTCCGTCCGCCCCACCCCACCCACCACCAGTGCACCGTGCATCGCACGCCCACCCGACGGAGGAACCACCCATGTCGAACCCCTTCGAGGACGAGAACAGCACCTATCAGGTCCTGGTCAACGAGGAGAACCAGCACTCGCTCTGGCCGAGCTGGATCGACGTCCCGGCCGGCTGGACGGCCGTCTTCGGTGAGGACACCCGCCAGGCCTGCCTCGCCCACATCGAGGAGAACTGGACCGACATCCGCCCGGCGAGCCTCGTCGCCGCGCTGGCCGGCTGAGGGCCCGGGACGATGGCGCAGACACTCCACTGGGAGATCGAGCCGGGCCGCCCGGCGCTGACCCGGATCCCCGGCATCGACAGCATGACCGCGGCCGTCGGCTGGCTGCGCGAGCACCACCGGCAGATCGCGCAGGCCCTCGCCGAGCACGGCGCGGTCTTCCTGCGCGGCCTGCCGGTGGCCACCAGCGAGGACGTCGCCGCGGTCCGCGACGTCCTGCTCCCCAACCCCACCCCGTACCGGGAGAAGGCCACCCCGCGCAGCGACTTCGGCAACGGCGTCGCCTCCTCCACCGACCTGCCGCCGAACCAGGCGATCCGGATGCACAACGAGAACAGCTACACCCTCACCTTCCCGGGACTGCTGCTGTTCGCCTGCCTGATCGCCCCCGCCGAGGGCGGCGCCACCCCGGTCGCGGACTGCCGCAAGGTCCTGGCCAACCTCCCGGCCACGGTCCTGGAGCGGGTCCGCGCCACCGGCTGGACCCTCACCCGCAACTACTCCGAGTACGTCTCGCTGGACTGGCGCACCGCCTTCGCCACCGAGGACCCGGCCGCGGTCGAGGCCTACTGCACCGAGAACCACATCGGCTGGGAGTGGCAGGAGGACGGCCGGCTGCGCACCCGCCAGCTGCGCCCCGGCACCGTCGTCCACCCGGGCACCGGCGAGGAGGTCTGGTTCAACCACATGGCCTTCTGGAGCGAGTGGTCGCTGGACCCGGTCATCCGTGAGGCCCTCACCGAGGAGTTCGGCCCGGACGGCCTGCCCTTCAACACCGGCATCGGCGACGGCGTCCCGCTCACCGAGGACGAGGTGGCGGGCATCAACCGGGCCTACGAGGAGGCCACCGTACGGGAGCCGTGGCAGCGGGGCGACCTGCTCCTGGTCGACAACGTCTCGACCTCGCACGGCCGCGACCCCTTCACGGGCGACCGCAAGATCGCCGTCGTGATGGGCGAGCCCGTCGACCTCCTCGCCTGCCGCCCCGGTGTCGCTCCGGCGGCCCTGCCCGCCGGCGCCCTGCCCGCCGTCCTCCCGGCGTGACCCCTCCCGCACAGTGACGTTAAGGACAGATCCGTGATCCCGGTTTCGTTTGCGCAGCAGCGCCTGTGGCTGGTCGACCAGATCGAGGGGCCCGGCCCGCTCTACAACCTGCCGTTCGCCCTGCGACTGCACGGCGAACTGGACCGGGACGCCCTGCGGGAGGCGGCCGTGGACGTGGTCACCCGGCACGAGGCCCTGCGGACGGTCTTCCCGGCCGCCGCGGGGGTCCCCGAGCCCCGGGTGGTACCGGTGGGCACCGCGGCCGCGGATCTCGTCCTCGACGTCGTCGACTGCACCGCCGACCCGGCGGGCTACCCCGCCCTGCTCGACTCGGCGTCCGCCCGGGCCTTCGACCTGAGCGGCGAACTCCCCGTCCGGATCACCCTGTTCGAGCTCGGCGAGCGCGAGCACGTGCTGCTGGTGGTGCTGCACCACATCGCCGGCGACGGCTGGTCGCAGGGCCCGTTCCTGCGCGACCTCGCCACCGCGTACACCGCCCGCCGCGCGGGGGAGGCGCCCGGCTGGGAGCCGCTGCCCGTGCAGTACGCCGACTACGCGCGCTGGCAGCGTGAGGTCCTCGGCGAGGACACCGACCCCGAGAGCCTGCTGTCGCAGCAACTCGCCCACTGGAAGGAGGTCCTGGCCGGCAGTCCCGAGGAGCTGACGCTGCCCTTCGACCGCCCCCGGCCGCACACCCTGAGCGCCCGGGCCGACGCGCTGTCGTTCCGGATCGAACCCGAACTGCACGCCGCGCTGGCGGAGTTGGCGCGTTCGCAGCGGGTCACGCTGTTCATGGTGCTGCAGGCGGCGCTGGCCGCGGTGCTGACCAGGTTCGGGGCCGGAACGGACGTGCCGGTCGGGTCGGTGACGGCGGGGCGTTCCGACGAGGCGCTGGACGACCTGGTCGGGTTCTTCGTCAACACGCTGGTGCTGCGCACCGACACCTCGGGGGATCCGCGGTTCGCCGAACTGCTGTCCCGGGTCCGGGAGGTGCAGTTGGACGCCCACTCCCATGAGGACGTGCCCTTCGACCGTCTGGTCGAGGAGCTCAACCCGGCCCGCTCGACGGCCCGGCACCCGCTGTTCCAGGTGATGTTCGTCCTGCAGAACAACGAGGAGGCCCGCCTCGACCTGCCCGGGCTGACCGCGGACGGCGAGCCGCTCGGGATCAGGGTCGCCAAGTTCGACCTCAACATCGGCATGACCGAGGCCCTCGCGGCGGACGGCGCCCCGAACGGGCTCACCGGCTCCGTCGAGTACTCCGTCGACCTGTTCGACCGGTCGACGGTGGAGCGGTTGGCGGCGGCTCTGGTGCGGTTGTTGGGGGAGGTGGCGGCGGATCCGGGGGTGCGGATCGGTGCCGTGGACCTGCTCGGTGGGGTGGAGCGGGAGCGGTTGCTGGTGGGGTGGAACGCCACCTCGCGGGGGGTGCCGGCGGTGTCGTTGCCGGCGGCGTTCGCGGCGCAGGTGGCCCGGACGCCGGCTGCGGTGGCCGTGGTGTCGGACGAAGTCTCCTACACCTACGCGGAGTTGGACCGTCTCTCGGAGCGGCTGGCCCGGCAGCTGGTGGGGTTGGGCGTCGGAGCGGAGTCGCCGGTGGCGATGCTGCTGGAGCGGTCGGTGGACGTGGTGGTGGCCACGCTGGCGGTCGTGCGGGCGGGCGGGGTGTACGTGCCGCTGCACGCGACGCTGCCGCCGGAGCGGCTGGCCTGGGTGCTGGCCGAGACCGGCGCGGGTGTGTTGCTGACGGACCGTACGGACCTCGGCTTCGACCCCGGCATACGGGTGGTCCGGCCCTCGGACACCCTCGCCGAGGCCGGGTCCGCGCTTCCCTCGGTGCACCCGGAGCAGCTCGCCTACGTGATGTACACCTCCGGCTCGACCGGCCTGCCCAAGGGCGTCGCGATCACCCACCACGACGTCGTCACCCTCGCCACCGACCACCGCTGGACCGAGCACCACCGGCGCATCCTGCTGCACTCGCCGCACGCCTTCGACGCCGCCACCTACGAGCTGTGGGTGCCGCTGCTGTCCGGCGGCACCGTCGTCGTCGCCCCGCCCGGCGACCTCGACCCGGCCCGCCTGCGCGCGGTGGTCGAGCGCCACGGCGTCACCGCCCTCTGGCTCACCAAGGGCCTGTTCGACCTGGTCGCCGAGGAGGCACCGGAGACCTTCGCCGGGCTGCGCGCGGTCACCACCGGCGGTGACGCCGCCGCCCCGGCGATGGTCCGCCGGGTCCTCGACGCCTGCCCGGAGGTGACGCTCGGCAACGGCTACGGCCCCACCGAGACCACCACCTTCGCCGCCTTCCACCGCATCACCGCCGCCGACACCGCGGGCCGGGTGCCGATCGGTGCCCCGTTGGACGACACCCGGGTGTACGTGCTGGACGGCCGGCTGGAGCCCGTCCCGGTGGGCGTGCCGGGCGAGCTGTACGTGGCCGGCACCGGCCAGGCCCGCGGCTACCTCAACCGCCCCGCCCTGACCGCGGAGCGCTTCGTCGCCTGCCCGTTCGCGGCCGGCGAGCGGATGTACCGCACCGGCGACCTGGTGCGCCGCCGGGAGGACGGCCTGCTGGAGTACCTGGGCCGCACCGACGACCAGGTCAAGATCCGCGGCTTCCGGATCGAACTCGGCGAGATCGAGGCCGTCCTCGGCCGCCACCCGGGTGTCGGCCAGGTCGTCGTCGTGGTGCGCACCGAGGACGGCGACAAGCGCCTGGTCGCCTACTGCACCCCCGACCACTGCACCCCTGGCGGCGAACGGCCGGACCTGGCGGCCGAACTGCGCGCCCACGCGGGGGACCAGCTGCCCGGCTACATGGTCCCGCACGTCATGGTGGTCGACACCCTGCCGTTGAACGCCAACGGCAAGGTCGACCGCCGGGCGCTGCCCGAGCCGGCCCTGGTCACCGAGGGCCGCGGCCGCGCCCCGCGCACCCCGCAGGAACAGATCCTCTGCTCCCTGTTCGCCGGCGTCTTCGGCCGCGACTCGATCACCGTCGACGACGACTTCTTCGTCCTCGGTGGCCACTCCCTGCTGGCCAGCCGCCTGGTCACCCGGATCCGCACCGTCCTGGGCGCCGAGGTCACCATCCCGGACCTCTTCCAGGCCCCCACCGTCGCCGAGCTCGCCCAAAGGCTGGCCACCCCCTCGGCCCGGCCCGCCCTGCGCCGCGCCGACCGCCCGGAGCGGCTGCCGCTCTCCTCCGCCCAGCAGCGGCTCTGGTTCATCGGCCAGCTCGAAGGCCCCAGCCCGATGCACAACATCTCGCTGGCCCTGCGGCTGCGCGGCCCACTGGACGCCGAGGCCCTCGACCGCGCCCTGCACGACGTGGTGCTGCGCCACGAGGCGCTGCGCACCGTCTTCCGCCCGGTCGCCGGCGAGCCGTACCAGCAGGTGCTGGACGCCCCGGCCGGTCCGCTGCTCACCGTCGGCGAGCGCACCGTCGCCGAGGCCGCCGGCCACGTCTTCGACCTGGCCGCCGACGTGCCGCTGCACGCCTACCTGATCCCGCGGGGCACCGAGGACCACGTCCTGGTCCTGGTCGTGCACCACATCGCCGGGGACGGCGCCTCGCTGAGCCCGCTCTTCGACGACCTCGCCACCGCCTACCGCGCCCGGCTGGCCGGCGGCGCCCCCGGGTGGGCCGCGCTGCCGGTCCAGTACGCCGACTACACCCTCTGGCAGCGCGACCTGCTCGGCGACGCCGCCGACCCGGACAGCCTGCTCTCCCGTCAGCTCGGCTTCTGGCGCCAGTCCCTGACAGGCCTGCCGGACGAACTGGCGCTGCCCACCGACCGGCCGCACCCCGCCGTCGCCTCCTACCGGGGCGGGAGCGTCCCGGTCGAACTGGACCCCGAGCTGTACGAGCGGCTGACGGCGCTGGCGCGCACCCACCACGTCACCCCGTTCATGCTGTTCCAGGCCGCGTTCGCCGCGGTGCTCGGCCGCTTCGGCGCCGGCGAGGACATCCCGCTCGGCGCACCCGTCGAGGGCCGCGCGGACGACGCCCTCGGCGGCCTGGTCGGCTTCTTCGCCAACACCCTGGTGCTGCGCGTCGACCTGTCCGGCCGTCCCGGTTTCGCGGAGCTGCTGGCCCGGGTCCGGGCCGCCAGCCTGGCCGCCTACGCCCACCAGGACGTCCCCTTCGAGCGCCTGGTCGAGGAGCTCAACCCGGCCCGCGCGACCGGCCGCCACCCGCTCTTCCAGGCGATGCTGGCGTTCAACAACACCACCGGCGCCACCCTCGAATTCCCCGGCGTGGCAGCGGAGTTCGAGTCCACCGAGTTCTCCTCCACGGCCTTCGACCTGACCCTCAACCTGGCCGAGCGGCACGGTGCCGACGGACGGCCGACCGGGGTCGGCGGCGTCCTGGAGTACGCGGCCGACCTGTTCGACCCGGAGACCGCCCGGGACCTCGCCGCCGCCCTGGTCCGGCTGCTGGCCGGCGTCGCCGCCGACCCGGAGCGCCCGGTGGCGACCGTCGAGATCCTCGACGAGGCCCAGCGGCGCCGCGTCCTGGAGGAGTGGAACGACACCGCGGCCCCGGTCACCCCCGCCACCCTGCCCGCCCTGCTCGCGGCGCAGGCCGCCCGCACCCCCGGGCACCCCGCCGTGGTCTGCGGCGACGAGCAGCTCGACCACGCCGAACTGGACGCCCGCGCCAACCGGCTGGCCCGGCTGCTGCTGGACCTGGGCGCCGGCCCGGAGCGCACCGTCGCCCTGGTCATGGAGCGCTCGCTCGGCCTGGTGGTCTCGCTGCTCGCCGTCCTCAAGACCGGCGCGGCCTACCTGCCGGTCGACCCCGAGTACCCGGCCGACCGGATCGGCCACATGCTGTCCGACGCCGCCCCGGCCATGGTGCTCACCACCGGTGCGAGCGGCGCGGCCGTCCCGGCCGGCACCGCCGGGGTGCTGCGCTACGAGGACCTCGACCTGTCCGCCCACTCCGCCGCGCCGGTCACCGACGCGGACCGCCCGGCCCCGCTGCTGCCCGCCCACCCCGCGTACGTGATCTACACCTCCGGCTCGACCGGCAAGCCCAAGGGCGTGGCCGTGCCGCACCTGGGCATCGTCAACCGGCTGGCCTGGATGCAGCACGAGTACCGCCTCACCGCGGCCGACCGGGTGCTCCAGAAGACGCCGTTCGGCTTCGACGTCTCCGTCTGGGAGTTCTTCTGGCCGCTGCTGGAGGGCGCCACCATGGTGCTCGCCCGCCCCGGCGGCCACCGCGACCCGGCCTACCTGGCGGAACTGATCCGGCGCGAGCGGATCACCGTCACCCACTTCGTGCCGTCGATGCTCCAGGTCTTCGTGCAGGAGCCCGCGGCGGCCGGCTGCACCGGGCTGCGCGCGGTGTTCTGCAGCGGCGAGGCCCTGCCCGCCGACCTGCGGGACCGCTTCCTCGCCCTGCTCGACGTGCCGCTGCACAACCTCTACGGGCCCACCGAGGCCTCGGTCGACGTCACCGCCTGGCCGTGCCGGCACGACACCGACAACCCGCACGTGCCGATCGGCCGGCCGGTGTGGAACACCCGGGTCCACGTCCTGGACGCGGACCTGCGCCCGGTGCCCCCGGGCGTGCCCGGCGACCTCTACCTCGCGGGCGACCAGCTGGCCCGCGGCTACCTGAACCGCCCCGGGCTGACCGCCGAGCGCTTCGTCGCCGACCCGTACGGCCCGGTCGGCAGCCGGATGTACCGCACCGGCGACGTGGCCCGCTGGGGCCGGGACGGCGCGCTGCTCTTCCTCGGCCGCGCCGACGACCAGGTGAAGATCCGCGGCCTGCGGGTCGAACTCGGCGAGATCGAGAACACCCTGGCCGGTCACCCGCTGGTCGCGCACGCCGTCGTGGTGCTGCGCGAGGACACTCCCGGGGACCAGCGCCTGGTCGGGTACGTGGTGCCGCAGGACGGCGGGGACGGCGGGGACGGCGGCGGGGACGACGCCGTGGACACCGCCGCGCTGCGCGCCCACCTGGCCGCCCGGCTGCCCGAATACATGGTGCCGGCCGCCCTGGTGGTCATCGACGCGCTGCCGGTGACCCCCAACGGCAAGCTCGACCGCAGGGCGCTGCCGCGGCCCGTGCTCCCCGCCCGGGGCGCCGGCCGTCCGCCGCGCGACCTGCGGGAGGAACTGCTCTGCGGGCTCTTCGCCGAGGTCCTCGGGCTGGATCCGGTCGCGGTCTCGGTCGACGACGGCTTCTTCGACCTCGGCGGGCACTCGCTGCTCGCCACCCGGCTGATCAGCCGCATCAGGACCGTGCTCGGGGCGGAACTGGAGCTGCGCGAGGTCTTCGACGCGCCCACCGTCGCCCAGCTCGCGGCCCGCCTGGACACCGCGGCCGGCGGCCGCACCGCGCTCGCCGCCCGCCCGCGCCCGGACACCCTGCCGCTCTCCTTCGCCCAGCAGCGGATGTGGCTGCTGGACCGGATCCAGGGTCCGAGCGCCCAGTACAACCTGCCGTTCGCGCTGCGGCTGCACGGCCGGCTCGACCGCGAGGCGCTGCGGGCCGCGCTCACCGACGTCGTGGTCCGGCACGAGAGCCTGCGCACCGTGGTGGGCGAGACCGACGGAGTGCCGTGCCAGCAGGTCCGCCCGGCCGAGGGCCTCCGACTGCGGCTCGACGCGCTGGAGTGCCTGGCGGCGGACCTGTCCGGGGTGCTGGCCGCGGCCGCCTGGCGGCCCTTCGACCTGGCCGGTGAACTGCCCCTGCACGCCACCCTGTTCGAGCTCGGCGAGCGCGAGCACGTGCTGCTGGTGGTGCTGCACCACATCGCCGGCGACGGCTGGTCGATGGCGCCGCTGCTGCGCGACCTCGCGGTCGCCTACGCGGCCCGGTGCGCAGGGGAGGCGCCCGACTGGGAGCCGCTGCCGGTGCAGTACGCCGACTACGCGCTCTGGCAGCGCGACCTGCTCGGTGCCGAGGACGACCCGGACAGCCTGGTCGCCCGTCAGCTCGCCCACTGGAAGGAGACCCTGGCCGGCAGCCCCGAGGAGCTGACGCTGCCCTACGCCCAGGCGCGCCCCGCCACCGGAGGGGACCGGCGCGCCGAGCGCGTCACCCTCGCCCTGGACACCGAACTGCACGCTGCGCTGGCGGAGTTGGCGCGTTCGCAGCGGGTCACGCTGTTCATGGTGCTGCAGGCGGCGCTGGCCGCGGTGCTGACCAGGTTCGGGGCCGGGACGGACGTGCCGATCGGGTCGGTGACGGCGGGGCGTTCCGACGAGGCGCTGGACGACCTGGTCGGGTTCTTCGTCAACACGCTGGTGCTGCGCACCGACACCTCGGGGGACCCGCGGTTCGCCGAACTGCTGTCCCGGGTGCGGGAGGTGCAGCTGGACGCCCACTCCCACGAGGACGTGCCCTTCGACCGTCTGGTCGAGGAGCTCAACCCGGCCCGCTCGATGACCCGGCACCCGCTGTTCCAGGTCATGCTGACCCTGCAGAACAACGAGGAGGCCGAGCTGCGGCTCGCCGGACTCACCGCCGTGCCCGAGCCGCTCGGCGTCCGCTCCGCCAAGTTCGACCTCAACCTGATCATGGCGGAGTCCTTCACCGAGGAGGGCGCCCCCGCCGGACTCGACGGCGCGCTGGACTTCGCCGTCGACCTGTTCGACCGGTCGACGGTGGAGCGGTTGGCGGCGGCTCTGGTGCGGTTGTTGGGGGAGGTGGCGGCGGATCCGGGGGTGCGGATCGGTGCCGTGGACCTGCTCGGTGGGGTGGAGCGGGAGCGGTTGCTGGTGGGCTGGAACGACACCTCGCGGGGGGTGTCGGCGGTGTCGCTGCCGGCGGCGTTCGCGGCGCAGGTGGCGCGGACGCCGGCCGCGGTGGCCGTGGTCTCGGACGAAGTCTCCTACACCTACGCGGAGTTGGACCGCCTCTCGGAGCGGCTGGCCCGGCAGCTGGTGGGGCTGGGCGTCGGAGCGGAGTCGCCGGTGGCGATGCTGCTGGAGCGGTCGGTGGACGTGGTGGTGGCCACGCTGGCGGTCGTGCGGGCGGGCGGGGTGTACGTGCCGCTGCACGCGACGCTGCCGCCGGAGCGGCTGGCCTGGGTGCTGGCCGAGACCGGTGCGGGGGTGCTGCTGACGGACCGTACGGAGCTGGGCTTCGACCCCGGCGTGCGGGTGGTCCGGCCCTCCGACACCCTCGACGAGGCCGGGTCCGCGCTTCCCTCGGTGCACCCGGAGCAGCTCGCCTACGTGATGTACACCTCCGGCTCGACCGGACTGCCCAAGGGCGTCGCGATCACCCACCACGACGTGGCCGCCTTCGCCACCGACCACCACTGGACCGGGGAGCGGCCCGACCGGATGCTGCTGCACTCCCCGCACGCCTTCGACGCCGCCACCTACGAGCTGTGGGTGCCGCTGCTCTCCGGCGGTACGGTCGTCGTCGCCCCGCCCGGCGACCTCGACCCGGCCCGCCTACGCGCCGCCGTGGAACGGCACCGGGTGACCTCGCTCTTCCTCACCAAGGGCCTGTTCGACCTGGTCGCCGAGGAGGCACCGGAGACCTTCGCCGACCTGCGGGTCCTCGCCACCGGCGGTGACACCGCGTCGGCCGCCACCATGCGGCGCGTGCTGGAACGCCACCCCCGGCTGTCGGTCCGCAACCTGTACGGCCCGACCGAGATCACCACGGCCGCCACCGCGCACGCCGTCACCCTCCCCGACCTCGGCACCGGCCGGGTGCCGATCGGCGCCCCGCTGGACGACACCCGGGTGTACGTGCTGGACGGCCGGCTGGAGCCCGTCCCGGTGGGCGTGCCGGGCGAGTTGTACGTGGCCGGCACCGGCCAGGCCCGCGGCTACCTGGGCCGCCCGGCGCTGACCGCCGAGCGCTTCGTCGCCTGCCCGTTCGCGGCCGGCGAGCGGATGTACCGCACCGGCGACCTGGTGCGCCGCCGGGAGGACGGCCTGCTGGAGTACCTGGGCCGCACCGACGACCAGGTCAAGATCCGCGGCTTCCGGATCGAACTCGGCGAGGTCGAAGCCGCACTGACCCGCCACCCCGGAGTGGCCCAGGCCGTGGTGGTGGCCCACCAGGACCGGCTGGTCGGCTACGCGACCGGCGGCGCCGACGGCACCGAGGTCCGCGCCTTCGCCGCCGGGCTGCTGCCCGCCTACATGGTCCCGGCGACCGTGATGATGATCGACGCGCTGCCGCTGAACGCCAACGGCAAGCTCGACCGCAAGGCCCTGCCGCAGCCCCGGTTCGGCGGCACGGCCGGCCGCCTGCCGCGCACCCCGCGCGAGGAACTGCTCTGCGGACTCTTCGCCGAGGCCCTCGGACTGGACACGGTCTCGGTCGACGACGGCTTCTTCGACCTCGGCGGCCACTCGCTGCTGGCGACCAGGCTGCTCAGCCGGGTACGGGCGGTGCTCGGCGCCGACCTCGGCATCCGCACGCTCTTCGAGTGCCCCACGCCGGCCGGACTGGCCGCCCGGCTGGAAGCCGACGCGGAACGCCCGCAGGACGCGCTCGACGTGCTGCTGCCACTGCGCACCGGCGGCGCCGCCGCCCCGCTGTTCTGCGTGCACCCGGCCGCCGGCATCAGCTGGGTCTACTCCGGTCTGCTGCGCCACCTGGAGGCCGCCCACCCGGTGTACGGCCTCCAGGCCCCCGGCCTGCGGGCCGAGACGCCCGACAGCGTCCAAGCGATGGCCGCGCACTACCTGCGCGAGGTCCGCGCCGTCCAGCCGTCCGGGCCGTACCACCTGCTCGGCTGGTCCTTCGGCGCGGTCGTCGCCCACGCGATGGCGGTCCGGCTCCGCGCGGAGGGAGCGGAGGTCGGCTCGCTGACCCTGGTCGACGGCTACCCGACGGCGGAGATCGCCGGGTTCCTGGCCGAGCCCGACCCGGCCGAGCGCCGGGACGACTGGGCGGACCTGCTCGCCTCGCTCGGCCTGGACGACACCGGGCAGGAGGCGCTGGCGGCGATGCTCGGACCGGCCGCGTCGGCGCTGCCCGAGGTCTTCGCCGACCACCAGGCGCTGCAGCGGGCCCACACCCCCGGGGTCTTCGACGGCGACGCGCTGTTCGTCGGCGCCACCCTCGACAAGCCGACCGGCTGGCCCTACGAGAGCGCCTGGCGCTCCCACGTCACCGGGCAGCTCGACCACCTGCGCCTGCCCTGCACCCACGGCGCGCTGACCCGGCCGGGTCCGCTCGCCGAGTACGCCGAGGCCGTGGCCAAGCGGCTGTCCGCCCCGGACGCCCCGCACGCCCCGGCCGTCGTCCCGGACGCCCCGATGTCCACCCCGATGTCCACCCCGATCGAGGGAGAGCGGCGATGACCGCCACCAGCGCACCGGCGGCCGCGCCGGAGCAGACCGCACCCGCCCCCGCACCCGACCGTGGCCGTGGCCGCTGGGGCCTGTGGGCCGAACCCCGCTTCCGCAGGCTGTGGTTGGGGGAGACCACCAGCGGCCTCGGCACCGCCGTCGGCCATGTCTCGCTCTCCCTGGTCGCGGTGGTCCTCCTGGACGCCTCCCCGCTGATGATGGGCGTGATCACCGCGGCGGCCTGGCTGCCCTGGCTGCTGATCGGCCTGCCGGCCGGTGCCTGGGTGGACCGCTGGCGCCGCCGCCGGGTGATGCTGGTGTGCGACGTGGCGCTCGCGCTGCTGTTCGGCAGCGTGCCGGTGGCGGCCTGGTTCGGCGTGCTGACGGTCACCCAGGTGGTGCTGGTCGCCCTGCTGTCCGGCGCGGCCAAGGTCTTCTTCACCACCGCGTACGGCGCGCTGCTGCCCTCCGTGGTGGAGGCCCCCGACCTGATGGAGGCCAACGGCAAGCTGCGCGGCGGCGAGTCGGCGGTCGACGTCGCCGGGCCCGGCGTGGCCGGCCTGGTCGCCCAGGCCTTCGGCGCCGCCACCGGCCTGCTCCTGGACTCGGTCTCCTACCTGGTCTCGCTGTTCTGCCTGAGCCGCCTGGAGGTGCGGGAGGAACCGCCCGCACCGGCGGCGCGGCGCGCGCTCGGCCGGGAGATCGCCGAGGGGGTGCGGTTCGTCGTGGGCGACCGCTACCTGCGCACCCTCGCCTGTTTCAGCATGCTGGCCAACCTCGCCCTGAACGGGATCCAGGCCGTGCAGACGGTCTTCCTGGTCCGCGAGGTCGGCCTGTCGCCGGGGGCCGTCGGCGCCGTGTTCGCGGTGGTCAGCGTCGGCGGGCTGGCCGGTGCGGCCGTCGCGGCCCGGATCGCCCGCCGCCTGGGCACCGCGCACGGCCTGCTGGCGTGCATGCTGACGGTCGCCCCGCTGATCTTCCTGCTGCCCTTCTCCGGGCGGCAACTGCCGGTCGCGGTGGGCGCGCTGGCCTGGGGCGTCGCCGTGTGCGGGGTGGTCGCGGGCAACGTCATCTCGGGCACCTTCTCGCAGACCTACTGCCCGCCCGCGCTGCTCGGCCGGGTGCGGGCCAGCACCTCGACCATCGGCTACGGGGCGATCCCGGTCGGCGCGCTGCTCGGCGGCTTCCTGGGCGACGCCCTCGGGGCGCGGCCCACCATCTGGATCATGGCGGGGGTGCTGCTGGCCGCCGGCCTGCTCCTGCTCGCGAGCCCCGTGCGCACCGCCCGCGACCTGCCCGGCCCGCGCCGCGACTGACCGGCCCCCTCCCGTACTCCCCTCCGCCGACCGCGGGTCGACCCGTCACCGAATCGAGAGTTGCGCCATGACCCAGACCCAGACCCAGACCCAGACCCAGACCCAGACCCAGACCCGGACCCGGACCGGCAGAACCCGTACGCCCCGGGCCCGCCACTACCTGATGTGCCGGCCCACCCACTTCGACGTCACCTACGCCATCAACCCGTGGATGGACCCCAGCAAGCCGGTGGACGCCGGACTCGCCGTCGCCCAGTGGGAACAGCTCCGGGCGCTCCACCAGGAGCTCGGCCACACCGTCGAGTTGATCGAGCCGCTGCCGGACTGCCCGGACATGGTGTACGCGGCGAACGGGGCGACGATCGTCGACGGCAAGGTCCTCGGGGTGAGGTTCCGCAACGCCGAGCGCGCGGCCGAGGGGCCGGCCTACCTGGAGTGGTTCCGCGCCAACGGCTACCAGGAGGTGCACGACCCGGTCCACGTCAACGAGGGCGAGGGCGACTTCCTCGCCACCCGCAGCTGCCTGCTGGCCGGCACCGGGTTCCGCAGCACCCCCGAGAGCCACGCCGAGGCCCAGGAGTTCTTCGGGCGGCCGGTGATCAGCCTGGAGTTGGTCGACCCGCGCTTCTACCACCTGGACACCGCGCTGGCGGTGCTCGACGGCGACGAGATCATGTACTACCCGGAGGCGTTCTCCGCGGGCAGCCGGGCAGTGCTGGAGCGGCTGTTCCCCGACGCGGTCCGGGTGACCGAGGCCGACGCCGCGGTGTTCGCCCTCAACGTGGTCAGCGACGGCTACCACGTGATCCTGCCCGAGGCCGCCACCGGCGTCGCCGAGCAACTGCGCGCCCGCGGCTTCCGGCCGATCGGGCTGGACCTGTCCGAACTGCTCAAGGGCGGCGGCAGCGCCAAGTGCTGCACGTTGGAGATCCGCCCCCGCCCGGCCGGCGCCTGACCACCGCGCCGCCCCGCCGCAGGCCACCGACGACCGAACGACGAGGCCCAGATGCCCGCAACCCTGCTCGACAGCGCCACGGCCGCCGCCACCGGCAGCGCGACCGGCGTACCCGTCCGCCGCCCCCGGCCGGTCCCGCCCGGCCCGCTGCCCGCCGCCCTGTACCGTCCGCACCAGCTGCCCGACGTCTGGCAGTTGGCCGTCAGCGAGCACCGGGCGGTGATCGGCGACGCCCACCAGGTGCTGGACGCGGCCGAGCGCCGGCGCCACGCGGAACTGCGGATCGCCGCCGAGCGCGACCGGTACGCCGCCGCCCACCTGGGCCTGCGCCGACTGCTCGGCGCCTACCTCGCCGTGGACCCGGCCGAGGTGGTGCTGGACCGCGAACCCTGCCCGCTCTGCGCGGGCCCGCACGGCCGCCCGGCCGTACCGGGGGCCGACCTGCACTTCTCGCTCTCGCACAGCGGGGACCTGGTGCTGTTCGCCTTCGGGCCGACCCCGGTCGGGGTGGACGTGGAACTGCTCCCGGAGCCGGAGGTCGCCGACGAACTCGCGGACTCCCTGCACCCGGGGGAGACCGCCGAACTGGCGCGGCTCGCGGCCCCGGCGGACCGGCTGGCCGCGTTCGGCCGCTGCTGGTGCCGCAAGGAGGCGTACCTCAAGGGCATCGGCACCGGCCTCGGGGTCGATCCCGCCCTCGCCTACGTCGGGGCCGGCGAGCGCCCGACCGGCCTGCCCGGATGGACCCTGGCCGACCTCGCGGTGCCCCCGGGGTACGCGGCGGCCGTCGCGTACGCCGCACCCCGCTCCGCACGGCCGCCGGACGGCCGTGAACCGTCCGGCGGCCATGGACCGTCAGACAGTCAGGACTCCTCGGACACCGGCCCGTTCGACGTTCCCACCGGCTCGGAGATCAGGAATCTATCGACCGCATATCACCCGCTGTTTCCATGAACCGACGAACCTGTCGGCAGCGACCCAGGAGAGGAACGGCCGAGGATGACGACCGAGGAGCTCACCCACCCCCCGACCGAGGCGGGGGTCCGGGCAGCCTTCGCCGCCGTGCTGGGTGGCGCCGAGGTCCACGGTGAGGAGGTGCTCGCCCGGGCGGCGGCCGATCCGGTGCTCGCCGCGGCGGCGGTCCGCGGCGACCTCCCCGGGACGGCCCGCGACCCCCAGCAGGAGCGGCTGGACGCCGTGCTGACCGCGCTCGCCGCGCTCGCCGCCGACCGGCTGCGCCCCACCGGGCCTCGCGGCGCGCCCGCCGTCTGGGGCATGGACCTGCTGACGGGCGGACTCCGCCGCATCCCGCTCGGCGACGTCCCCGCGGTCGGCCGGCCCCCGGTCGGGGCGGCGGCCGGCCTCACCTGGCTCGGGGCCCTGGAGGAGGGCCTGGCCCAGCAGTGCGAGGCGCTGCTCGCGGAGCGGCTCGCCGCCCCGGGCGTCCGGGTCCCCCGGGCGGACCTGGAGTCGCGCTGCGACGGCGGGTGCCATCCGGCCGACTGCACGGCCTGCGCGGTCGGGCCGCTGCGTCCGTGCGGTGTCCCGGTCGGGCACGACCTGTCGCACCTGCTCGCCGTCCACGCCTGCGCGCTGCGGCTCGACCCGTTCCCGGGCACCGTGATCGCCACCGGCACCACCCGCGCGGAGGCCGTCCACCGGGCCGCCGACCGCCTGCTCCGACGCGACGGCCGGACCTCGCCCGACGTCCGGCCGGACCAGGAGCTCCCGGCCGGCGTCCGGCCTCCCCCGGAGGCGCCCCGCTCGCGCCCCTTCGACGCCCTGCGCGCCCAGGGCCACGCCCCGGCCGCCATCCTGCTCGACCAGGACCCGCGGGCCGTCGCCGTCCTGCCCTACCTGGTCCACGTGGTGCTGCCCCGCTAGAAGACCACCGGAAACACGTCTGGGCCCCGACCGCACTGCGGTCGGGGCCCCGACGTGTGTCCGGTCGGGTCACCAGTGCTCGTGGCGCTCGCAGCGGTCGTCGTGGTCGTGGCCCTTGATCCTGGTGGGGTCGGTGACGATGTGGCTGGCGGTGTCGCCGCCGCCGATGGCGGTGGCCACGTTCGTCACCTGGTCGCGGGCGCTGCAGGAGACATCGACCTGGAGGGTGATGGGCGGGTAGCTGCTGCCGGCGGCGAGGACGTCGTCACGGGTGCAGGTGAGGTTGATCAGGCTGCAGTTCCAGCCGGCGCCGCTGATGCCGTCGGCCCTGAGCCCGTCGGGGAGGGTGTCGTACACGGTGACCGTGCTGCCGTCGGTCGGGGCGGCCCCGACGTCGTTGCCGACGGTGATGGTGTAGGTGCCGTCCCGGCCCTGGGTGAAGTGCCCGCTGTGGGTCTTGGCGACGGTCAGGGAGGCGAGCGTGTAGGAGATGGTCACCTGGCCGTTGTTGTTCGCCGTCCCGACGGTGGAGGCACCGTAGGTGGTGCCGGTGCCGGACGGGGCGGCGAAGCTGCTGCCCCCACCGCCGCCGCCTCCGCCACCCGAGGTGCCCCTGTTGTCGACGGTGGCGCTGCCGCCGCCCCCGCCGGCGAAGTACCCGCCACCGCCGCCGCCACCGGCACCCGTGATGGTGAGGGCGCAACCGGCCCCGATGCTGCCCCCGGCACCGCCGAGACCGACCGTGGCACCGGCGAATCCGCCCCCCGGCCCGCCACTCGTAGCGCCGCAGTTCGTTCCGCTACCGGCGGCCCCGCCGGTGCCGCCGGTGCTGGTGGTGGTGGAGCCGCCGTTCCCGCCCTGGCCCGGCGAGGACCCGGGGCCGGTGAAACCTCCCGCGGTGCCGTTGGTGGCGTCCGCCGTCCCGCCGCCGCCCCCGTTCCCGCCGGCGGAGCCCGCTCCGGTGCCGCCGGCCGCACCGCCGCCTCCGGCGACCACCAGCAGGGCGCCGCCCGCGCTGACGCTGGACGCCCCGCCGCCGCCCGGGCCTTCGAACTGGAAGCCGGTGGCCGGGAAGGTCCCGCCCGGGGCGCCGCCGTTGAACCCGCCGGCGCCTCCCACGCCGGTGCCGTTGCAGCCCTTGCCGCCGGTGCCGCCGACGTCGACGGTGAAGGTCGTCGGGGCGGTGGTCCGCGGCAGGGTGGTCACCACCCGTGCCCCCGCCCCGCCCGTCCCCGTGACGGAACACGGGGTACCGGTGTTGTCGGCGCCGCCGGCACCGTCCGCGGTGATGGTGACCACGGCCCCCGCCGGGACCGTCAGGGTCTGTGCCGCGCCGGTGAAGGTGAAGGTCTGCGACGGATCGGCCCGGTGCGCCCGCACCGGTCTGGTGTCCATGGGTGCGGCGGCCGCCGGCGGGGCCGTGGCCGCCAGCAGTGCCATCCCGGACAGCAATGCGCCTCCCATCGACGCCAACCCCACACCGCGCTCCCCGCGGCGTCCAGCTGAGCCGACCGGGTCCTGCCCACACGTACGAGCACTCATCCGAGGGTTCACCTCTCCTCACAGCACAGCGCCCTGCGGGCTCACGCTCCAAGGCGCGGGCATGACAGGACGGCTGACAGAAAATCAGGACAAAACCTCATTAGATGCCCTGATCGTCCGATTTCGAGGTAGCGACCCCGTGCCGTACCCGGTGCGGCCGCGGGCCGCCTGGCGGGTACTCCCGGTGGGGTGGCGATCGGGAGTACCCGCCGCGGCGGGGCGCCGGGGGTCGGGGTCCGGGTCAGCGCTGGGCTTCGGGGCGGGGGTTGAGCCGGTCCTTCAGCCGGATCGCGGTGAGTGCGGCCGCGTACCCGGCGGCGAACGGCACCGCCAGGGACAGGGCGTCGGTGGCGTTCAAGGAGTAGTAGCCCATCAGGGTGGGGGTGAACAGCGGCGGCACGGCCAGGACGGCCGTGGTCAGCGCCGCGGAGCTGACCGTGCGGGTGGTGCAGGCGACGGCCGCGCCGGTGACCAGCGGGGCGGCGAGGTGGAATCCGGTGCGGAAGACGACCGTCGCTCCGCCCGAGCCGACGCTCAGGTCGAGGGCGAGGTCCGCGGCGGTGAGTGCGATCACGACCGCCCACGGCACGGCGGTGCGCGGTTGGGTGGTGCGGTCCGGCGGGGCGATCAGCAGCACGAGGGCGTTGAGGGCGAACAGCGCGGTGTCCGGGCCGCCCAGGCTGTAGGTGAGCGGGATGTGGGCGTACGCGTCGGGCAGTTCGGGGTGGCCGAGCAGGGTGGGCAGCGGCATCAGGACGACGGTGGCCGCCGCCAGGGCCCGGGCCGCGGTCCAGCGGCCGGTCAGGGCCGCGAGCGCCATCAGCGCGGCGGGGACGAGCAGCGCGATGCGCGCCCAGCCGCCCGGATCGCCGGCGGCCCGGACGGCCCACCAGAGGTGCACGGCGGCGTAGGCGCCGACCAGGGCCGCGGCGATCGGGGCCGCGGTGGCCAGGGCCTGACCCGCCGGCCGGTGGGAGGTCAGGCCGAACCGGACCCGGAGGCCGTGCCCGGCCACGTCGGCGACCTCGCGCAGTCCGGCGAGCGGGCCCGCGGTACGGAGGCGGCGTTCGGCGTGGTCGGCGACGTCGGACAGTGCGTCGGGGCCGTAGGAGTCCGGGTAGAGGGTGAGGGCGCGGCGCAGCAGGCGGGTCGTCAGGCGGCCGGCCCGGTCGCCGTTCTGCCGGTCGTTCTGCCGGTCGTTCCGGTGGTCGTGCTGGTGCGGGGTCATGCCGGGCCTCCTGCGAGCCGGTTGCGGGTGAGGGCGAGGCGTCGGTCGGCCTCGCGGAGGGCGGCCCGCATCCGCTCGCTCTCGTCGGTGAGGGCTTGGGTGCCGGTCGGGGTGAGGGCGAAGACGCGGCGGGGGCGTCCGTCGACGGTCTCCTCCCGTTCGACCCGGATGAGGCCTTCGGCGAGCAGCCGGTCGAGGGTGCCGTACAGGCTGCCGGCACCGAGCCGTACCCGGCCGTCGGAGATCGCGGTGACCTCGTCGCCGAGGGCGTAGCCGTGTCGCGGCTGATCGGCGAGGGCGGTGAGGATCAGGAAGGTGGGCTCCTGCATGGAGCGTTTCTTCGTCACGCCGACCACCATAGTACGGTCACCGTAGTGTCCGGCAATGGGGGCCCGCATCGCCGCAGTTACGGCCCCGGCCCCGGATGCCCCTACGGTGGAGGGGGCCTGACGCACGGAAGGCTCGGCACCCTGGGCCCGCCGCGATCGAACCCCCGCCGCGATCGCCCCTCGCCGCCACGACCTGTCATCAGATACCTCCGTGGATACCCCCGGCTTTAGTCGGGGGAGGAAACGGAACTCCTGCGGAGCAGGGCAAGGGGCTGCGATTCGCCGCAG
>NZ_JBIVHS010000002.1:677838-743055 GCF_044749365.1 Kitasatospora sp. NPDC089509 | reverse complement strand
CGCTACCAACACCAAACCCGCACCTTCGACCTCACCAACTACCACACCACCACCCACACCCCCACCAACCCCAACCCCCCAACCCCCTAACCCCCCACGGCCCGCCGCCCGACCCCCACACGGGCGGCACCCACCCACCCCGGCGAAGGACCCACCCCGAAGGAACCGCCCGTGACCACCAGCACCGTCGGCACGCTCCTGCCCGCCGACGTGAACTGCGCCGAGGCCTTCGGCCCCCCGCCCACCGGGGCCCTGCTCGGGCCCGAGGCCGCCCACATCGAGGGCCGATCACTGCGCCGGCAACGGCAGTTCACCGCCGCCCGCGTGCTCGCCCGCAGCGCGCTCGCCGAGCTCGACGTGCCGGCCCTCCCCCTGCTGCCCGGCCGCGGCGGCGCACCCGGGTGGCCGGACGGAACCACGGGCAGCATCACCCACTGCGACGGCTACACCGCCTGCGCCGCGACCCGCACCACCCGGTACGCCGCGCTGGGCATCGACGCCGAGCCGCAGCAGCCGCTCCCCCACGGCACTCTCCACCTCACCGCCTCGGCCGCCGAACACCGCCGGCTGGCCCGGCTCCCCCAGGGCACCGTCCCCTGGGACCGCCTCCTGTTCAGCGCCAAGGAGGCGACCTACAAGGCCTTCTACCCCCTCACCCACGCCTGGACGGCACTGGCCTCCATCACCGTCACGCTCCACCTCGACGGCACCTTCACCGCCCGCCACCCTCTCAACCCCCAACCCCGGCAGGGCCGTTGGACCACCCGCCAGGGCATCCTGGTGACCGCCCTCGTTCTCCCCCCGAACAGCCGGCAGACCTGAGCGACGACACGGAACCGCCCCCGCCCGGACAACGGACGGGGGCAGTCGTCAGGCCCGAACGCGCCGCACCCGAAGGCGCCGCACCGCCGGTCCTCACACCGCGAGCGGGCCGCCCTCGGCGAACGCCAGCCGCGCGAAGCGGGCGCCGATCACCCGGTGGGCCTCCGCCGAGGGGTGGAGCCCGTCGGGGAGCGGGAACTCCTCGTAGTCGGCCTCGCCGTACAGCTCCCGGCCGTCGAGGTGGTGCAGGTGCGGGTCCCCCTCCGCCACCCGGGCCTCGACGATCCGCGCCAGCTCCTCGCGGATCAGCGAGAGCGTCAAGCGCCCGCCCCCCGGTTCGCCCGTCGCGCGGAAGCGCAGGGCCCCGGAGGAGAAGTCGGGCGCGAGCGGCCCCGGGGTGTGCTCCTGGAGCGGGCAGAGCAGCGGCGAGACGACCAGCAGCGGCGTGGTCGGGTGCCCGTCGCGGATGGCGTCCAGGAAGCCGTGGACCGCCGGGACGAAGGCCCGCAGGCGCATCACGTCCGCGTTGACCAGGTTGATGCCGATCTTCACGCTGATCACGTCCGCGGGCGTGTCCCGCATGACGCGGGCCGTGAAGGGGTCGAGCAGCGCGCTGCCACCGAAGCCCAGGTTGGTGAGGTCCAGGCCGGCGGCGAGCGCCGCCAGGGCGGGCCATGTCCCGGTCGGACGCTCGGCGTTGGAGCCGTGGCTGATCGAACTGCCGTGGTGGAGCCAGCGGTTGCGGGTGGCCGCAGCCACCGGGGTGACGGGGGCGTCGGAGTCGAGGGCGATCAGTTCCGTGGTCTCCGTGTGCGGGAGCCAGATCTCGACGCTCTTGTCACCGGTCGGCAGATCGGTGAAGTGGGCCGTGCCGGGCGGGCCTTGGGTCAGGGTGGTGCGGCCGGTGGCGAGGTCGACGGTGCGCAGGTTGCCGCCGGGGACGACGGCCCGGCCGGCCGGGCGACCGTCGACCAGGAGGTCGTAGACCCCGTCGGGCAGGTCGGGCACCCCCGGGTAGGCGCGCTTGGTGGGGACGGCATGGAGCGCCAGCATGGTGGCCCGGGTGCGGAACGCCAGCCGGACGCCGGAGGGCTGCGACTCGGCGATCGCGAGTTGCTCGTCGGGGATCCGACGGCGGGCGGAGGCGGGCAGGCGGTGCGGGATCAGTCCGCGGCCGGTGTGCTCGACGTCCAGGTGGCCGTGCAGGAGGGATTCGGTGACGGGGGTGGTGATCATGGTGCTTCTTCGTTCGTTGGTGCCGCTTCCTATGAGCAGTATGGGATTGCCTAGGGCTATTAGGCAAGTGCCGACACGGCAGAAGCGCCGATGCCGAGGGGAGACGGGCGACCCCTCCAGCGGTCAGCCGGCCAGGATCACCGTCTCCGCCGGCCCCGAGAAGCCCACCGGCTGCGCCGGGGTCCCGTTCGCGGCCAGTCGGCGGTGCTCCTGCGGGCTCACGCCGCGCACCCTCTTGAAGGCCGCCGACAGGGCGAAGGCGTTGCTGTAGCCGACCTTGCGCGCGGCGAACGCGACCGTGCACTCCGGCTCGCGCAGCAGGTCCGCCGCGACGGCGAGGCGCCAGCCGGCCAGGTAGGCCATCGGGGGCTCGCCGACCAGGGCGGTGAAGCGGCGGGCCAGGCCGGCCCGGGAGACGCCGACCTTCTGGGCGAGGTCGGCGACCGTCCACGGGGTCGCCGGGTCGTCGTGCATCATCCGCAGCACCGGGCCGACCACCGGATCGTGCTGGGCGCGGTACCAGGCGGGGGCACCCGACTCGGGGGCGGCCAGCCAGGAGCGCAGCACCGAGACCACCAGCAGGTCGAGGATGCGGTCCAGGACCAGCTCCTGGCCGGGCTCGTTGCGCCCTATCTCGGCGGCCAGCAGGTGCACCAGGGTGTCGTCGGCGCCGGTGCCCGCCGGGCGCACCAGCAGTGCGGGCAGGCAGCCCAGCAGCCGCTGGCCGATCTCGTGCTCGGCCTGGTACGTCCCGGACAGCACCACCGAGGAGGCCTGGTCGCCCTCCCGGCCCTGGCCCCAGGTGCGCACGCCCAGCGACATCACCTCGGAGACGTCCACCCCGTCCTTGGTGCACACCTGGCCCGGGCCGACGATCACGTCCACCGGCGTGTCGGGGTCGTCCGCGACGGTGTAGGGCTCGGGACCGCGCACGATGGCCACGTCGCCGGGGTGCAGCAGCAGCGGCGTCCCGCGCTCGGGCAGGATCCAGGCCTCGCCGCGGACCATCGTCACCACCGACAGCGGGGCCCGGTCCTCGATCCGCAACGACCAGGGCGGGGTGAGGATCGACCGCAGCAGGAACGCGCCACGGGCCTTGGGGCCGTCGAGGAGTCCCGTCAGAGTGTCCATGCCGCCAAGTGTAGACGGCAGGACATCAATTGACGGTTCGTCATTTGAGAGGGTCTTGAGCGATCGAGCTGGCCCGAACGGCCCGGATGCCGGATGATCGACCCACGGGGAACGGACCGATACCCAGCGCAAGCGAACAGAGGGGCTGCGACAATGGAAACGGCACGCACACTCGTCCTGGTGGCGGCCACCGTCACCTGCGGGCTGACCGCCGGACTGTTCTACGCCTTCGCGTGCTCGGTGATGCCGGCGCTCGCCCGGGTCGAGGACCGGACGTTCATCGAGGTGATGCAGCGCGTCAACGTGGCGATCCTGAACGGCTGGTTCGTGCTCGGGTTCGTCGGCGCCCTGCTCACCACGGCGGCCGCAGTCGCCCTGCACCTGCCCTCGGACGGTCATGACGTGCTGCCCGCGACGATCGCCGCCCTGGTGCTGTACGTCGCGGCGATCGGGGTCACCCGCTCGGTCAACATCCCGCTGAACGACGAGCTGGCGAAGGCCGGGGCGCCGCAGCGGATCGCCGACCCGGTGGCGGTGCGCGGCCGCTTCGAGGCCCGCTGGGTCCGCTTCAACGTGCTGCGGGCGCTGCTGTGCACGGCGGCGTTGGGGTGCCTGGCCTATGCGTTGATCCTCAACGGTCGGAGCTGACCGGCGAGTTCGTGAGGGGCCGGCCCGGGTGTGCGCCCGGGCCGGCCCTTCGCCGTGTTTGGCCCTACTCGTGACCCGCTCTCAGCAGAACTCTCGGCAGAGCTCTCAGCAGCGCTCTCAGCAGAGGGTCGCGAAGCTGTAGCCGCGCGCCTTGAGGGTGGACAGGATCGCCGGCAGCGCGGCGGCGGTCTGGGAGCGGTTCCCGCCCCCGTCGTGCAGCAGGATCACCGAGCCCGGGCGGACGTTCCCCAGCACCCGCGAGCGGATCGCCGCCGTCCCCGGCCGGGACCAGTCGGCCGGGTCGACCGACCAGAGCACGACCTGCTTGCCGAGCGCCGCCGCCCGGGAGCGCACCGCGCCGTTGACCGCCCCGTACGGCGGGCGCAGGCACTTCGGGGTCCGGCCGGTCTGCGCCCGGATGGCCCGATCGGTGCCGCCCACCTGGGAGTCGAAGGAGGAGCCGGACAGCCGGCGCAGGTCCGGGTGGGACCAGGAGTGGTTCTGCACGCTGTGGCCCTGGCGGGCGACCTGCGCGGTCAGCGAGGGGTGGGCGGCGACGTTCTCGCCGAGCTCGAAGAAGGTGGCGTGTACCCCGTAGCGGTTGAGGATCGACAGGATCTGAGGGGTGTAGACGGGGCTGGGGCCGTCGTCGAAGGTGAGGTAGACCACCTTGCCGCCCCGGCTCCCCGCGGCCTCCGCCGGATCGGCGGGCACCGCGACCGCGCCCGCCGCCAGGAGCGCGACGGCGAGGGCGCCGATCGCGGTCCGGATCCGTCCGACCGCCCTGCGTCCGACCGGTGATGAGCCCATTCTGCCCCCTGACCTCGGAACGTCCGTGTACCGGCCAGTCTGCGCCGCCCACCGCCGGGGGCGCGACCCTCCGGAGGACCGACAGGGGTGAAATCGGCCAGCCGGGCGGCGGGTTGACCGTGCGGGCAGGCCGAGAGCCCCCGACGGAATCCGCCGGGGGCTCCAACTGCGCTGCCGCACCGGTCAATCCGGCGCGCTGACCGGTTCGGCGGGCGGCACGGCTCAGCGCGAGTCGCGCCCGTGCAGGACGAGGGAGCGGGTCAGCGCCAGCAGACCCGCCGTGCACAGCGCCGTCCGCAGCATGTTCGCCGCCACCCACGTCCCCTCGAACTTCGTCCGCACCGCGGCGAAGTCGTGGATCTGCGACGGGTCACCCGCCGCCGCGAGGTCGTTGTTCAGCGGGATGTTGACGCCCATCGTCACCATCAGCGCCACCACGTACAGCAGGGTCGCCCCGGCCGCCCACAGCGCCGCCTGCCGCCGGCCCGCCTTGTGCTGCAGCCAGGCGGCGACGCCCGTCGCCACGAAGGCACCGACGAACACGAGACCGAACATGCCGTTCTCGATCGACTTGTTGATGTGCTGCATCGCCGTCACGTACGTCCGGTCGTCACCGGCCGCCAGGCCCGGCATCACCGACACGTCGAAGGCGAAGAACAGCCCCGCCATCAGCCCCATCGCGATGGTCGCACCCACCAACACGGGACCGGCGGCCTTGCTGCGGGCGACGGATGCCACCGGCGGGACACCTCCTCTGGTGTAGCTGTCACGGGCCGCTTGAGCGGTGTAGGAAGCAGGAGTTGCGGTCTGGTCGGAGCGCATCGGTCATCCTTCGGTTCTCCCCGGTCCCCGCCCCTCGCGGGGACCACCCCGGCACCCGGGGCGTCGGCCTCCGTACCGCCCGCCCGGCCCGCGGCCGGGTGGGACGGTCGGCGACCGACGCCGCCCGGCGCCGACGATCAACTGAACTGCCATACGGACGACTGCTGTTGAACAGTATCTCCGACAGGCGTTCACTACCTCCCGCGGTCCGTGCACCGGTGGCGTCCGCCGCCCGCGCACAGTCCGCGAAGTCCCTCGGCTCACGCCCCAGCGCCCGCCGAACCCCGTCCCCCGACGAGAGCGGCACGACCGTCCGCGGCCGCGCCTTCTCCGTCCTCCACCAGAACACATCGGGGCCATCACGAACCACCGGTTTCGACCTGACCTCCAGCGGTTCTTGAGCGCGCCGGCGGCCGGACCGGCCGAAAGGTGTGGCCAAGCGGCGGAGGCGGGGGCTATGCTCCCCGGCGATGAACACTTTCACCTCTTCCGGATCGGAGGTCCCGTCCGCGCAAGGTGAGTGCTGATGCACCCACACACCGCGAACGGGGACGACTCCCGTCTCTCCTTCTGGCGGCGCGTACGCGAGTACGCCGTGCCGCCCTCCATGATCGAAACCGCCACCGCACGCCGCCTCTCCGGCGACTGGGCCGGGGCCTGCGCCGCCGCCAACGTCGAGGTCGACTTCCGGCCGCGGGACGTCGCACGCACCCACGGGCGACACCTGGCCGACCGGCTACGCGAGGACCTGCGCCACCTGGCGCCGGACCTGCTGCGCTGGCACCTGCCCCGCACCGCGCCCGACGGGCGGCTGCGCGCCGGGTTGACCGTGCCGCTGGCCCGCTACCCGGGCGAGCGTCCGCTCCACCTGGTGGTCCGGACACCGCCCGCCTGGGCGGAGTTCGGGCAGCGGATCGCCCTGGCGCTCTGGGACGGCTCCGACCCCGGACCGGCCCGGCATCCGCGCCCCCGGCCCAGCCGCCGCTTCCGGCTCGACCTGCACCGGCACCTGTGGGACGCCGCGCGCAGTGGGGAGTTGGCACTGCGCGCCGGGGCCGGGTCCGAACCCGGACAGTGGTCCGGGTTGCCGGTCGGCGGATTCGGCGCGCACGAACCGCTCTGCGCGACCGACCGGTGGGCCGCCGAGGCCGAGCTGCTGCGTCACGCCGAGGGGCGCCCCACCGGGCCCGTCCTGGTGCGACTCGGGCACCGGCAGCGGCTGCTGCTGGGGCCCGACGGGCTCGTCGAGGAGGCCGTCGGGGACGTCCGGGCGCTGCCGCTGCTGCCCGACGCCGCGACCTGGGCGCTGCCCGACCTCGACCTGTTGCGCGGCGGGGCGATCGAGCCGGACCGGCTGCATCCGCTGGTCGCGGCCGCGCTGGCACCCGGGCACCGGGACGATCCGAGGCCCCAACCACCGCCCGGGCAAAGGCTGGTGGACTGCCGGGGCGCCCGACACCGGATCGCGGTGGTCGACGGGGTGCTCACCCCGCTCGACCACGACCCGGCCGAGCTGCGCCGCGAGGAGCTGCTCGTCGCGCTGTCCGGCCGGCCGTTGCCCTGTCTGCGCGCGATCGACCAGACGCACCGCGATCCGGCCCAACTGACCGACGTGCGCGAGCGGTTGAATCACGGCGACACCGCCGGGGCACTGGCCGTGGTCGAGGGCCTGCTCGGCCCGCAGGCGGCGCTGCGGGACGGCCCGCTCCGGGACGAACTCGCGGCCGCGGCGGAACGCCGGATCGCCTACGGCCGCTACCGGGCCGGATTGACTCCCGACCAGCGGGCCGCAGCCGTCGGCAGCCGGCTCTCCCACCGCCTCTACCGCTTCGGCTTCCGCAAGTACAGCGCCCGTCACTACCCCTTCCCGCGGCCCCCGCGCACCGCTACGCGCTGAACCGGCGCGCTGAACCGGCATGCGGCACCGCCGACTTCACGCTGCCGTCATCCGACTTACGGCTTACGACTTACGACTTCCCGAGGTGATCACCCATGCCTATGCCCACGTCCGCCCCCGCCCCCACCCCCGCCCGGCTCGACGTCGCCCGCCAACTGCTCGACCTGCTCGGCGACACCCGCACCGAACCGCGCCCCGACAGCCAGCTGGAGGCGCTCACCCTCGCCGTCGCCGCCGACCTGCCCGTGCTGCTCTGGGGCGAGCCGGGCATCGGCAAGACCGCGGCGCTCAACCAGCTCGCCGAGGCCCTGGACCTGCCGCTGACCACCGTCATCGCCAGCGTCCACGAGCCGTCCGACTTCTCCGGCCTGCCCATCGTCGGCGACGACCCGGCGCAGCAGGGCGTCCCGATGGCGCCGCCGGACTGGGCGGTGCGGCTGGTCCGGGCCGGGCGCGGGCTGCTGTTCCTGGACGAGCTGTCCACCGCGCCGCCCGCCGTCCAGGCCGCGCTGCTCCGGCTGGTCCTGGAACGGCGCATCGGTGCGCTCCGACTTCCGCCGGGGGTGCGGATCGTGGCCGCGGCGAACCCGCGCTCCTCGGCGGCCGACGGGTGGGAGCTGAGCCCGCCGCTGGCGAACCGCTTCGTCCACCTGCAGTGGGTGCACGACCACGAGGTGGTGGTGCGCGGGCTCGGCGGGGTGTGGCCGGTCGCCACGCTGCCGCGGCTCGATCCGGCGGAGCTGTCGGCGGCGGTCCGCCTCGCCCGCCGGGCGGTCTGCGAACTGCTCACCGCCCGACCGGAGTTGGTGCACCGACTGCCCACCAACGAGACCAAGCGGGGCGGTGCCTGGCCGTCCCCGCGGAGCTGGGACATGACGCTGCGGCTGATCGCCTTCGCCACCGCGGCCGGCTCCTCCCGGGAGGTGCTGTCGCTGCTGGTCCGGGGCACGGTCGGGGACGGACCGGGGCTGGAGCTGATGGCGAGCATGGACCGGATGGACCTGCCCGACCCGGAGCAGCTGCTCGCCGACCCGGCTGCCGCGGTGCTGCCCGAGCGCGGGGACCTGCGCCAGGTGGTGCTGGACGGGGTGGTGGCCGCGGTGCGCAACCGCCCGGAGCGGGCCCGTTGGGACGCGGCCTGGGCGCTGCTGGTCCGGGCGATGGAGACCGGCGCGCCGGACGTGCTGGTGGTGCCGGCCACCACGCTGGCCTCGCTGCGCCGGGAGGACTGGGAGGTGCCGGAATCGATCGAACACCTCGCCTCCGCGGTGGCGCTGTCCCGCCGGGCCGACCGCGCCGCCGACCAGGCCGCCGCCCGGCGGGCCGGCCGACCCACCGCGCAGAGCCGCTGATGGGCGCGAAGCCGACGGGTCCGGGACCGACACCGCTGGACGTCGCTGGGCGGATCAGGCCGAAGGTCGCCCGACCGGTCCGCGAGCCCGGGGACCCGGACCGGCACAGCACAGAGCCGACCGGACTGCGCCCGCTGGACCACGACAAGCTGTACGCCGCCCGGCTGCAGGCCGTCCGGGCCCGCCCGTACCTGGCGACCGCGCTGTTCGCGCTGCACCTGGTGGAGTCCCGGGAGGTGCCGACGATGGCGGTGGACCGCTACTGGCGCTGCTACGCCGCACCGGAGTTCGTCCACCGCACCCCGGTGGAGGACCTCGCCTCCGTGTGGGTGCACGAGGTGTCGCACCTGCTGCGCGACCATCACGCGCGCAGCGACCGGCTGGCCCGTGACCTCGGGCTGCGCGGGCCGGCCGACCGGGTGCGGATGAACATCGCCGCCGACTGCGAGATCAACGACGACGCCTTCGGGGACGGACTGGTCGTCCCCGCGGGCGCCGTGCTGCCCAAGCGCCTCCATCTGCCGGAGGGCGGGCTGATGGAGGACTACGTCCGCGGCTTCGGCATCGACCTGACCAAGGCGGGACTGTCCTGGCTGGACTGCGGCAGCGGCGCCGACGGCGTGGACCGCCCTTGGGAGCTCGGCCCGGACGGCGCCCACGGGCTGACCCCGCAGGAGCGGGACGCCGTGCGCTTCCGGGTCGCCGAGGGCATCCGGGCCCGCCCCGGCAACGCCCCGGCGGGCTGGCGGCGCTGGGCCGAGGAGGTGTTCCACCCGCCGCAGCCGTGGCGGCAGTTGCTGGGCGCGGCGCTGCGCTCGGCGGTGTCCGGGCCGGGCGCGGGCGGGGACTACAGCTACGGCCGCCCGGCCCGGCGCTCGGTCGGGCTGCCGGGGGTGGTGCTGCCGAGTCTGCGGCGGCGCCCGCCCCGGGTCTCGGTGGTGATCGACACCTCGGGGTCGGTCTCCGACCAGGAGCTGGGCACCGCGCTGCTGGAGGTCACGGCGATCGGCCGGGCGGTCGGCGGCCGGCACGACCAGGTGACCGTGCTGTCCTGCGACGCGGCCCTGCAGTCCGTCGGCGCGCTCTGCCGGGCGGAGGGCATCCCGCTGGTCGGCGGCGGGGGCACGGACCTGCGGACGGGCTTCGCGGCGGCGCTGCGGACCAGGCCGCGGCCGGACGTCGTGGTGGTGCTGACCGACGGGCAGACCCCGTGGCCGGAGGTCGCACCGGCCTGCCGTACGGTGGTGGGCCTGTTCCGGCGACCGGCCCGGTACAACGAGGACGACGGCGAGTACCGGCCGACCGCACCGCCGGACTGGGCCCGGGTGGTCCCGGTCGGGTGAGGCGGGCAGGAGTCGGGCCAGGCGGGCAGGAGGAACTCAGGTGGACCCGGACGGTCCGTGCGCGGATCCCGACGAGCACGTGCGACTGGCCCATCACCGCCGGGCCCTCGCCGGGGCCGCGCCGCAGGACGCGGCCTCGGTGGTCGCGCGGGTGCTCGCCGATCCCGATCCGGCGATGGCGAGCGGCGCGGTCGGCGAGTACCTGGACCGGCGGGCGGCAGAGCTGCTGACGTCACCGGAATTCTCGGACTGGATACGGGAGTTGACCGCAGCTGCGGCGGCCGACGGGTTCGCCGTGCGACGCCTGGGCGAGTGGGCGCTGCTGCGGGCGATGACCCTCGGCGAGCCGTGGGAGGAGGAGCGGCTGCGCACCGCCTCCGACTGGCTCCAGCTGCGCGCGGCCGGGACGTGCCCGGCGACGGCCTGCCTGACCGTCCTGGCCGAGGGCGGGCGCACCCGGCGGATCCGCACGCTCGCCGCGGGCCGCCTCGGGAACGCCGAACGGCCGGGCGGAGGAGCGACGAGCCCCTCCGCCCGGCCGTAGCAGCAGTCAGCCGGTCTTCCGGTCTTCCGGTCTTCCGGTCTTCCGGTCAGCCGACCATGGCCGCCAGCACGCCGCGCCAGTCCTCCCCCGGCTCCGGCCGCAGCGCGGCCGCGAGGGTCTCCGCCCGGTAGTGCCACGGGCGCCGCAGCTCCGCGTCGGCGTCGGGGCTCTGCTCGACCTCGCTCCGCGAGCCGAGCAGCCGGATCAGCTCGGTGCTGAACTCCGCCCAGGACACGTGCCCGGTGATCGCGTTGACGATCCGCCCGGCGGCCGGGCCGTCGGGCTGGGCGCAGGCGGCGAGGGCGCGGGCCAGGGCGGCGGAGTGCACCCAGGCGGCACCGTTCCACTCCCCCTGCCCGCCCGGCGCGGGCAGCACGATCGGCCGTCCCGCGAGGGCGGCCTGGTAGAGCTCGCCGGTGGAGCCCCAGCGGAGCTGGTCGCGCAGGCGGTGGTGCGGCCCCCAGACGATCGGGGCGCGGACCACGGTGGCCGGGCCGTGGCCGGTGGCCTCGGCGGTCTCGAACAGCATCCGCTCGCAGTCCAGCTTGGCCTGCCCGTACGCGGTGACCGGCACACCGCTGGGGCCGCCCTCGGCGACCTCGGTGTCGGCCGGGCGTCCGTAGGCGTCGATGCTGCTGACGAAGACGAACGGGCCGCCGCTCCAGCCGTCCAGCAGGGCGCGCATGGCGGCGGTGTCGACCTCGTGCTCGGTGAAGGTGCAGGCGGCGTGGATGACGGCGTCGACGCCCTTGACCGCGCGCCGGAGGCTGTCCGGGTCGGCGAGGTCGCCCTCGGCGATCTCAGCGCCGTGCAGGGCCGGCAGGTGGGCCGACTCCGGGCGGACCAGGACGCGCACCGGCCGTCCCTGGGCCATCAGTTCCTGCAGTACGGCCGCCCCGACGCCGCCGGTGGCGCCGGTGAGCAGCACGGTGCCGGTGCGGGGCTCGCCGCTGGGCCGGGTGCCGGTGCGGGCGAGGACGTCCCGGCGCTCCTGCTCGCGGACGGCGAGCAGGGCGGCGAGGGCGCGCGGGGTGCGGTGTTCCAGGACGTCCAGGCCGGTGAGCGGCAGGCCGACCCGGGTGCGCAGGCGTTCGGCGAGCTGGACGGCGACCAGCGAGTGGCCGCCGAGGGCGAAGAAGTCGCCGTCGGCGGGCGGGACGCTGCCGAGCAGTTCGCCGAAGGCGGCGCGGACCAGGTCGAGCGGGCCGGTCGGCCGGTCGGCCGAGGCCGAGGCCGGGAGGGCGGCGCCGGGCAGCCGGTCGCGGTCGACGGCGCCGTCCGCGCCGCGCGGGATCCGGTCCACCAGGGTGACGGCCGACGGCAGTTCGGCGGCGGGCACGGATCGCCGCAGCCGCGAGCGCAGGTCGGTGCCGGTGGGGGCGGCCGCTCCGCGCACCACCGCGTAGGCGAGCGGCGGGCCGTCGGGGGTCTCCAGCACGGCCGCGTCGGCCACCCCGGGATCGGCCGACAGGGCTTCCAGCACCGGGTGCCGGACGGCGGTGACCAGCAGTTCGCCGGGCAGGTCGGCGAGCGGCAGTTCGGCGTCCTCGGCGACCGTGCGCAGCACCGCGGCGAAGGTCTCGGCCAGCCGGGCGGCGGTGGCCCGGTCCAGCACGGCCCGGTCGTGCTGGACCAGGCAGCGCGGCTCGGCGCCCTCCTCCAGCACCAGGGTGAGGTCGAACTTGGCGAGCCCGAGGTCGACGTCGACGTGTTCGGCGTCGAGTCCGGGCAGCGCCAGCCCGGTGGCGGGCTGGACGACGTCGCAGCTAGCCGAGAGCAGCGGGGTGCCGTCGGCGCCTCGGGCGGCCGCGCCGAGCCGCTCGACCACCAGGTCGAAGGGCACCTGGTGGTGCTGCTGGGCCTCCAGGAGGGCGCCGCGCACCAGGGCGAGCGCCTCGGTGAAGGGCTCCTCCCCGGCCAGTTCGGCCCGCACCGCGAGGGTGTTGACGCCCAGGCCGACGGTGCGGCGCAGCTCGGGCCGGGCCCGCTGGCCGCTGGCGCAGCCGAGCACCAGGTCGTCCTGGCCGGCGGCGGTGCGCAGGGTGGCGAAGGCCGCGGCGAGGACGACGGCGAACAGCGTGGCGCCGTGCCGGGCGCCGAGCGCGCGCAGGCCCTCGACGGTGGCGGTGGACAGCGGGACGGCGTGCAGCGCGGCGCTGCGGTCGCGGGTGCCGGGGGCGACGGGCCGCAGCAGCGGCAGCGGGCGGGCGCCGGCCAGGTGGGCGGCGCGGGCGTCGGCGGCGGCGGTGAGTTCGGCGTCGCGGGCGCGTTCCTGGCGGGCGTACTCGGCGTACGGCATGCCGGGCGGCGGGAGTTGGGGCCGGCCGCCGTCGCGGGCGGCGGTGTACAGCTCGGCGAGGTCGGCGGCGAGGACGGGCAGGGAGCCGCCGTCGACCGCGATGTGATGGATCGTCAGCAGCAGGGTGTGGTCCTCGCGCGCGTGCCGCAGCAGCAGCGCGCGCAGCACCGGCCCGTCGGTGAGGTCGAACGGGCAGGCGGCCTCGGTCACCAACTGCTCGACGCAGTCGCCGGGGGCGTCCAGGACGGGCAGCGGCACCGGGCGCACCGGGTCGATGTGCTGGTGGGGCTGGTCGCCGTGGCGCGGGTAGCGGGTGCGCAGGGCGGCGTGCCGTTCGGTGAGGCCGGTGAGCGCGGTGGCGAGGGCCTCCGGGTCGAGCGGTCCGCGCAGCCGGGTGGCGATCGGCACGTTGTAGAGGGCGCCGCCCTGGCCGAGGTGGTCCATCAGCCACATCCGCTGCTGGGCGTGCGACAGCGGGGCCGGGCCGGAGTCGGCGGCGGGGTGCTCCGGGGCGGGGGCGGGGCGGCGGTTGCGGGCCCGCCGGAGCAGGTCGTTCTGGTCGCTGGTCATCGCTGTGCTGCTCCGGGGGTGTCGTCGGCGGCCCGCAGGGCGCGCTCCAGCAGTTCGGCCTGTCCGGCCACGGTGGGGTGGCCGAGGAAGTCGGCGAGGGAGAGGTCGACGCCGAGGTCGCCGCTGAGGTCGTCGACGACCCACATGGCGAGCAGCGAGTGGCCGCCCTCGGCGAGGAAGTCGGCGGCCGGGTCGGTGATCCGGCGTTCCAGGGCGCGGCTCCAGGCCTCGGCGACGACCTGCTGGATCGGGGTGAGCTCGACCTCGGCCCGGGCGCGGCCGGCGGCATCGGGGTCGGCGGCGGCGAGCGCGCGCCGGTCGACCTTGCCGGTGCCGGTGAGCGGCAGTTCCCCGAGGATGCTCCAGGCGGTGGGCACCAGGTGGGCGGGCAGTTGCTCGCCGAGCCGGGTGCGCAGGGTCTCGACGGCCGCGCCGGCGCCGTCGGCGAGCACCACGCAGGCGGTGAGCGCGGCGTCGGGCCGGCCGGCCCGGCGGACCACCACGGCCGCCTCGGCGACCTCGGGGAACTGGAGCAGCGCGTGCTCGACCTCGCCGGGCTCGATCCGGAAGCCCCGGACCTTCACCTGGTCGTCGGTGCGGCCGTGGAACTCCAGGGTGCCGTCGGGGCGTTGGCGCACCAGGTCGCCGCTGCGGTAGGCGCGGCCGCGGCCCGGGAGTTCCGGGAAGCGTTCGGCGGTGAGCTCGGGCCGGTCGAGGTAGCCCTGGGCGAGCCGCTCGCCGCCGATCCACAGTTCGCCCACCGCGCCGGGCTCGACCGGGGCGAGGTGCTCGTCCAGGACCAGGGCGCGGGCGCCGCCGAAGGGCCGTCCGATCGGGACCGGGCCGCCCGCGCAGTCGGCCGGGGTGATCCGGTGCGCGGTGGTGAAGGTGGTGGCCTCGGTGGGCCCGTAGACGTTGTACAGCTCCAGCCAGGGGAAGGCGCGCAGCACCGCTCCGGCGTACTCGGGGGCGAGCGCCTCGCCGCCGACGGCCAGGGTGCGCAGCACGCCGAAGATCCGGGACTGCTTGGCGGCCAGGTGGTGGAAGAGCGCGGTGGTGAGGAAGGCGGTGGTGACGCCGAACCGCTCGATGTCGCGGACGAGTTCCTCGGCGCTGGGCCGGTCGGCGGGCGAGACGGCGACGGCGGCGCCGTGGGCGAGCGGGGCCCACAGTTCGAAGGTGGCGGCGTCGAAGGAGGGGGTGGAGTGGAAGAGCACCCGGTCGCGCGGGCCGAGGGCGAGCCCGTCGGGGGCGGTGACCAGGTCGGCGACGGCGCGGTGCGGGACGAGTACGCCCTTGGGTCGGCCGGTGGAGCCGGAGGTGTAGTAGAGCAGGGCGGGCGCGTCCGGGTCGGCGGCGTCGGGGACGGGGGCCTCGGTGTAGCCGCCGTGCTCGGCGAGCACCAGGGTGCGCTCGGCGGGCAGTCCGGCCTCGGCGAGCAGCGCCTTGTCGCCGAGGACGAGCCGTACGTCGGCGTCGGTGGTCATCTCGGTGATCCGCGGGCGCGGGTAGGCCGGGTCGAGCGGGACGACGAGGGCGCCGGCCCGCCAGGCGGCGAGTTGGGCGACGGCGAACCGGGCCGAGCGGGCGCAGAGCAGGCCGACGGCGCTGCCGGGGCCGATCCCGCGGGCGGCCAGGACGGCGGCCAACCGGCCGGAGGCGTCGTGGAGTTCGCGGTAGGTGAGGTAGCCGTTTCCGTCGGTGACGGCGAGGGCGGTGGGGTGCTGCTCGGCCTGCCGGGCGATCAGCGCGGGCAGGGTACCGGGGGTGGAGGTCATGGCTGGGTCCCTTCCGGGCGCCCCGGCCCGGGGCCGGGGCGCCGCTGGTCACGGTGAGGTCAGAGGACGGACTCGCTCGGCAGCCGCTCCTCCACCAGCCGTGCGACGGCCCGCAGGTCGGGCTGGCGCAGCAGCAGGGGGGCGCGCAGCCGCACGCCGTACTCCTCCTCCAGGGACTCCAGCAGTCGGGCGGCGGCGAGCGAATTGCCGCCCGAGGCGAGGAAGTTGTCGTCCGGGCCGAGCTCGGCGTTGCCGATCAGCTCCCGGCAGAGCTTCAGCACGGTCCGCTCGACCGGGGTGTCGCCGTCCTCGCCGACGGCCGCCGGGGCCGGCGGGGCGGCGGCGAGCAGCGCCGCGCGGTCCACCTTGCCGTTGGCGTCCAGCGGGTAGCGCTCGACCAGCCGGACGGCCGAGGGCACGGCCTGCTCGGGCAGCCAGGGCCGGACGGCGTCCAGCAGGCTCGCGGGCTCGGCGTCGTCCTCGGCCTGGACGAAGGCGAGCAGCCGCACCCCGCCGGCCGGGGACGGTTCGGCGGCGACCACGGCCCGGCGCACCCGGGGGTCGCGTTCGAAGGCGGCCTCGACCTCGGCCGGCTCGATCCGCACGCCGCTGACCTTGACCTGGTCGTCCAGGCGGCCGTGGAACTCCAGCACGCCGTCGGCGCGCATCACCACTCGGTCGCCGGTGCGGTAGACCCGGTCGATGCCGTCGACGCCGGGCGGCACCTCGACGAAGCGGCGGGCGGTCAGCTCGGGGTCGAGGTAACCGGCGGCCAGCCCCCGGCCACCGATCCTCAACTCCCCGGCCGTGCCCCTGGGCACCGGGGTGCCCTGCTCGTCGGTGACCAGCAGGACGGCGCCGGGGATCGGCAGGCCGATCGGCGGCGCGTCGGCGCCGTGGTCGCCGCCCGGCGCCATGGTGTGCACGGTGGTGGCGACGGTCGCCTCGGCGGGACCGTAGGCGTTGTGGACGGTCGCGGTGACCTCCGGCCCGGGCGCGCGGCGCAGCCGGTCGCCGCCGACCGTCACGTGGCGAAGCGCCAGTCCGGTGGGCCAGGGCCGGTTGAGGATCGGCTCGGCCAGCGGGGTGGGCAGCACGGAGACCGTGATGCCGGCTTCGCGCCACCAGTCGGCGAGCGCGCCGGAGTCCCAGCGGACGGCCTCGGGGGCGACGACCAGCGCGGCGCCGGAGGTGAGGCCGGCCCACAGCTCCAGGACGTGCGGGTCGAAGGCGACCCCGATCAGCAGGCTGTGCCGCTCGCCGGGGCCGAGGCCGGTCAGCTCGCGGTACCACTGCAGCAGCGCGCCGAGGGCCGGCTCGGTGACGGCGACGGCCTTGGGGGTGCCGGTGGAGCCGGAGGTGAGGACGGCGTAGTGGGTGCCGACCGGCACGCCGGCCTGCCCGCCGGGCGTCAGTGCGGCGACCACGCCCTCGGTGGGCAGGTCCAGGTCCAGCCGTTCGCCGCCGGGCGGCAGTACGGCGGCCTCGCCGACCAGGCAGACCGGGCGCAGCTGTTCGGCGACGGCCTGGAGGCGCTTCTCGCCGGGGCGCGGGCCGAGCGGCAGGTGGACGGCGCCGAGCTTGGCCGTCGCCAGGGTGACGGCGGCCAGCGCCGTCGACTGGCCGAGGCAGACGCCGACCAGGTCGCCCGGGCCGACCTTGCCGCGCAGCGCCTCGGCCACGGTGTCGGCGAGGCGGTCGAGTTCGGCGTAGCTGTGGGTGTGCTCGCCGTCGATCAGGGCGGGCGCCTGCGGGGTGCGGTGTGCCCAGCTGGTGAACAGGTCGAGGACCGCGCCGTCCTGGTGCGGGCGGCCGTATCCGATGCTCAGGGATTCCATCATCGTCTCCAAGTACGCACGTCGAACCGTCAGTTGTGGCTCGTGGGGCGGGCGGTGAACGCCTTCCGGGGCGCGGCGGCCCCTTCGCGGTGGCGCGGGCGCCCGACGGTCCCGTCGGCCCCCTGGCCCGTCACCGCCGAGGGCGCGCTCACTTGACGTCCCCGGCGAGGACGCGGGCCTGGTCGGCCAGTACGGCGTGCCGGAACAGGGTGCGCAGCGGCGGGCGGCTGCCCAGGTGCGGCTCCAGGTGGGCGGCGAGCTGGGCGGCGAGCAGCGAGTGGCCGCCGACCTCGAAGAAGTGCGAGTCCGCGCCGAAGCGGTCGTGGCCGAGCACCTCGCGCCAGGCGGCGGCGATCAGCTGCTGGCCGGGGTCGGTGAAGGCGCTGGGCGCGTGCTCCTCCTGCTGCTGCTCCTGCGGCGTCTCCTCGACCAGCCGGGCGAGGGCGGCACGGTCGGGCTTGCCGCCGGCCACCGTGGGCATGGTCTCGACGGCCGTCCAGGTGGCCGGAACGAGTCCGCCGGGCAGCCGGCGGGCCAGCGCGGTGTGCAGGGCGGCCTGGTCGGGGCGCTCGGCGCCTTCGAGGAAGCCGACCAGGCGGGGGCCGGTCCGCGGGTCGGTGTGCAGCACCACGGCGCAGGAGCGGCCGCCGAGTTCGGCCGAGGCGGCGGCCTCGATCTCCTCCAGCTCGATCCGGTGGCCGCGCAGCTTGACCTGGTTGTCGGCGCGGCCGAGGAAACACAGCCGGCCCTCGGTGTCGCGGTAGCCGCGGTCGCCGGTGCGGTAGACCCGGGCGCCGCCGAGGGCGGGGACGGTGACGAACCGGGCCGCGGTGGGCTCCGGCAGGCCGACGTAGCCCTCGGCCAACAGGTCGCCGCTGACGGCGAGTTCGCCGACGCAGCCGTACGGCAGCGGGCGCAGCGTCTCGTCCAGGACGTGCAGCCGCACGCCGTCGAGTTCGGTGCCGAGCGGGATCTCGCCGTCCGCCTCGACGTCGGCCGCGCCGACCTGGTGGACGGTGGAGGTGACGGTGGCCTCGGTGACGCCGTAGGCGTTGAGCACCGTGGTGGCCCCGGTCAGCCCGGCCAGTGCCCGGGCGGGCAGCCGTTCGCCGCCGAGGACGAGCAGCCTGGGCGTCCAGCGGCCGTCCCGCAGCGCCTCGCGCAGGTCCTCGCGGACGGCGAGCAGGTAGCTGGTGGGCAGGTTGGCGACGGTGACGGCGCGGGCGGCGAGCACGGCGACCAGCTCGGGCCCGGTGGGCACCTCGCGCTGCGGCACCACCAGGGCGGCGCCGACCGCGAGGGCGGGCAGCACCTCCTCCAGGGAGACGTCGAAGGACGGCCGGGCGAACAGCAGCACCCGGTCGGCGGCGGTGAGTTCGTAGCGGGCGGCGATCGCGGCGACGTACCCGGCGAGCGCCTCGCGGCCGACCAGGACGGGCTTGGGCACGCCGGTGGAGCCGGAGGTGTGGATGAGGTACGCGCCGCCCGCCAGGACGGCGGCGGGCTCGGCCTTCGGGAAGGCGGGGCCGTCCAGCAGGGCCGGGGTGAAGCCCTCGGCGGGCAGCGCCAGGGCGCTCTGCCGGGTGGCCAGGACCAGGGCGGGGGCGAGCCGTTCCAGCAGCAGGCCGAGCCGGGCGGTCGGGTCCTCGGTGGACAGCGGCGCGTGCACGGCGCCGAGCCGCAGGCAGGCCAGCAGGGCGACCACGCTGTCGGTGCCGCGCGGCAGCACGGCGGCCACCGGCTGGCCGGCGGTGACCCCGGCGGCGCGCATCCGGTCGACCAGGTCGCCGACCCGGCGGTCGAGTTCGCCGTAGGTGAGGCGCTCGGTGCCGGCCAGCACGGCGAGCGCGGTCGGGTCGTGGGCGGCGGCCGGGTCGAGGCCGGCCGGGGTGAGCGGGGCGGCGGGCTCGGCGGCGGGGGCGGGGGACAGTTCGGCGAGCACCGCCTCGGGGTCGTCGAGGTAGCAGCGCAGCAGCTCCAGCAGGCGCTCGGAGAGCAGCACGGCCCTGGCCTCGCCGAACAGGTCGGCGTCGTAGTCCCAGATCAGGGTCATCCCGGCGACGCCGTGCTTCTCGCCGACCACCCGGCGGTCGTCCGGCAGCAGCACCAGGTCGAGGTCGAAGCGGGTGGTGCCGGTGTTGAAGCCCTCGTACAGCGAGACGTCGAGGCCGGGGGCCTGGACGTCGGGCAGCGCGGCGTCGTGGGCGCTGAACATCACGTTGAACAGCGGGTTGTCGGCGCCGCCGGTGTGCAGCCCGAGGCTGTGGGTAAGCTCCTGGACCGGCAGGTGCTGGTGCGGCAGGGCGCGCATCAGGACGTCGGTGACCTCGTCGACGGCCTCGGTGCCGGAGGCGGCCGGGTCGATCCGCAGGCGCAGCGGCACGGTGTTGACGAACATGCCGACGGTGCCCTCGTAGCCCTCCGGGCGGTTGCCGACGGCGGTGCCGACGGTGATCTCGCGGTGGCCGCTGTGCCGGCGCAGCAGTTCGGTGAACAGGGCGAGCAGGGTGGAGAACGGGGTGTGGCCGTCGGACTTGCTGCGCTCGCGCAGCCGCTCGGCGAGGTCGGCGCCGATCGACTGGCGCAGCTGGCCGCCGCGGTGGCGGCGCTCGACGCCCGGCCGGGCCAGCCCGGGCAGGGTGACCTCGCGCGGGGCGTCTGCCAACTCCCTGGTCCAGAAGGCGAGGGCGCGCTCGCGGGCCCGCGGGTCGGCCTCGGTGCGGGCGTGCTGCTCGTACGAGGGGGCGGTGGCCAGCTCGTACGGCTGGTCGAGGACCCGGGCGCGGTAGACGGTGAACAGGTCGCGCAGGAAGATCGCGAAGGAGTGGCCGTCGTGGACGAGGTGGTGCTCGACGTGGATCAGCCGGTGGTGGTCCTCGGCGAGCTTGACCAGGTGCCAGCGCAGCAGCGGCGCCCGCTCGGTGTCCAGCGGCTCCTCGGCCTCGGCGGCGAGTAAGGTGCGGAACACCGTCTCCGGGTCCGCCTCGGCGGTGAAATCGCTGTGCCGGAGCTCGGATTGGCAGTCCTCGGCGACCCGCTGGCCCGGGAGGCCCTCCGGTCGGGCGACCAACTCCAGGCGCAGGCCCGGGTGCTGGGCCAGGACGGCGGCGAGGCCGGTGTGCAGGGCCGCGCGGTCGAGGGTGCCCCACAGGTCGAGCACGCCGGTGAAGTTGTAGGCGCGGCTGCCGGGCTGCATCTGCTCGTGCAGCCAGACGATCTCCTGCGAGGGAGAGAGTGCGAACATGAAGGATTCCCTTGTGTGGTGGGCGTGTCGGCACTGCGGTGGCCGGGCGCGGAAGTGGGGTGGTCCCGGTGGCGGCCGGTGGGGGCCGGGCCGCACCGGGGTGGGGGTGCGGCCCGGGGTCCTCGGGGAGGGTGAGGTCGGTGGGCCCGGGATGCGGGCGGGGTGGGCGGCCGGATCCTTAGAGGTGGCCGCGCAGCACGGCGAGCAGGTCCGCGAAGGCCGCCTCGGCCTCCGCCGCCGGGAAGCGCTCGGAGTCCCAGACGAAGCGCACCAGCAGGTCCTCGCCGTACGCGGCGGCGACCGCCGTCGGGGCGGCCAGCGGGCGGCCGTCGATGTGGACCTCCCGACCGGCGACGCCGCCGAGCACCAGCTCGGGGCGGCGCTGCAGGTTCTCGAAGGTGAGCATCGCGTCCAGCCCGCCGGACCACGGCGATCCGGCGGCGCGGGCGGCCCGGACCACCTCGTCGAAGGGGGTGCCGGCGTGCTCCAGGTCGTCCCACCAGTCGTCGCAGAGCGCCTCCAGGTCGGCGGCGGGCCGGCTGGGGACGGCGTGCACCAGGGTGTTCAGGAAGCAGCCGAGCACGTCGGGCGCACCGGGCGGGCGGCCGCCCCACGGGTAGCCGAGCGCCAGCCCGTCGTCGGCGCGGTGCAGCCGCCGGGCCGCGGCGCCGACGGCGTCCAGCAGGGCGGGGAAGACGGCGCTGCGGGCGGCGCCCTCGACGGCGGGCAGCCGCTCGGTGAGCATGCCGGTGGTCCGGGCGGCGGCGCCGCCGGTCCCGGTCAGGCCGCCGAGCCGGCGTCCCCAGTGGGCCTCGGCGGCGGGCCCGGCGGCGGCCTCCTCGGCGGCCAGCTGGAGTTCGACGGCCTGTCGGAAGTCGGCGACCGCCTGCGGGTCGGGGCCCGGCGCGGGCGACCGGTCGAGCCGGTACGCCTCGGTGAGCTCGCCGACCAGCGCCCCGATGGACTGCTCGTCGCAGGCCGCGTGGTCGAGGGCCAGGGCGAGCAACTCCTCGTCGCCGTCCGGCTCCCGGGCCACCAGCAGGCGCAGCGCCGGGCCGTCCAGCGGCCAGTCCAGGAGTGCCGCGCGCAGCGCCGCCTCGGCGCCGGTGCCGGGGGCCACCGCGATCCGGGCGACCTCGACGGAGGGGCCGCCGGTGCGCAGCACGGGTGTGCCGCGGACGGTCGCGAAGGCCCCGCACAGCGCCGGGTGGCCGGCCGCGACGGCGGTCGCGGCGCGGTCCAGTCGGGGCAGGTCGAGGGTGCCGGCCGGGTAGGCGAAGAACAGCGGGGCGAGGTCGGAGCGGGTCTGCGGCGCGAGCCGCCGGGTGATCAGGAAGCGCCGCTGGGCGCCGGTCAGCGGGAGCAGCTCCACCGGGGAGTCGGCGGCTGCGGAGCGGTACCGGGCGAGGTAGGCGGCGGTGATGCTGGCGTGCACGGAACGGTCTCCGGTTTCCGGTGTCGGCTCGGTTCGGTTCGGTTCAGCTCGGTTCGGCTCGGTTCGATGCGGCTTCGGTTCGGTTTGGTACGGCTTCGGTTCTGGCTCTGTTCGTTGAGGCTTCGGTTCGGTACGACTTCGGTTCGAGGAGCAGTCAGGTGGCAATCAGGGGGCGGTCGGACTCGCGGTCGGACTCGCGGTCGGGCTCGCGGCCGGATGCTCGGCGTCCTCGGCCCGGTCTTCGTCCGCCCGGGGCTCCTCCGCGCCGGCCTCGGCGGCCGTGGGCAGCTCGCGCATCCCCCGCAGCGGCGACAGCAGCAACGGCACCGGCACCAGCAGGAACCCCACCGCGCACACCCACAGCGCGGCGCGCGGGCCGGCCCAGTCGGCGACCAGCCCGCCGCCGAGCGCGCCGATCGGCATCGTGCCCCACACCAGGAAGCGCATGGTGGCGTTCATCCGGCCGAGCAGCTCGGGCGGGCAGACGCTCTGCCGGAAGCTCACCTGGGCGACGTTGTAGGCGACCGCGCCGAACAGCACCACGCCCGAGGCGAGGCCGAACAGCAGGGCGCCCGCGCCGCCGCCGGACAGCGGCCACAGCAGCGCGAACGGCGCGGTCACCACGGTGGCCAGCCAGATCAGCCGGGCCTGGCCGACCCAGCGGGACAGCTTCCCGGCGCACAGCGCACCCGCCAGCCCGCCGACCGCGGAGGCGGACAGCAGGGCGCCGATCGCCCCGGGCGAGAGGTCCAGGACGCGGACCCAGAAGACCGTCTGAACGGCCATCAGCACGGCGGAGAACAGGTTGGAGGTGGCGGTGGCGGTGGCGATCGCCCGCAGCAGCGGGTGGCCGAGCACGAAGCGCACGCCCTCGGCCACCTCGGCGCGCAGCGAACTCCCGGGCGCCGCTTCCGGCTTCGGTTCGTCGACCCGGATCCGGGCGAGCAGCAGCGCGGAAGCGAGGTAGCCGCAGGCGTCCGCGACGATGGCGAGCGGGGCGCCGAGCAGCTGGACCAGTCCGCCGCCCAGGCCCGGCCCGGCGATCTGCGCCGAGGACCGGACGGTCTCCAACGCTCCGTTGCCGGCCACCAGTTGCTCGCGCGGCAGGACGGCGGGCAGGAAGGACTGGTGGGCCACGTCGAAGAAGACCGTGGCCACCCCGGTGACCAGCGCGACCAGGTAGAGCTGGGGCATGGTGAGCACCCCGAAGGCCGCCGCCGGCGGGATCGAGGCCACCGCGAGGCAGCGCACCACGTCCGCGCGGATCAGCACCGGGAGCTTGCGCATCCGGTCCAGCCAGGCGCCGGCCGGCAGGCCGACCAGCAGGAAGGCGGCGGTCTCGGCGGCGGTGAGCAGGCCGACCTCGAACGGGGTGGCGTCGAGCACCACCACCGCCACCAATGGCAGCGCCACCAGGGTCACCTGACTGCCCGTCTGGGCCGCCGCGGCTCCGGTCAGCAGGAGCCGGAAGTCGCGGTGGCCGGACAGACGGGACGGACGGGGGTGCGGCTTCTCGTTCATCGGTGCGACTCTCGGTCACCCATTCGACACCGGGCAAGCACCGGGTGCGTTTCCGGACGAACGAAGGGTCGACCGGATCCCGCCACTGCCGTGACCGACCCCGCGCCTTTCTGACCCGGCGTCACCTCCCGGACCCGGATCCGACGCACACGCATCACATGCCCGTCGCTGCCCGTCGGACGAGGAACCGCCGCCCAACACCCCCTCCAACCCGGCACGTTGACCAGGCAGTCCATTTCGTCGTCCGATATCCGGACACCCGCTTTCCGGCCACCGGGGCACCGTGCCCAACTTGGCCGGAATCCATGGAGCAGGCACTTTGCGTAACCCCACCGTGATATCAGCGTGACCCTTCGGAATCACATGCGGGCGCTATGCCCGATTGCTCCCGTTCCCCGGCCGCTCCCCGTCGCCGGCCCGCCGGGTCACCGCGAGCACCGCCATGTCGTCGTCCCGCGGCCCTCCCGTCCACCGGACCACGTCCGCCACCAGCGCCTCCACCGCCTCCCGCGCCCCCGCGAACGGCCCGAGCGGGGCCAGCCCGCGCACCGGGTCGTAGAACTCCCCCGCCGCGTCCCTGGCCTCGGTCACCCCGTCGGTCACCAGCAGCAGCGTGCTCCCCGGCGGGAACGGCCTGCTCTCCACGCCGGGACGCGCCACCCCCAGCACGCCCATCCCCAGCGGCAGCCCCGGGTCCCCGGCGTCCCACCGGCTCACCCCCGGCCCGCCGCCGCCCAGCAGGTACGGCCCGGGGTGACCGCAGTCCAGGGTCCGGGCCACCGCCTCACCCGGCGGGAACTCCACCAGCAGCGCGGTGATGAACCCCTCCAGCCGCAGTTCCTCGCTCAGTTGGGCGGCCTCCCGGACCAGGGTGCGCTCCAGGGCGTCCGCGAGCGCGCCCAGGTCCGGCTCCCGGTGCGCGTCCTCCCGGAACGCCCCCAGCAGCACCGACACCGCGCCCACCGCGTGCAGCCCCTTGCCCCGCACGTCGGCGATCAGCACCCGCACGCCGTACGGCGTCGACTGCAGCGCGTACGCGTCCCCGCCGATCAGCGCCTCGTCCTGGGCCGCCCGGTAACAGGCGGCCACCTCCAGCCCCGCCACCTGCCCCGGCGGCTCCGGCAGCACCGCCCGCTGCGCCGCCTCGGCCACCGAGCGCACCCGCGCCAGGTGCCGCCCGTGCCGGGCCACCACCCGGTTCACGGCGATGCCGAGCAGGGCGGCGAAGGCGGTGTTCACCAGCTCCAGGAAGCCGTCCTGGGTGCCGATCGACCCGTCCCGCACGGACAGCACCACGATGCCGACCACGTTCGCCAGCGCGACCGCCAGGGTGTCCCGCAGGCCCAGCAGCGCCCCGGACAGCACGGCGGCGGCCGCCAGCATCGGGTCGCCCCAGTAGTCGGCCGGATCCAGCGAGTTCCACACCAGCCCGCCGACGATCAGCAACCACGGCGCGGCCCGCACGTACGGCGGCCACTGCACGGTCCTCGCGGCCATCGGCGACCTGGCTTCCGTCTCGCCTCCGCACCCGTGCACGCGGCCGGAGGTCGTTTCCGATCGTAGGCACGGCCGACGGCCCGGCGCAGGGCGACGGCGGGGTGGCCCGCGGCGGGCTGCACGGCGTCCGGGCTCGGCGGCCGCCTCACCCGTTCGGCGGCGGTCCCGGGCAGGGCCGCCCCGGCCGGGACTGCGCCCGCGCGGGAGGGCCGCCCCGACCCCCGGGGAGGACGGTTCCCCCGGGCGCCGCCGACGACGGAGGCACCCGCGCGCCGACGGCGGCCGATACTGGCGGAAACGGACGCGGCCCACCCGCCGCCCGCCCGGGCGGCCACAGACCTGGAGACCCGGCGATGACTTCACCCGCACCTGCACCTGCACCCTCGGGAACCGGATCCGGCGACGCCGCCCCGGGCCTGGCCGGACGGACCGTCGTGGTCACCGGCGCCGGCCGCGGCATCGGGCTGGCGATCACCGAGGCGTTCCTCGCCGCGGGCTGCCAGGTCGTGGCAGGCTCGCGGACCCGGACCGAGGCCCTCGACGCCCACGTGGCACGGGGCGCGAAGCTCACGGTCACGGAGGTCGACCTCGCCACGCCCGAGGGCCCGGCCGCACTGATCGCCGAGGCCGTCGCTCGCCACGGCGGCGTCGACGTGCTGATCAACAACGTCGGCGCGGTGCGCCCGCGGGTGGACGGCTTCCTGAGCGTGACGGACCGGGACTGGGACTGGACGCTGACCGTCAACCTGATGAGCGCCGTCCGCGCCACCCGGGCCGCGCTGCCGCACCTGCTCGCCTCCGGCGACGGACGGATCATCGCCGTCTCCTCGGTCAACTCCCGTCTGCCGGACCCCTTGGTGATCGACTACGGCGCCGCCAAGGCCGCGCTGACCAACTTCTGCAAGGCGCTGTCCAAGGAGGTGGGGCCGCGCGGTGTGCGGGTGAACACGATCGGTCCCGGCCCGGTGGAGACCGCCCTGTGGCGGGGCGCCGGAGGCTTCGCCGCCACGGTCGGGCAGTCCCGGGGCGTCGACGCCGACGACGTGGCCCGGGCCGCCGAGGCCGGGTCGGTCACCGGCCGGTTCACCCGCCCCGCGGAGGTCGCGGATCTGGCGGTCTTCCTCGCCGGACCCGGGGCGGCCAACATCACGGGCGCCGACTTCGTCGTGGACGGCGGCCTGGTGGACTCGCTGTGACCCACTGACGGCGGGTTGCCACGGCCTGTTCCGCCCGCCCCTCCGGCGGCCCCTCCGGCGCCCCCCTCCCCCGGCCCCGGCCGATCGGCGGTGCACACCGTTTCGTTAGCATTCGATCATGAATCGCACACTTGAACAGCCGTCCCCGACGCTGCCGGTCCTGGAGACCGGCCGCGTCCGACTGCGCGACCACCGCCCCGACGACCTCGACGCCATGCGCCTGGTCTGGGGCGACACCGAGGGCATGCGCCACCTCTCGACCGGCGTCATGGACGACACCCGGATCCGCCGCAAGCTCGACGAGGCGATGGCGACCGCCGCCGAACTGCCGCGCCGCCACTACCAGCTCGCCGCCTGCCTCCGGGGCGACGACCGCCCCGTCGGCGGCATCCGACTCACCGTCGAGGACGCCACCACCGGTTACGCCGGCGTCTTCACCATGGCCCGGAACCTACGCGGATCCGGCTGCGCCCCCGACATCGGCTGGCTCATGCTCAAGCTCGCCTTCGCCGAGCTCGGCCTCGACCGGGTGCGCAGCATGACCTCGGTGGCCAACACCGACGCCGTCCGCGCCATCACCCGCTTCGGGTTCACCCCCACCGGCGAGACCGAGCAGTACTTCCCCGAGGCCGACACCACCATGCGCCTGGTGACCATGGAGGTCCTGGCGGACACCTGGCGCGCCATGCCCGTCCCCGCCGACCCCGCCGGTCCCGCCGGCCTGAGCTGACGGGCGGCAGTCCGGACCCGTCCGGACGGTGAACCGACCCGCACCGCGTGCCCGGTGCGGCGTCCCCCGAACACCGCCGACGACCTCGTGCCAGGTCGTCGCGCCCTCCCCTCCCAGCGGCCCGCGCCGACCCGGGTGAAGCACGACTCCCCGGACGGCGGCGCACCTTCCGACCCGTACGGGTCCCGACCGGCCGCCCGGCGCCTCCCCGCTTCAGGCCCGTCGCGTGAACCGCTCCGCGCCCGCCCCGGCCAGCAGGCCTTCGGGAACCCGCCGCCCGTACGTCACCAGCAGCAGGTGCTGCGCCTGCCCCTCCACCGGCAGCGGGCCCTGCCCGTACGACCAGCCCGTGTCCGTCGCCCGCAGGCACACACCGTCCAGTCGGGCGCCGAAGAAGCGCAGGCTGCGGGCGGAGACCGCGCCCAGCAGGGCGGCGGCCCGCTGCAGCGGCAGGCGCGGCGGCAGGCCGAGGGCCACGGTGACGTCGAGGCCGTGGACGGCGTCGTGGGCGAGGGCCGCGATGCGGCCGCCGACCGGGGGCCGCCAGGGGTGATCGGCGTTCTCGGCCAGGGCGGCGGCGAGTTGGGGCTCGGTACGGGCGGCGGCCTCGCGGCGGGCGAGCCGGTCGGCCATCCGGTGGACCCTGCCCCCGGAGCGGACCAGCTCCCAGAGGGTCCGCGCGGTGGAGTACCGGAAGCCGGTGCCCATGTGCGCGACCACCTCGCGGACCCGCCACCCCTCGCACAGCGAGGGCGAGTTCCACTGCTCCGGGGTGAGGCCGGCGAACACCTCGGCGAGTTCCCGGCGTTCGGCCGCGATCTGCCCGCGGAGCCACTCGACGCCGTGTTCCCGCTGGTCGCGCTGTGTGCTGTTCATGCCCCCAGCCTGCGGCCGGGGTCCTCCGCCCGTCCAAGACCGGGATGTTCTGGCGCCTATGATCATCAGTTATGGAACTCCGGCAGCTCCAGTACTTCGTCACCGTCGCCCGGCACGGCAGCTTCACCCGCGCGGCGGAGCTGCTGCACCTGAGCCAGCCCGGAGTGAGCGCCCAGATCCGGCAGCTGGAGCGGGAGTTGGGGCACCAGCTGCTGGACCGCTCCGGCCGCACGGTGCGGCCGACCAGGGTCGGCGAGGCGGTGCTGCCGCACGCCCGGGCCGCGCTGGCCGCGGCTGCGGCCGCCCGGCGTGCGGCGCAGGAGTTCGACGGCCTGCGGCACGGCCGGGTGCGGCTCGGCACGGTGGCGGGCGCGGCACTCACCCCGCCGCCCGCGCTGGGCGTCTTCCCCGGACTGGCCACCGCCTTGGCCGCCTTCCGCCAGGAGTACCCCGGGATCGACTTCGCGCTGGCCGAGGACAGCACGGCCAGGATGCTCGGCGACCTGCGCGAGGGGCGGCTGGACCTCGCCGTGATCGGTCTGCCCGCCGCCGCCACCGGCCGGGAGAGCGACGACGGCTGGACGGCGCTGGCCGGGCTGGCCCTGCACCCCGTTCTGGAGGTGCCGCTGGTCGCGCTCTGCCCGGCGGACCATCCACTGGCCGCCACGGACGGCCCGCTGCCCGTCGCCGCGCTGGCCGGTCACGCACTGGTGAGCACGCCACCCGGCACCGGGCTGCGGACGGCACTGGAGCGAGCCCTCGACGAGGCGGGGGCGACCCCGACGGTGGCCGTCGAGGCCGCCGCGCCGCCGCAGCTGGCCGAACTCGCCGCACACGGACTGGGCGTGGCGGTGCTACCGGACCCCGGGGCCGCGCCCGGGCTGCTGGTCCGACGGCTGGTCGAACCCGTCCCCCGGGTGCGGATCGCGCTGGTCTGGTCGGCCGAGCGGCCGCCGGAGCCGCCGACGGCCGCCCTGCTGGAGCACCTGCGCGCCGCCTACCCGGGGCCCTGACCCACCCGTCGCGCCGCCCGGAGGCGGCCGGCTCGACAGCGGCTGCTCGACAGGGGCTACTCGACGACGGCTACCCGACGGCGGCCGCCCGGCCGTCGGCGAGGTGGAGCAGCGCGGCCGCGCCGTCGAGGGTCTCCGGGTCGAGCGGGAAGTAGCCCTGCCGCGGGGTGGTGTCGGTGCGGGTGCGGGCCGCACCCGGGACCGGTGGCGCCACCAACGTCCAGTCCCGGACGCCGGGTTGCAGCAGCGCCTCATAGGTGCCCGGCGCGGGTTCGGCGAGTCCGAGCGCTTCGCTGCGCCCGAGGCTGCCCGCCACGAAGGCGTAGCGCTCGCCCAGCAGGGAGCCGACGATGTGGCCGGCGCCGTTCCAGCCGCAGTCCAGCTCGCCCTGGGCCCAGGCGCTCGGGTTGCGCTGGAGGTGCCGGTTGTGGGCGAACACCAGGGTCGGCCCGCGCCGCTCCTCGACCGCCCGGACGGCGAGCAGGTTCTGCGCCATCAGGGCGTCCCGCATCCGGATCAGGCCGGAGATCCGGGCGCTCGCGCCCAGGCCCCGGACCGCCGACTGGGCGTGGTAGCGCAGCAGTCCGATCCCGGCCTGGAGGTGGACGCCGGCCCGGTGCCACTCGGCCTGTGCACCGGCCGCGATCAAGTCCGGTGCCCGTACGTAGAGTTGGTTGTGCAGGTCGTCGGCGATGCGGCGCAGCCGCTCGGCCTCGGGGGTGGCCCCGGGGGACTCCGCCGGGTCCAGGATCGCCTCCTCGCGCTCCCAGCGCTCGTCCGCGCCGGTCAAGTCGGCGATGTCGAGGTCGAGTTGCAGGTAGTCGCGGGCGTGTTCGAGGTAGCGGCGCGGGCTGGGGGCGGTGGTGTTCTCGGTCTGGGCGTCGAATCCGTGGAAGGCGAGTTGCTGCCCGGGGGCGCGGTCGCGGTTGTACGCGCGCATCCAGTCGAGGAGTCGGCGGTTGGCGGGGTGCGCGCCGAAGCCGTGCGAGAAGCCCTCGTCCAGGGCCGCGTCGAGGGTGCCCGCGCCGTGCCGGACGTAGTCGTCCACGGCGAGCGCGGCCACCCGGTCGGTCTCCAGGGCGATCGAACGGAAGCCCTGCTCGACGAGTTGGGCGAACAGCCGGTTGCGGACCAGCCCGAAGGCCGGTTCCTGGTGCGTCGGCTCGCCGAGCGCCAGCAGTTCGCAGGAGGGGGTACGGAAGTCTCGGATGTCCTGACTCATGGACCTCAAGCGTATCCTTGAAAGACCGGTTGAGACTTTTTCCCTCTCAGCCCGAGGAATCTTGCAAAGAGTCTCAAACCGGAGGTCACCGTCGTGCGACCCGCCGACCTCGCCCGCGAGCACGGCATCTCGACCCAGGCCGTGCGCAACTACGAGCGGGACGGCTTCCTCCCGCCGGCCGAGCGCACCCCCACCGGCTACCGGATCTACGCCGAGCCGCACGCCGCCGCCCTGCGGGCCTTCCTCGCCCTGGTGGCGGCGTTCGGGCACGCCACCGCGGGCCTGGTGATGACCGCCGTCCACGCCGACCGCCCGGACGAGGCGTTCACCGCCCTCGACCGGGGCCACGCCCAGTTGCTGCGCGACCGGGAGACGCTCGCCGCCGTCCGCCGGGCCGTCGACCACCTCACGGCGGAGCGGCCCGGCGAGTCGGCCGCCGTCCTGCCGACCCCGCCCGGCCCGCTCGGCATCGGCGATCTCGCCCACCGGCTCGCCGTCACCCCCGCCACCCTGCGCGCCTGGGAGGCCGCGGGCATCCTCGCCCCGGCCCGCGAGCGCCCCGGCGGCCACCGCTGCTACGGCCCGGAGGACATCCGGGACGCCGAACTCGCCCATCTGCTGCGGCGCGGCGGCTACCCGCTGGAGCAGATCGCGGCCGTGGTCCGCCAGGTCCGTACGGCGGGCGGGACGGCCGGTCTGGCCGAGGCCCTGGACGGCTGGCAGCGGCGGCTCACCGCCCGGGGCCGGGCGATGCTCACCGCGGCCGCCCGGCTCGACGCCTACCTGTCGCCCCCGCCGCCGGACGGCGCTCCGGCGACTGTCGGTCGACCGACCGCCGGTCGACCGACCGTCAGACGGTCCTGACCCGCAGGCCCCCAGCGGCCCCGGACTCGGACCGCCCCTCGCGGGGTCGGCGCACGTCAGCCGACCCGGCTCAGTCGGGAGTCGGTGGGGAGCGGAGCCGCACCCGGCAGTTCCTGCTCGGGCCGCTCGGGGCCGGCCAGCAGGATGGAGCGCTGCAGCCGGCGCAGTCCGGCAGACGGTTCCATGCCCAACTCCCGTACCAGGGTGTTGCGCAGGCGCTGGTAGGCCTCCAGTGCCTCGCCCCGGCGGCCGGAGCGGTGCAGGGCGATCATGTACTGGCCGTGCAGGCTCTCATGGGTGCGGTAGCGGTCGACCAGCACGGTCAGTTCGGCCAGCAGCACCCGGTGCCGGCCCAGCCGCAGGTCCGCCTCGATCCGCTGGTCCAGCGCGCAGAGCCGGGTCTCCTCCAACCGCTTGGCCTCCACGGCGAGTTGACCGCCGAGCGGCACGTCGGCGAGGGCCGGGCCGCGCCAGAGCGCCAGCGCCTCGCCCAACTGACGGGCGGCGAGCGGGAAGTCGCCGCCGTCCATGGCGCGGTAGCCGAGGCCCGCGAGCCGTTCGAAGTCCCGCAGGTCGACCTGGCCGTCACCGGTGTTCAGCCGGTAGCCGCCGGCCGAGGTGACCAGGACCTCCTTGGCACCGGGGCACTCCTTCCGAGCCGTCGACCGCCCCGGCACCGCCGCCCCATCCGTATCCGTTTCCGTATCCGTGTCCGCATCCGGGTCGTGGGCGAGCGCCCGGTCGATCAGGTCGCGCAGTTGCAACACATAGGTCTGCACGGTAGTGCGTGCGCTGCGCGGCGGGCGGCCGGACCACAGTTCCTCGGCCAGTGCCCCGGCCGGGACCACCTGGTCGGCGCGTAGGGCGAGCAGGGCGAGCACCTGCCGCGGTTTCGGGGCGGTCGGTACCACCGACACCCCGCAGATCTGGACCCCCAAGGACCCCAACACCCGGATCTCCATGACGACCACCCCAATCCAGACGGGATCGGCGACCCAGACGGCCACCGGCCGGGCGGGCGCCCCCCTGTTCACGGTCGGCAGGTCCGCTGTGGAGTCCGCCGGGCACCCAACACCCATCCAAAAACAGGACAGACGGTTTGTCAATACAAAACCGAACGCGCTGTTTGTTTTTAGACGGAGCGATCGGCCTCGGATCGGCGCACCGAACCACCCGACCTCAGGTCGACCTGGCGGCCGAGGCCGACGCTGGCTCGGGCACCGCGGCCGACTCCGCCTCCTGACGGGCCGCCAGCTCGGCGACCACCCGGCCGCCCCGGTCCACGCCCAGGTCCAGGGTGGCCAGCACGCCGGGGACGGCGATGCTCGGCATCAGGTGCTGGTAGAGCACCGCGACCCGGCGCTCCAGGTCGGCCCGGCCGGACATCTTCTGGGACTGGATCTGCACGCCCGTCCAAGCCCCGGTGACCAGCCAGGCCGTCTCGGCCGGCACCACGTGCGGCAGCAGTTCGCCGCGAGCTCCGGCCGCCGTCAGCACCGCCTCGGCCCGCTGGATCCAGCCGGGGGCGGCGCCTCCGCTGAGGTCGCCGAACACGTCCTGCCCCAGGGAGAGCCGCGCGCCCGCGCTCAACAGCGGGTCACGCGGCATGAGATGGGCGACCACCATGCCCATGTCCACGAACTCCTGGAGCTTGCAGTGTCGTTCGGGCAGGTCGTCCTGGCCGAACTGCTCCTCCACCACGCCCTGGGCGAGCTCCCGCTTGGACGCGAAGTGGAAGTACACCGCGCCGCGGGTCACCCCGGCACGCGCCACCACCTCGCCGATCGTCGCACCCTCGTACCCGTACTCGTCGAAGACCGAGGCCGCCGCCTCCAGGATCAGCCGCCGCGTCCGGACCGCCCGCTCCTGCCGTGCCATCGCAACCACCCCACCCGAAACGCTCGGCAAACAAAACCAAACACCCCGTATCTTACCCGCCGGCCAGCCGAACGACCCTGTCTTCCCAGGCCTCATGGAGCCGCCTTCGAGCGTGGAAAACCGCGTGGACGGTACGCGGCCGTCCGGTAACCATTGCCCGGACCGGAGCCCCCGGGAGCGGAACCCGCCCTCCGACTTCGCCTCAGGCCGCCCACCGGCGGTCCGCTTGTGATAATGCACGCGTCAATCACGATCCGCGGCATCCCCGCAGGTGAAAGGCAATGGATTGGCCAAGAAGGCCAATCAATCGGGCACGGACGAGCGCCACGGACGTTGACGCGGCCACGCTAGGCCGCCGACGAACCTTCGTCCTGGCTCCTTGAAAACCAAACCGGTAGGTACGTATCTTACGAGCCCTGAGCAGCCCACCCCGCCCGTACCGGCCCTTTGGAGCGCTCCCCATGACTCTGCTTGCCGACCGCACCCCTGCCCTGACCCCGGTCGCGACGACCTTCGGAACGGCCCCCGAGCCGCTCCGGCCGCTCGCCCTGGCACCCCGGCTGACCAGCACCGTTGCCAAGGAGTACGTCCACCGGGCCTGCCACGCCGAGGTCTTCATCACCGGTAGCGAGCCGCTCGGCGACACCGTCTTCGCCGTCACCGCCCAATGGCCGCGGGCCCACACCTTCTTCAGCACCCCGGACGGCACCCGGCACGACCCGATGCAGGCCGCCGAGACGATCCGGCAGGCCGGGCTCTACCTCGCCCACACCCGGTTCGGGGTCCCGCTCGACCACAAGTTCATGATGTGGAGCCTCGACTACGCCACCCGCGACCGCCAGCTGTTCATCGGCGCCACGCCCACCGACCTCACCATCGAGGCCAGACTCGTCCCCCAGCCACGCCGCACCCGCAGCACCGTCGACTTCACCTTCAGCGCCACCGTCCGCCGCGGCCCCTACCTGGCGGCCACCGGCAAGGCCCGCTTCACCACCGTCCCGGACTCCACCTACCGCCGACTGCGCGGCGCGCGCCCCGGGAACGGTTCGGCACCGTCCGCCCCCGTGACCGGCGAGCCGCTGCCGCCGGCCCGGGTCGGCCGACTCCGCCCCTGCGACGTCGTCCTGAGCCCGACCGGCACGGCCGACAGCTGGCACCTCACCCCCGACCTCCGGCACCCGATCCTGTTCGACCACGCCGGCGACCACGTCCCCGGGATGGTCCTGCTGGAGGCGGCCCGCCAGGCCGCCAACGCGCTCAGCGCCCCGGTCACCGTCACCCCGACCGCCGCCGCCACCACCTTCCACCGCTACGCCGAGCACGACGCGCCCACCACCATCACCGCCCGGCACACCCCCGGCGAGGAGCCGGACAGCCTGACCACCACCGTGACCGGACACCAGCACGGCGAGCCGATCTTCACCACCGTCCTCACCGGCCTCCCCGATCAGCGCTGACCCCGCCGAGCCGGCCCGCCCCCACCCGTTCCCGCCGGCCCGCCCCCGCACGACCCACCCGCTCGTCCGCCCACCCGGCCACCCCACCCGGCCCGACCGACCCGCACGGCCCGTCCGACCTTCCCGGTCGACGGGCCGTCGGCTTCACCGCCCACCAGCCGACACCTCCCCGGGACTGGCACCGGGCGAACACCTGCGCGAGGATGTCAGCCCTTGGATCCGCTGTTACCGGGAGTAAACAGTGAGTGAAGTCGCTTCGCACCAGCATGAATTGATCAGACTGACCGACCGTCCGGGCACCGACGACGCCCCCGGCCGGGACGGACGCAACGGCGGACGCAGCGTCCGGGTACGGGTCCTCGGACGGCACGCGCCGGGTTCCCTGCTCGGCCACGACTGGCTGGACTGCGAGATCACCGTCACCGCCGACTCGGTGCGCGGGCAGTTCGTCACGCTGGTCACCGAACGCCAACTCCGCAACTGGCAGGACGCCTTGGAACGGCTCGCGCTCGGATTCGCGGTCCGCTGGCTGGACGAGGAGCACGGACCGGAGCTACGGATCGAACCCGGACGGCCCGGCGGGCTCTGGGTGACCGTCTCCGACGCCGAGGAGTCCGGAGTCACCCTCCGGGTCGTGCTCTCCCCCGCGGCCGACTGGCTGGACCAGCAGCGCACCCTGCTCAAGCTCGTCCGGGACGCCTACCCGTCCGAGGTGGTCGAGATCGCCCCCGGCGTCCACGCCTGGCGCGACCGACCGGCCGTCGACCAGTTGCCCGAATGATCGTCAACTCTCTTTCACTGCAAGGGATTCCGTCCGGCCGAGCGAGCGGTCGGGGAGGACGAGCAGGAACAGCAGCGCCGCACCGCCGAGCATGAACAGCGCGAGGTGGTGCAACCCGCCCGTGGTGGCCCCGTGCGGGAAGAAGGCCGCGTTCGCGGCCGAGGCCGCCATCGCCCCGAGGTACATGAAGGTCCGCAACAGCCCGGCCGCGGCGGCGATGGCGGCCGGGTCGGCCTGGTGGTAGAGCGCGGTCTGGTTGGCGAGACCGATCAGCCCCTGCGGCACGCCCGCCAGCACCCCGAGCACGATCAGCAGCACCGGCGGACTGGTCGGCCCCGCCGCCAACAGGGCCGCGCAGGCCGCCATTTGGACCACCGCGCCGACCAGCAGCTTGCCGCGCACCGCCGGGCGGCGCCCGGTCAGGGCGGAGACCGTCAGGGCGCTGAGCGACAGCGGGAGCAGGACCAGCCCGGCGGAGGCGGCACTCAGGCCGCGCCCCTCCTCCAGCCACTGGGTGTAGCCGTAGAGGAAGGCGTAGGTCGCCGTGTAGCCGAGCACCTGGCGCAGATAGGTGGCGACGAGCGGCCGGTTGCGGGCGAGCGAGCGCAGGTCGATGAACGGACTGCGGGCCCTGCTCTCCCGGACCGCGAAGCCGACCCCGGCGGGCACGGCGAGCGCCAACAGGTACCAGTGCGCGGCGCTCGGCTCCATCACGAACAGCATCAGCGCCAGCAACAGGACCGCGAACAGGACGATCCCGGCCCGGTCCAGCCGTTCCCCGCCCTCGCGGCGCGGCGCCGCGGCGGGCAGCCGGGCCGCCCCGAGCACCACACAGGCCAGCGACAGCGGGATGTTGACGGCGAAGATCGCCCGCCAACCGCCCAGCCCGATCAGCACCCCGCCGAGCGTCGGCCCGACCACGGCGATGGTCTGGTTCGCGACCGCGAGCACGGTGAGCACCCCGGTCGGACTGCTCCGCCCGGTCCGCTCGGCCTCGCTGCGGGTCAGGTGCATCGCGGCCGGGTACGCGGCCGAGGTGCCGATCCCGAGCAGCACCCGGGCGACGATCAGCAGCCCCAGGCTCGGCGCCAGTACACCGACCAACCCGGCCAGACCGACCAGCGCCGTCCCGGCCAGGTACAGCCGGCGCGGGCCGTAGCCGTCCACCAGGCGCCCGATCACCGGCTGGCCGACGGCGGTGGCGAGGTAGAGCGCGCTCACCAGCCAGGCCGTCTCGGCGGGTGGGGCGCCGAAGGCGGCGCCGATGGGCACCAGGGCCACCGCGATCATCGAGGAGTTGATCGGGTTGAGCACCGAGCCCAGCACCATCGGGGCGAGCAGCCGCCGGTTGAACCCGCCTCCGCCGTCCGGCCCTGGCACGCCCTCCGACCCCGGCGCGGCGGTCGCCCCTGGCACGGCGGTCGGCCCCGGCGCTCCGGTGGCTTCCCGGCGACGGGGGCGGAGCCCCGCCAGCAGCGCCGACGGGACGGCTGTCGACACGCCGCTCACCGCCGGTTCAGCCGGTCGATCAGGGGCAGCGCCGCCAGCACGGTGGCGCGCTCGGCCTCGGTCAGGTCCTCCTGCAGCGCCCGGGCCAACCACTCCTCGCGGGCCCGTCGGCTGTCCGCGATCCAGGCCACCCCGGCCTCGCTCAGGTCGACCAACTGGCGGCGCCCGTCCTCGGGATCGGGCCGACGCGCGACCAACCCGTGCTCCTCCAGCCCGGCCAGCGTGGCCGCCATCGACTGCGGCCGGACCCGCTCCGCGGCGGCCAGCGCGCTCGCGGAGGCGGCGCCGTCCGTGATCAGGCGGTTGAGCACGGCGGTCTGCGAGGGAGTGAGGCCACTGGTGCCCTGCCCCTTCTCCTGGAGGGTCCGGCGCAGCCGACTAAAGACGGCGCGCAGCTCCCGGGCGGCGAGCGCGGCGGAGTCGGCAGTGTCAGCCACGTCGGCCAAGCCGGCGGAATCTATGGGGCCGATGGGGCCGGGTGCTTCCGGCCTGGCCGGGGTGGTTCGCTTCTCGGTCACCGTTCCACGGTAATTTCATCAGTCCAAACTGTCCAGTCTTGCTGTACATCTGGACCGGTACACCCATCGCCTCCACCCGCCCGGACGGCCCGGAATAATGGCGCCATGATCGACAAGCAGCTCCGCGTCGTCCTCGCCGAGGACTCGGTGATCCTCCGTGACGGAATGGTCGAGCTCCTCACCGCCCGCGGCTGCGCCGTGGTCGCCACCGCCGGTACGGCACCCGAACTGGTCGCCGCCGTGGCCGAGCACCGGCCCGACGTGGCCGTGGTGGACATCCGGATGCCGCCCACCCACACCGACGAGGGCATCCGGGCCGCCGTCGAGATCCGGACCGCCACGCCCGGGGTCGGCATCCTGGTGTTCTCCCAGCACCTGGAAACCGCCTGGGCGGCCCGGCTGCTGGCCGGCGGCGCGGCCGGCATCGGCTACCTGCTCAAGGAGCGGGTGGCCCGCACCTCCGAGTTCGTGGACGCGCTGCACCGGGTCGCCGACGGCGGCACGGCGCTCGACCCGGAGATCGTCAACGGGCTGATGCACGGCGGACGGCGCAACCGGGTGGACTCGCTCACCGCCCGCGAGCGCGAGGTGCTGGAGCTGATGGCCCAGGGCCACTCCAACCGCTCGATCGCCGGGCTGCTGGTGGTGTCGGAGCGGGCGGTGGAGAAGCACGTGGCGGCCGTGTTCACCAAGTTCGACCTGCCCGCGACGGACGCCGACAACCGACGGGTCAAGGCCGTACTGGCCTACCTCGCGGACACCGGGGCCTGAGCGGCGGAGGAGCGAGGGGCAGACGGGCCCACGGCCCACCGCCGCGCGGCCCGTGGAGCGTGGGCCGTGGGCCGTGGGCCGACCGGCGTCAGAGTCGGCTCGGCAGCTCCGCGGTGACCACCGTCGGACCACCGGGCGGGCTGTCCACCCGCAGCACTCCGTCCACCGCAGCCAGCCGCTCGGCCAGCCCCGCCAGCCCGGTGCCCGCGCCGATCACGGCGCCGCCGCGGCCGTCGTCCCGGACCGTCAGCCGGACCCGCCCGTCGACCGCACGGGCGGTCAACTCGGCCGTGCGCGCGCCGCTGTGCTTGGCCAGGTTGGTGAGCAGCTCGGCGGCGCAGAAGTAGACCGCGCGCTCGATCACCTCCGTCGGCCGCTCCCGCAGGTCCAGCCGCAACGTCACCGGCACGGGTGCGGTGGCGGTCAGCCCGGGCAGCGCCTCGGCCAGACCACCGTCCAGTGCCACCGGGTGGATGCCCCGGGTGAGCCGGCGCAGCCCGGTGATGGTGTCGTCGGTCTGCCCGCGCGCCCGGTCGACCAGGGTGCGCAGCCGCCGGACCTCGGGCCCCGGCGCAGCCCCAGCCGCCGCGGCGTCCGATCCGGGGGCGTCCGATCCGGGGGCGTCCAGCTCCCCGAGCGCGTCGTCCGCCAGCGACAGCGTGATGGCCAGCGCGACCAGTTGTGCCTGGGTGCCGTCGTGCAGGTCGCGTTCGAGCTGCCGCAGCCGGTCCGTGCTCTCGGCCAGCAAGGTGGCGCGGGCGAGCTCCAGTTCGCGCACCCGCTGCTGTGAGCGCACCGGGCCGAGCAGTGCCCGGGCCAGCGCGCGGTTGGCGCGGCTCAGGCCCCGCAGCACGGCCGGCGCGAGGGCCAGCACGGCGAGGCCGGCCGGCACCCCGGCGACGTCCAGCCAGTCGACCGGACGCGGGCCCGGCTCCAAGAGCCGTACCCAGAGCGGGAATCCGGCCAGCCACACGGCGCTGAGCGGCAGCCCGACCGCGGTCAGGAAGCCGAGTGCCCCGAGCGGCAGCCGCAGCAGGAGGTAGACCAGTGCCCGCCAGCCCACCGGATCGGTGAGCACCGCCCGCCCCCGGGCCAGCACTCCCGAGGGGCGCGCCAACGCCGGGGGTGCGGTGACCCGTTCGCCCAGCAGCCGCCCGACCAGCCACCGGTGCAGGCCTCCGAGCCGCCGGGCCCCGACCAGGGCGGCCACCACGAACGGCAGCCCCAGGACGGTCAGCGAGAGCAGCGCCCCCGCGTAGAGCGCCGCCACGGCATACACCCCGCCCAGCACTCCGAGCGGGAGGCCGAGGACGGCGAACGCCACCTCACCGCCCCGAACCGACAGCCCCCGTCGCCACCGAGTCACCACACGCCTCACCATTCACTGATCAACCGGCCCACCAGCATCCCCCAGTCGGCACCGGACCGCCGCACGCCCGGACCCTCCGTCAGCTCATCCCGCCACCTCTCATCCCCCACCTCTTCCACCCGGCTCGACCGTCCCGTCCCGTCGCGTCACCCCCGCTCCCCGCCCACCTCCTCCACCGCGCGCCCGCCGATCGCCCAGAGCCCCGTGCCCACGATCCCCGGCACCGTGAGCACCGCCGCGCCCGCCACCACCCAGCCGCAGGCCGCTCCCGGCACCACCGGCAGCACCGAGCCCGTGACCGCCCGGCTGAACGCCCCGCCCGCCGCACCCGCCACCGCCGCGCCGAGCAGCACGCCCACGGCCGTGGTCAGGGCCGCCTCGACGGAGAGCATCCGCAGCAGCTGCCGTCGGGTCGCCCCGACCAGCCGCAGCAGGGCGAACTCCCGGCGCCGCTCGGCGGTCAGCGCGATCAGGGTGTTGACCGTGGAGACCGCCGCGAAGCAGACCAGCAGGCCGAGTTCAGCCTGCCGCAGCCAGACGTCGCTGGCCTTGGTGACGCTGGTCGCGGCCCCGGTGGCCCGGGCCGCCTGCTCGGCGGTGCCGGTCATGGTCAGCAGGGTCGCCGCCAGGCCGACCAGCAGCGCGACCGGGACCACCGCCGAGGAGAGCCGGACCGCGTAGCCGCGCAGGTTGGCGTCCGCCAGCCAGCCGATCCGGGGCAGCAGCACCCGCAGCGGGGCGCCGAGCACGGCCGCCAGCAGCCGGGCCGCCACCGGCCCGAGCAGCGCGACCGCGACCAGCAGCACCACCGCGCCGAGCAGGGCCGCCTGCCCCGCCTTGTCCAGCTCCCCCGCCGACTGACCGGCGGCCAGCCGCAGCAGCAGACCCCCGCCGCCGAGCACCACCAGGCCGGCCAGCAGCCGGACCACGCCCGCCCGGCTCTGCCCGGCCGCGCTGTCGGTCAGCGCGGCGGCCGGGGCCGGCCGGGTGATCCGCCGGACGGTGAGCGCGCTGGCCGCCAGGCCGACCAGCAGCGCCACCCCGAGGGCGATCAGCACCGGCAGCGGCGCCAGGGGTATCCGCAGCCCGGGCCCGGCCATCCCGCGCGCCTGCAGCGCGGACAGGAAGGCCCGGGCGGCGAGCAGGCCCGCCGCGCCACCGGGGACGGCCGCCGCCAGGACGGTCGCCAGGACCTGGAGCCGCACCAGCCGCCGGATCTGGCGGGGCGTCGCCGCGACGGTGCGCAGCATGGCCAAGTCCCGGTGCTGCTGGCGCAGCGTGAAGCCGAGCGCGTTCACCACCACGAACAGCGCGACCAGGACGGCGATCTCACCGAACGCTCCCCCGATCACCGCCAGGCCGGGCCCGGCCGCCGCGCGCCGTTCGGCCGCCGGGGCCGTCAGCTGCGCGGCGATCAGGGAGCCGAACAGCGTCACCGCCGCCACCGCCAGGAACAGCGCCACCGCGAGCCCGGCGAAGGCTGCCGGTCGGCGCCGGATCTGACCGACCGCCAGGGTCGCCACGGAACCACGCATCGCCCTCACCCGCCCAACCGGCTGAGGCGCTCGCCCACCTGCGCCGCCGTCGGCCGGACCAGCTCGTCGACCAGCAGGCCGTCGGCCAGCAGCAGCACCCGGTCCGCGTAGCCCGCGGCGACCGGATCGTGGGTGACCATCACGCACGTCCGCCCGTCCTCGTCCACCCCCGCGCGCAGCAGGGCGAGGATGTCGTGCCCGGTCGCGCGGTCCAGCGCGCCGGTGGGCTCGTCGGCGAACAGCACCTCGGGCCGGGCGGCCAGCGCGCGGGCGATCGCCACCCGCTGCTGCTGCCCGCCGGAGAGCCGGCCGGGCCGGTCGTGCTCCCGCCCGGCCAGGCCGACCCGGGCGAGCGCCTCCCGCACCAGGGCCCGCTCCGGCGGGGCCCCGGCCAGCCGGCCGGGCAGTTCGACGTTCTGCGCGACCGTCATCGCGGGCATCAGGTTGAAGGCCTGGAAGACGAACCCGACCCTGGTGCGCCGCAGCTCCGCCAGCCGCCGCTCGGGCAGGCCGGACACCTCGGTGTCGCCCCAGCGGACGGTGCCCCGGCTGGGGCGGTCCATCCCGGCCAGGCAGTGCAGCAGGGTGGTCTTGCCCGAGCCCGAGGGCCCCATCACCGCCGTGAAGGTGCCCGGCGCGAAGGCCGCCGAGACCCCGCGCAGAGCCCGCACCGCGGCCGCGCCCCGCCCGTACTCGCGGTACAGCCCCTCGGCGGCGAGCACGGCGCCCGCCACCCCGTCGTGCGCCGCCCGAGCGGCGGCTGTCGTCATCCCGTTCATGCCCTCAATCCTGGGCATCCGGGGCAGGCGGCGCGATTGTGCTGGCCCCCCAATCCGGGGTTCGGAAAACCGAACCCCGCAGGTGGTACTAGGGCGTGTCTGACGATTCCCGCCGGGCGCGCGACGCCGGGGCACGCACCTCGCCGCGTTGTCGTCGGTCGCCAATGCTCCGCATGGACTCCCTCCTCCGCCTTGCGATGCACGCACCCCGACGCCGCGCGCTGATCCGACGCGAATCGTCAGACACGCCCCACCCCCGGGAGTCGGCAATCCCCTCCCGCCCGGGGGCCGGAGTGCGGAATCATGATCAGGTGACCATCGACCTACTGCCCGGCCACGGAGTCCGGCTGCCCGCCCCGCTGCCCGAACTGCGCTTCGGTCTCGACGAGGGCACGGTGCGCGCGCTGCTGGCCCCGCACGGCGACCTGCTGCCGGACGGGGTGCGCCCGGTCTTCGTCTGCGGCACCAGCTGGGCCCTGGGCTTCGCGCTCCCCGGGGTCGGCGTCACGCTCTCCGGCGGCGACGACGGCGGCCTGGAGGGGGTCTCGGTGGGCCGGAACCGGAACGACGACCGGCCGCCCGGCCCGGTCGGCTACCTCGGGATCGACGTGTTCGGATGGCCCGCCCACGAGCTGGCCGAGGCGCTGCGCGCCCTGGGCCCGCCGGTGCCCGACCCGGACCACGGCACCCTGCGGCACGGGCCGCTCCACCTCCACGCGAGCGCCGGCCGCCCCCCGCGCCCGGCCCCCGGCCGGAAGCCACGCCACCCGGTGCCCTACCACTTCGACTTCGCCTCCCTCCACCACCGCACCGACCCCGAGGCCACCCGATGACCCCGCAGCCGCACTCCGCGCACCCCGCGCCCGCGCACACCGGCACGGCGCAGCCGACCGGCACCGCCACCGGCCCGTACGACGCCGCCTTCCTCCCCCGGCTGGAGCTCTCCCCACGCCCGGCCGAACGGCCGATCAGCGAGCCGGTGCCCAAGCTCGGCGGCGAGCCCTGCTGGCTGGCCGAACCCGCCTGGCCGCTCTCCCCCGACACCGGCGAGCCCCTGGTGTTCATCGGCCAGTTCCCCGTCCCCGGCGCGGAGTTGCGGCTGGCCTACCTCTTCCTGGAGGAGGACGACCAGATCATGGGCGGCCTCGATCCGGAGGCCGGGGACGGCGTGCTGCTGGTCCAGCCCGGCGGCCGGATCCCGGCGGCCGCCGTCATCGGCCCGCCCGGCACCCGGGGTCGCACGCTCTGGCGCTGCGCACCCCGCAGCGACGACACCGTCCCGGTCGAGTTCCACCTCGACCTGCTGCCGCTGTCGGCCGAGCTCGACCGGTCGATGGACGAACGGGCCGCCCACCAGCGGTACCGGCGCGACGGGAGCCCGGAGGCCCCGTTCCCGGACGGCGACCGCGGGCCCGACCACCTCGGCGGCCTCCCGTCCTTCCCGAACGACCGGGCCAAGGTCCCCGCGCCCTGGCAGTACCTCTTCTCGCTCCGGGACGCCCCGGACGACGGCGATCCGTACTTCCTGAACTTCGGCTACGGCGTCGGCACCGGCTTCCTCAGTCCGGACGGCCTGGAGGGCCGCTTCTGCTGGGCCGCCGGGTAGCGCCCCCGACAACCCCGAGAATCCCTGAGAATCCCCGACAACGAACCCCACCCCCACCCGATCGGAGTTCACCATGACCACCACCCCCAACCCCCTCACCGTCGCCGTCCTGGGCCCGGGCGGCGTCGGCGGGCTGCTCGCCGGGCTGCTCGCGCGGGACGGCCACCGTGTCGTCTGCGTGGCCGGCGAGCGCACCGCCGCCGTCCTCAACCGGGACGGACTGCAGGTGCGCAGTGGCCGGTTCGGCGAGTTCACCGCCCGGGTCGAGGCCGTCGGCGAGTTGCGCGAGCCGGTCGACGTCCTCTTCGTGACCGTCAAGGAGACCGCGCTGGCCGACGCGCTCGACCGGGTGGAGCCGCGGGCCCTCGGCGCCGCCCTCGTGGTGCCGCTGCTCAACGGCCTGGACCACATGGCGCTGGTGCGCGAGCGCCTCCCCGCCGCCCGGGTGGTGGCCGGGACGATCCGGATCGAGGTCGCCCGGACCGCCCCGGGCCGGATCGAGCACAGCAGTCCGTTCGCGGCGATCGAACTCGCCGCCCCGGTCGAGGAGTTCGCCGAGCAGCTGCGGCACGCCGGGCCGGACGTCACCCTGCGCGAGGACGAGACCGCGATGCTCTGGAGCAAGCTCTCCTTCCTCGCCCCCTTCGCCCTGCTGACCACCCGGTACGCCGACGGGATCGGTGTGGTGCGCACCGAGCACCGCGCCGAACTCGTCGCCGCCCTGGACGAGATCGGCGCCGTGACCGGCGCGGTCGGTGCCCCGGCCGACGCACGGGCGCTGCTCGACGCCTTCGACCGGCTCCCCGGGGCGATGAAGTCCTCGATGCAGCGCGACGTCGAGGCGGGCCGGCCGACCGAGCTCGACGCCATCGGCGGCGCGGTGCTGCGGGCCGCCGCCGCACACTCCGTCCCCACCCCGACCCTGACCCGGCTGGTGCGCGAACTGTCCTAGCCCGCACCGCCGCTGGACCGCCTCGAACGCCCGCCGCCGAACTGCCACGTGAGTGGGCGACGGGCGTTCGAGGATCCGGTCCGGCGGACCGGGCGAGTACGCTTGCGGGACGGTCCGCCACAGGAGTAGAACTCCTCGGGTGACGTCAGCCGACCACCGCAGCGCTCCCGCCTGGAGCCATGTCGAGGAGTTCCTGCGCACCCACGAGGCCGACCGGATCCCGCACCCGGGCGGCACCCTGCTGGAGCACCTGGCCCGGGTGGCGGCCCTGCTGGCCGACTGGGGCACCGACTCCGCCGTCCAGGCGGCCGGGCTGTGCCACGCGGCCTACGGGACCGACGGGTTCGACGGCGCCCTGCTGGGCCTGGACGAGCGGGACGCCCTGGCCGAACTCGTCGGCGAGCGCGCGGAGGCGCTCGTCTACCTGTACGCGAGCTGCGGCCGCGCCGCCGTCTACCCTCGCCTGGGCCGGGACGGGGAGCCGCTGTTCCACGACCGGTTCACCGGGCGGGACCACACCCCGCCGGAGGAGGACCTGCGCGCCTTCCTCGCCATCACGGCCGCCAACGAGCTGGACGTGCTCACCCACAACGCCGAACTGGCCGCCCGCTACGGGCCCGGCCTGTACCGACTCCTCTCCCGCACCCGCGACCTGCTGCCGCCCGCCGCCTGGCTGGCGTGGCAGGCCCGGCCGGAGCTCCGCCCGGAAGTCCGGCCGGAACCCGGACAGGTCTCCGCAAAAGGAATCTGACGACCGGTCAATTGCCTGTCGTAAAAAGAACCTTTGCCGACCGTTCATTTGTCATGCCGGAACCACCGCACGAGGACCGCGCGTTCTCGACAGCGGGAGGGATACAGACATGACAAAGAAGCCGTACCGCCTGGCCGCCGCCACGATCGCCCTGTTCGTGGCGGCGCCCTTGTTCACCGCGTGCAAGAACGCCGACCAGGCCCTCGACTGCGGAAAGCGGGCGATCAGCCTCACCGGCGATGTCCAGGATCTCACCGACTCCGCGCTCAACGTCGGGCAGATCACCGACAAGAGTCGGCGCACACACACCGTCGACGCCCTGAAGAAGATCGTCGACGACATCAAGAAGATCCGCAAGGACGGCGACGGCAAGGTCGACGCGGCCGCCGACAAGCTGTCCAAGGCCGTCGACAACGCCCAGAACGCCGTCTCCAAGGGCAAGGAGCCCGACTTCGGGCCGATCAGCGAAGCCGCCGGCGAGCTGACCAAGGCCTGCGCCGGGTCCTGATCCAGCGCGGACCCGCCGGGAGCGCCGACCACCGGCGCTCCCGGCGGCACCCGGTACACCCGAGGCGCCCCGGCCTGTCGGCACCCCCCGGACGCCCCCGAGGCGATAGGAATGGGCACCGGACCGAACCCCACCCCGGAGGCACCGGTGACCCACCCGACCCTCGACCGGATCCAGCAGCTGCGCGCCGAGTTGGCGCCCGGCGACACCACCCCCGCACTGGTCACGGCGCTCGCCGACGGCACCGCCCCGCTCTCCGCGGTGGCCGAACTCGCCGCCCAGCAGCACCGGATCATCTCCTCCGACCGGCGCAGCCTGCTGCTGCTCGCCACCCGCTGCGCCGACCGCCCGCTCGGCGCCTGGTTCGCCACCCTCGCCGAGGGCGAGAGCGCCGCGCTGCGCACCCTGCCCGCCCTGGCCGCCGCCTGCGGCCTGGACGACCGGGCGGTGGCCGCCCGGGCGCCGCTGCCGGGCTGCCAGGCCTATCCGGCCTACCTCGCCTGGCTCGCGCTGAACGGCCGGCCGCCCGCCGCGGCCGTCGCCATGGTGGCCAACTTCGCGGCCTGGGGCGGCTATTGCGCCACCATCGGCCGGGCGCTGCGCCGGCGCCACGGCTTCTCCGACGAGGCCTGCGCGTTCTTCGACTTCTTCGCCCAGCCGTCGTCCGGGCTGGAGCAGCAGGCCGCCGACGCCCTCGGGCCGGAGCCGCTGGACGAACCCACCCTGGCCGCCGCCCGGGAGTACGGTCTGCTGCTCCAGGCCTACGAGCAGCTGTTCTGGCGCACCCTCACCGACTGAGTCGGACCGGGTCGCGACCGGGTGGCATCCGGGTCGCGACCCACTCAGGCCTGCCGGTGCGGCCCTTACGAGCCGATGACGGCTCCGGCGGAGCAGGGCCTCGGCGAACCGGGGCCCCAGCGGATCGGGGCCTCGGCGGACCGGGCCTCACCGGCTCGGGGCCCCGGCCGAGCAGAGTTCGTGCACGCGGGTGGATCCGGCGCACCGGATTCGTCGCGCTGGACGAACGGACCGTACGGCAAACCTCATAGGGTCGCCACCAGCGAAGCCAGGAGGCGAACCATGCGGACACTGTTGCGGGGCGGTCGCGTCATCGACCCGGCTACCGGCTTTGACGGCACGGCTGACGTGCTGGTCTCCGACGGCAAGGTCATTGCCGTCGGACCAGGGCTGCCGGCATCCGACGACCAGGTCGACATCGATGTCGGCGGGTACATCGTCGGACCCGGGTTCATCGATCTGCACAGCCATGTGCACTCCATCGCGGGCCAGCGGCTGCAGGCGATGGACGGTGTCACGACGGCGCTCGATCTGGAAGCCGGGCTGCTGCCCGTCGAACGGGCCTATGCCGAGGCGGCCGCGGCGGGACGCCCGCTGCACTACGGCTTCTCGGCGTCCTGGGGCTCGGCGCGGGCCAAGGTGCTCGCCGGTGTCGAGCCGGACGCCAACATCAACACCGGGCTTGCCGTGCTCGGCGATCCGGCCTGGCAGCGCTCCTCGTCGAAGGCCGAACTGGCCGCCTGGCTGTCCCTGGTGGAGGCCGAGCTGGCGGCGGGCGCGCTCGGCGTCGGCGTCCTGCTCGGGTACGCCCCGGCCAGTGATCCGGCCGAGTTCCTGGCGTTGGCGAAGCTGGCCGAGCGGGCCGGAGCGCCCGTGTACACCCACGTTCGCGAGCTGGTCGAGGTGGACCCGGCCACGCCGGTCGACGGGACGCGGGAGATCGCGATCGTCGCGGCCGAGACCGGTGCCGCGATGCATCACTGTCACGTCAACAGCACGTCCGGACGGCACGTCGACCGGGTGCTCGCCACACTGGAGTCGGCTCGTTCGGCCGGCTCGCGGGTGACGGTCGAGGCCTACCCCTACGGTGCGGGCAGCACCGGCATCGGCGCGGCGTTCCTCTCGCCCGAGCGGCTCAGGATGAAGGGTCTCGGCCCGACGCGCGTGCTGATGCTGGAGACCGGCGAGCGGATCGCCGACGAGGCCCGGCTGCTACAGGTCCGCGCCGAGGACCCGGGTGCGCCGTGCATCCTCGAGTTCCTCGACGAGGAGGACCCGAAGGACCGGGACCTGCTGCACCGGACGCTCGCCTTCCCGGATTCGATCGTCGCGAGCGACGCCATGCCGGTGTTCTGGCACGGCGCCGGCAACGAATCCACCCAATGGCCGCTGCCGCCCGGCGGTGTGACGCACCCGCGCACGGCGGGCACCTTCTCCAAGTCGCTGCGGTTGATGGTGCGCGAGGCCGGGGTCTGGACGTGGCTGGAGGCGTTCCGGCGCTGCTCCTACCTGCCCGCGCGGGTGCTCGACCAGGTCGCACCCGGCGCGCGGACCAAGGGCAGGCTGAACGTCGGCGCGGACGCGGACATCGTCGTCCTCGACCCCGCCACCGTCACCGACACGGCCACGTACCTCGATTCGACCCGGCCCGCGCTCGGCGTCCGGCACCTGTTCGTCGCGGGTACCCAGGTGGTCCGCGACGGGCGGCTGCTCACCGACGCGTACCCCGGCCGGCCGCTGCGGGGGGAACCACGATGACGGAATTCGGCGTGGCGGCCCTGCTCGCCGACATCGAGGCACTGGTGCGCTGCGAGTCCCCGTCGTTCGACCTGGACGCGGTGGCGCGCAGCGCCGAGGTGCTCTCGGAGCTCGGCAGGAAGGTGCTCGGCGTGGAGCCGGAGCGGATCGTCCTCGACGGCCGGACGCATCTGCGCTGGCGGTTCGGCGACGGCCCGGCGCGCGTGCTCCTGCTCGGCCACCACGACACGGTCTGGCCGATGGGTTCCCTGGCGACCCACCCTTTCTCCGTGGCCGACGGGGTCCTGCGGGGACCGGGCTGCTTCGACATGAAGGCGGGCCTCGTGATGGCGCTTCACGCGGCCGCCGCACTGCCGAGCCGGGCCGGACTGTCCATTCTGATCACCGGCGACGAGGAGCTGGGCTCGCCGTCGTCACGGGGCCTGATCGAGGCAGCGGCCCGCGGCTGCGAGGCGGCGTTGGTGCTGGAGGCTTCGGCGGACGGCGGCGCGCTCAAGACCCGACGAAAAGGCGTCTCCCAGTACCGGATCGACGTGACCGGCCGCGCCGCGCACGCCGGTCTCGAACCGGACAAGGGGATCAACGCCGGGATCGAGATCGCCCACCAGACGCTCGCGGTCGCCGCGCTCGCCGATCCGGAGCGCGGGACCAGCGTGGTGCCGACACTGCTGGCGGCCGGCACGACGGCCAACACCGTGCCGGCGACGGCCGTGGTCGAGGTCGACGTGCGGGTATGGGACGAGGACGAACAGCTCCGCGTCGACCGGGCGGTGCGGGCGTTGCGGCCGGTGCTGGCCGGCACCCGGGTGCGGATCAGCGGCGGGGTCAACCGTCCGCCGCTGAATGCCGCTTCCTCGGCCGCCCTGTTCGGGCTGGCACGGGAGTTGGCCGCGGAGCTGGGGCTGCCGACCTTGACCGAGGCGACCGTCGGCGGTGCTTCGGACGGCAACTACACCGCAGGGCTGGGAGTTCCGACCCTCGACGGCCTCGGAGCGGTCGGCGGCGGGGCGCACGCGGATCACGAACACGTCCTGATCGAGGAGTTGCCGCGGCGGACGACATTGCTGTTCGCGCTGCTGGAACACGTGTTGACGAAGGGAGGTCCATCGATTCCGGAGGATGCGGTGGACTCTTTCCAGTCGAACCCGACGGCGCCCCTCCGGGGCAACCGAGAAAGGAGTACCCCGTGACGAGTCTTTCGATGGATTCACGACAGCCGGTCACGTCGGATGCCCGTGCCGAGGCGATCACAGCCGCGCGGGCGGCGGCCACCGCGGCAGGGGTCGAGGTGCGGGAGATCGACGAGATCGCCGAACTGGCCGCGGTCGGAGTGCTCTTCGAGAAGATCTGGCGGTCGGCGCCGGGCACTCGGCCGGTGACCACGGAGCTGCTGCGCGCGCTGTCGGCGACGGGGAACTACGTGGCCGGCGCGTTTTCCGGCGGCGAGCTGCTCGGCGCCTGCGTCGGGTTCTTCGAGAGTCCCGGAACCGGCAGCCTGCACAGTCATATCGCAGGAGTCGCCAAGGCCGGCGCAGGGCGTGGAATCGGGTACGCGCTGAAGATGCACCAGCGCGGCTGGGCACTGACGCAGGACGTTCAGGCCGTCAAGTGGACGTTCGATCCACTGGTCCGCCGCAACGCCCATTTCAACCTCGGCAAACTCGGCGCGCGGCCCGTGCGGTACCTTCGCGACTTCTACGGGCCGATGACGGACGGCATCAACGGTTCGGGCGACACCGATCGGCTGATGGTGTCCTGGGACCTGGCCGGCGCCGCGGTGCGGGCCGCCGCGTTCGGTGAGCCCGTCCGGACCGACACGAAGACCCTGCTCGACCGCGGCGCCGCCGTTGCGCTCTCGGTGGACGCCGACGGCGGCCCGGCGGCGGGCTCGGCGGACGCCCCGGTGGTGACGGTCGCCGTCCCTGCCGACATCGAAGGCCTGCGCGGCACCGACCCCGGCAAGGCGGCTGCGTGGCGGGCCGCGCTGCGCGAGACGCTCGGCGGACTGATGGACTCCGGGGGCCGGGTGACCGGCTTCGACCGGGCCGGTCACTACGTGGTCTCCAGGGAGGAGCAGTGAAACTCAGCGGTGTGGAACTGCGCCGGGTGCGGATGCCACTCGTCGCCCCGTTCCGGACGTCGTTCGGCGCACAGTCCGTGCGCGAGCTCCTGCTGCTGCGGGCGGTGACGCCGACGGGCGAGGGCTGGGGCGAGTGCGTGGCGATGGCCGGCCCGTTGTACTCGCCCGAGTACAACGACGGCGCCGAGCACGTGCTGCGCCGGTACCTCATCCCGGCGCTGCTGGCCGCGGCGGACGTCACGGCGGCGAAGGTGACGCCGCTGCTGGCCAGGTTCAAGGGCCACCGGATGGCGAAGGGCGCGCTGGAGATGGCGGTGCTCGACGCCGAACTCCGCGCGAGTGAGCGCTCCTTCGCGGCCGAGCTGGGGTCGGTGCGGGACACCGTGCCGTGCGGTGTCTCGGTCGGGATCATGGACACGATCCCGCAGTTGCTCGACGTGGTGGGCGGGTACCTGGACGACGGCTACGTACGGATCAAGCTGAAGATCGAACCGGGCTGGGACGTCGAACCGGTGCGCGCGGTCCGCGAGCGCTTCGGCGACGACGTGCTGCTGCAGGTGGACGCCAACACCGCCTACACCCTGGGTGATTCGCGGCAGCTGGCCCGGCTCGACCCGTTCGGCCTGTTGCTGATCGAGCAGCCGCTGGAGGAGGAGGACGTCCTCGGCCACGCCGAACTGGCGCGCCGGATCAAGACGCCCATATGCCTGGACGAATCGATCGTGTCGGCGCGCGCGGCGGCGGACGCGATCAAGCTGGGCGCGGTCCAGATCGTGAACATCAAGCCCGGGAGGGTCGGCGGCTACCTCGAAGCGCGGCGGGTGCACGACGTGTGCGCGGCACACGCGGTTCCGGTGTGGTGCGGCGGAATGATCGAGACCGGCCTCGGCCGGGCGGCGAACGTCGCACTGGCCTCGCTGCCGGGCTTCACGCTTCCCGGGGACACCTCGGCGTCCGACCGGTTCTACCGGAGCGACATCACCGAGCCGTTCGTGCTGTCCGACGGGCACCTGCCGGTGCCGACCGGTCCGGGCCTCGGCGTGGCGCCGATTCCGGAGCTGCTCGACGAGGTGACCACCGCGAAGGCGTGGATCGCTTCGTAGCCCGGCACGGGTTCCGCGGATAGGTTGACCCGATCGAACCAATTCGGTCGGACCGTGGCCGGAGCTACCCCCGGGGAGTACTGATACCCGTGCCGAACAGGCCGCACGCGAGTATGGGGCGCGTCCTCGAAGCCCTCGGGGACGTGCTCCTCGAACCGGTCGCCGTCGGCCGGGACACCCGGCGGCAGCTAGGCGGCGTGGTGATCCACGATCCGCACGACGACGCCGAGTTCCCGGCCGAGGCGGTCGTCCTCGGGGTCGGTCTGCGCGACACCGACGAGATCGCGGAGCTGCTGCACACCGTCGGCGAACGCGGGGGCGCCGCGCTGGTCGTGCGGTCGCCGGTCTCCGCGTCGACGGAGCTGGTCCGGGCGGCCGACTCCACCGGGGTCGCGCTGCTCGGGCTGGCCGGCGGGGCGTCGTGGGCACAACTCGCCGCGATGCTCCGCACGTTGCTCGCCGAGGGCGACATCGGCGATGTCTCCCCGCAGTCGCTCGGCGGGATACCGTCCGGCGACCTGTTCGCACTCGCCAACGCGGTCGCCGCGCTGCTGGACGCGCCGGTCACCATCGAGGACCGCGACTCGCGCGTGCTCGCGTTCTCCGGCCGCCAGGACGAGGCCGATCCTTCCCGCATCGAAACGGTTCTCGGCCGCCAGGTGCCCGAACGCTTCACCCGCCAGCTGGAGAAGGACGGCGTCTTCGAACGCCTCTACCGGGACCAGCGGCCGGTCTACGTCCACCCGGACGGCTACGACGAGAAGATCGCGATGCCCAGGGTCGCGGTCGCGGTCCGAGCCGGCGACGAGATCCTCGGCTCGATCTGGGCCGCAGTCGACCACGAGCTCAGCGAAGAACGCACCTCCGCCTTGGTCGACGCCTCGAAGATCGTCGCGCTGCACATGCTCCGGCTGCGCGCGGGTGCCGATGTCGGGCGCCGGTTGCGGGCCGATCTGGTGAGCACCGCGCTCGAAGGGGGCTCCGGCGCGCCGGAGGCCATCGCACGCCTCGGCCTGCTGGGGCAGCCGACCGTCGTGCTCGCCATGGGACTCCTCGACGTCCCCGACGACGACCTCCGGCTCGTCGCGGAGCGCCAGCGCCTCGCCGACGCGTTCGCCATGCACCTCAGCGCCGTCCAGCCCCGGTCGGCCGTGGCGCTGGTCGGCGATGTCGCGTACGGCATCGTCCCGATGCCCGGGAGCCACGGCGATCGGCGAGAACGCTCGGTACGCGTCGCGTCGGCCTTCCTGGAACGCACCGGCCGCGGGGCCGCCGCCGCCATCGGCGTCGGACCGCTCGCGCTCGACGGCTCGGGCCTGCGCGCCTCCCGCGACGGGGCCGACCGGGCGTTGCGCGTGTTGCTCACCGACGGCGGCGCACGGCGGACGATCACCGCCGAGGACGCGCATGTCGAAGCGCTGCTGCTGGAGTTGGCGGACCTCTCCGCGGCCCGCGGGGACGTCGCGACCGGGCCGATCGCGCGGCTGCTGGCCTACGACACCAAACACCATTCGCAGCTCGTGCACACGCTGCGGTGCTGGCTCGACTCCTTCGGCGACATCGGCCTCGCGTCGACCGCCGCGTACGTGCATCCGAGCACGTTCCGGTACCGGTTGCGCCGGGTCGCGGAGGTCGGCGGGATCGATCTCGACGCCCCGGGAGACCGGTTCGCGGCGATGGTGCAACTGCATCTGCTGGCTCGGAAGGGGAAAGCCCTTCCGGTTGAAGAGACTTGACGAGGACCGGTGGCTCCGACCCTTCGAGCTTCGGGCGGTCGGCGTCACGCGGCTTCGACGGGTTCCGAGCGGACGGTCGGGCCCAGGGCGTCGTCGCTCATCGGGGCACCCGTCGGTCGGCGCGCCCGGTGTGGAGGAACTGGGCGCGGCCGGTGCCGTCGTCGCCGACGAACGCGTGCGCCAGGTGGAGGCCCGGGACCTCCGGGAGGACGGCGACGAAGGTGTCGTGGAGGTAGGGCAGCAGTTCCTGCTTCGCCGGGGGCGCGGCGCTGAGCTCGGCGAAGATCCCCTTCGGGGTGCGCTCGATCCACAGCCTGCCGTCCTCCGCCGTGACGACGTTGTCGGCGACCATCGACGAGTACGCGCCCACGTACCGGGACAGATCGGCTTGGGCGGCCGCGGGGTTCGGCTGCGGCAGTGGCGGGAGTGTCACGTCGGCGAGTTCGTCGAGCAGCTTTCCGAGCACCTGGTGGTAGACGTGCACCGGCCGCCCGCCATTGGTCAGCAACGCGACCGCGACCTTGCGCTCCGGCACCACCCGCAGGAAGGCCGACTGGCCGATCGTGCCGCCGTCGTGGCCGATCACCTGGCCGCCCTCCCAGCCGAAGAGCATCCAGCCGAGACCCCAGCGGTCGCCCATGATTCCGAGCGTGGGCACCTCCACCTGCGGCTCGCGCATCGCGGCCGACGACTCCGGCGACAGCACCCGGCCGCCGTCGTCGACCGTGCCGTCGTTCAGGTGCATGCGGACGAAGGTCAGCAGGTCCCGCGGGCGCATCGCGAGCATCGAACCGGCCGGGGCGTTCGAGCTGGCGAGTGCCCAGACCGGCGCGGGCACCGGCTCCTCGCCCGGCTTCGGGACGATGTGGCCGACCGCGGCGCGGTAGCGGATCGCGTCGTAGGGACCGACCGCGGCGTGGGTCAGGCCGAGCGGCACGAAGAGGTGGTCGCGCACGCAGTCGTCCCAGCACTTGCCGCGCAGCACCTCGATGATGCGGCCCAGCACGCAGTAGCCGGCGTTGTTGTACGAGAACCGCTCGCCCGGCGGGAACAGCTGCGGCACGTCGGACAGCGTCGGGATGAGCTTCTCCACCGCGTCGCTGCCGCGCCCGGTGTCGGTGAAGAAGTCGCCCTCGAAGCCGGCCGTGTGGCAGGTCAGTTGCCGGACGGTGATCGCGGCCGCAGCCGTGTCGTCGCCGAGCGCGAACTCCGGCAGGTAGTCGCGCACCGGCCGGTCGAGGTCGAGGCGGCCCTCGTCGACCAGTTGCATGATCAGGGTGGTCGTCCACACCTTGGTGATCGACCCGATCTGGAACAGCGAGTCCACGGTGGACTCCACGCCGGTGGCCTTGTTCAGGACGCCCGCCGCGTGATCGATCACCTCGCCCTCGACGAGCACCGCTATCGCGGCGCCGGGAACCTGGTGCTCGGCCAACAGCGCGGCGAAGTTCTCCTGGAGCCAGGTCCGGACTTCATGGATCTTCGACATGTGCACCTTCCGTCTGCGTGAGGCTGGTCCGACGTTTCCGGAATGCTAGGTCGGTGGCCTGCGTCACGTGTTCGTCCGGGCCGAGGAGAGCTCGGGGAAAGTTCCTCCGCCCGGACGAATCAGGCAGTACACGGAGGTTCCGCCGCACGACGGAGCGGGCGCGTCCGGCGCCTACGAGCAGTTGTGCCGGAGCACCCTCACCGACCGGCTCAGGCCTGCCAGTGCGGCTTGCCGCTGACCATCCGGCAGGTGATCATCCGCCCGTTGGCGTCGTGGGTGCTCCGGCCCACGTCGTCGTTGCGGCAGAACTGCCCGGCCGCGTAGCAGTTGCCCGCGTTGGAGCGGATCTCGCACTCCGCACCGCCGGCCGCCGCCTGGGTGTGCTGCGGCTCCGGGTCCTTCGGCGGCTGCGCCGTGGTCACCTTGGGCTGCGGCTTGACGGTCGGGGTCGGCGGGTGCGCGGCGGGCGGGGCGGACGGCGGCGGGACGACCGGCGGGGCCGACACCGAGGGCGGGGCCGGGGTGGCCGGGCCGGGCTCGGTGGCGGCCGGGGCGCTCGGTGCGGGCGCGACGGTCGGGCTGGCCGCGACGCTCGGCGTGGCCGAGGGCTTGGCATCCGCCGCCGAGGGGTCGCAACCGGTCAGCGCCAGGCCGACGGTGAGGACGAGTCCGGCGAATCCGGCCAGGCCGGCCGTCCTGCGGCGCCCGGGTATCAGGGAGGGCATGAAGGGGGAACGCTCCGTTCCGCGTGGGTGATCGGTGTCTGGGACGTGTGATTCAAGCAGACTTCGCACACGCACCGACCACCGTTCCGTCACTTGTTGGCAGATCGAGACCTTCCGACCACCGAACGCGACGGCGCGGCGCCGGCCGGGGGTATAGCCCTGACACGCGGGGCTCTATGACATGTTCCGGACACCACAAACGGATCGCTACGGTTCCGGCAACCCCCACGCCGAACGAGGAGACCCCCATGCTCCGGTTCCGTTCGCTCGCGGTCGCCGCTGCCCTGGCGACCGTCGCGCTCACCGCAGCACCCGCCGTCAGCGCCCCCGCTGACGATCCGTCCATAACCGCCGCACTGGCCGCCCCCATCCGCACCGCCGCGGTACCGACCGCCCTGCTGCACGCGATGCAGCGCGACCTCGGGCTCGCCCCGCGGGCCGCCGCCGACCGGATCGCCCGGGAGGGCCGGGCCGCCGCCGTGCAGAGCGCCCTCACCCGGGCGCTCGGCGACCGCTGGGCGGGCGCCTGGATCGACGGGCCGCAGTCCGAACTGACGGTCGCCACCACGGACCCGTCCGCCGCCCGGACCATCACCGCGCACGGCGGCCGGGCGACCGTCGTCCAGCACCCGCTGACCGTCCTGGACCGGGTCAAGGACGCGCTCGACCGGGCCTCCGGCACCGCCGCACCGGACGCCACCCCGCTCTGGTACGTGGACGTCCGGTCCAACACCGTCGTGGTGCAGTCCGCCGACGACGCCCGCACCGCGGCCTTCCTGGACGCCTCCGGGGTGGACCGCTCGCTGGTCCGGGTCCAGCCGGCCACCGCCGCGCCCCGGCCGCTCGCCGACCTGCACGGCGGGGACGCGTACTACATCGACAACGCCGCCCGCTGCTCGATCGGCTTCCCGGTCACCCAGAACGGCCAGCCCGGCTTCGTCAGCGCCGGCCACTGCGGTCAGCCCGGCTCCAACGCCACGACCTCCGACGGCAGTTCGATCGGCACCTTCCAGGGCTCGACCTTCCCCGGCAACGACTGGTCCTGGGTGGCGGCCGGCGCGGGCTGGACCGCCCAGCCCCAGGTGAACGACTACCAGGGCGGCGCGGTGACGGTGGGCGGCTCCACCGAGACGCCGGTCGGCGGCGCGGTCTGCCGCTCCGGCTCCACCACCGGCTGGCACTGCGGCAGCGTCGAGGAGCAGAACGCCACCGTCAACTACCAGGAGGGCAGCGTCTACGGCGTCACCCGCACCAACGTGTGCGCCGAACCCGGCGACTCCGGCGGCTCCTTCATCTCCGGCAACCAGGCCCAGGGCGTCACCTCGGGCGGCTCCGGCGACTGCACCTCGGGCGGCGAGACCTACTTCCAGCCGGTCAACCCGATCCTCAGCACCTACGGCCTGACCCTGGCCACCGGCTGACCCGGCCGGCCCGGGGGGACGGCCCCACCCGACCCCCCGGGCCTCGTCCGCACAGACCCGTCCTCACAGCCCCGTCCTCACAACCCCGCCGTCCGGCGCTCGAACACCGCGGGGCGGGCGGCCTCCAGCGCCGTGGACACCGCGCCGAGGAGCACCGCCTCCTCCCCCAGCAGGCTCGGTGCGAGCGTCGGACACCTCGGGGCGAAGCGGCGCAGGGCCTGCTCCAGCGGTTCCAGGAGCAGGTCCGCGCTGTTGCCGATCCCGCCGCCGAGCACCAGCAGGTCCGGGTCGAGCACCGCGGACAGCACGGCGACGGCGTACGCCAGCCGGTCCGCCTCCCAGCGCACCGCCCGCAGCGCCGCCTCGTCCCCGGCCCGGGCCCGGGCGAAGACCTGCTTGGCGGTCAGCCGTCGTCCGCCCGTCCCCGTCAGCCCGAAGTCCCGGGCGGCCCGCACCACCGCGTCCGCCGCGGCCTCCTGCTCCAGCGTGGTCGCGTCCGGCACGTCCTGACCCGCGGCGAGCGGCGCGGCGGCGGGAGGCACCGCGGGCAGCGGCACCAGGCCGATCTCGCCCAGCGCACCGTGCGCGCCGAGCAGCAGCTCGCCGTCCTTGACCACGCCCACCCCGAGCCCGGTGCCGACCAACAGGTAGGCGAACATCCGGCTGCCCCGCCCGGCGCCGAGGGTGTACTCGCCGAGCGCGGCGAGGTTGGCGTCGTTGGCCACCGTCACGGCCGTGCCGAGCCCCTCGGCGATCCGGTCGAACAGCCCCGGTCGGCCCCAGTCGGGCAGGCTGGTGGCGTACCGGACCCCGCGCCGCTCCTCGTCCCACACCCCGGGCGTGCCGATCACCGCGTGCACGATGTCGGCGGACGCCAGGCCCGCCTCGGCGATCGCCTCGTGCGCCGCGGCGACCACCGCGTCCGCGACGGCGTCCGCGGTCCGCCCCCGGTTGGCCACGTCCCGCCGGGCGACGACGGTGCCGGCCAGGTCCGCCACGGCGACCCGCAGCCGGGCCCGGCCGATGTCCACGCCGAGCACGTGCCCGGCCGTCGGGTCGACCTCGTAGAGCACCGCCGTACGGCCCCGCTCGGGGGCCACCCGGCCGGCCTCGCGGACCAGGCCGGCCTGCTCCAGCTCGGCCAGTGCGGCGGAGACGGTGGGCTTGGACAGCCCGGTGTCCCGGGCCAGTTGGGCCCGCGAGGTGCCACCGCCGGTGCGCAGCAGCTCCAGCAGCAGCCACTCGTTGTTGCTGCGCAGCCGCTGCCGGTTCCACGGCACCCCGGGGACCCCGGCCACCGGGCGACGGGTCGGCTGGTGGGGGCTCATCGGTTCCTCCGGTCTGGGCTGCTGACGGGCTGCTCGGGGCGGGTCCGCACGGTGCGGACCACGCCCTGGCATCACCCGCGGCGCCCGGTGTCGGGCGCCGCCGCCCAAGTATGACCGGTGATCACCCACCGCCCGCCGCGCGGACCCGCCCGGTCCGCCCCGACCCCTCTCCGGTGTCAGAGGCCCGCGGCGGCCACCCAACCGCCGGTCATCGCCTGCACCGCCGACCCGTCGAGGTCGGCCAGCTTGGTCCCGGCGAAGGCACGGGCCGCTTCCGAGGTCTGCACCCGCAGCGGCGGCCGCTCGGCGGCCAGCACCTCGATGATCGGCGCGGCCGCCTCCTCGGGGGTCTGGGCGTTGCCGAAGGCCTTCAGCGTCCGGTCGACGTACGCCTGCAGGGCCGGGCCGTACGGTCCGGCGGCGGCGACCAGCGCGGGCACGTCGAGGCCCTGGTTGCCGATGAACTCGCTGGCCACCGCGCCCGGTTCGACCACGGTGACGGCGACGCCGACGGTGGCCGCGACCGGCGCCAGCGACTCCATGAAGCCCTCGACGGCGAACTTGGCCGCGCAGTAGGCCTCGTTGAAGGGCTGGCCGACCACGCCGCCGACGCTGGTCACGGTGATCACCCGGCCGCCGCTGGCCCGCAGGTGCGGCAGCGCGGCCCGGGTCACCTCGACCACGCCGAAGTAGTTGACCTCCATGGCGGCGCGCACCGGCGCCAGCCCGTCCTGCTCGACGGTGCCCACGAAGCCCGCGCCCGCGTTGTTGACCACGGCGTCCAGCCGCCCGTGCCGCTCCAGCACGACGGCCAGGCACTCCGCGACCGAGGCCGGGTCGGTGACGTCGAGGCGCTCGACCTCGATCCACCCGGCGACGTCCGCCCGCTCGGCCGCGCGCAACAGGTCGCCGGCCCGTCCGGTGTCGCGCATGGTGGCGATCACGCGGTGGCCGGCCCGGGCGGCGGCCACCGCGGCGGCGAGGCCGATCCCGGAGGAGGTGCCGGTGATCAGGACGATCCGGGTGCCGGGGTAAGGGGTGACTGCCATGCGGGCCCTCCTCGCGGCCTCCGGTCGGTCGCCGGAGGCCGATGACTGTGTGCGTGTGCACGCACTCTACAAGTGCGTGCGCGCACACGCAACCAGCCGCCGCTTCCTTACGACAACGTCTCCGCCCAGTCAAGGTTTCACCCACTTGTGGGCGTGCCGCACCCGGGCGCGTGATCATGGGCCTATGCACTTCCGGCACGGCAACCGAGCAGCGGACGGCCCGCCCCCGGACGCCCGCTCCCTGGCGGCGACCGCGGCGGCCCTCGCCGCACGACTCGGCGCCTCCACCGGCAGTGATCGTCCCGGCAGTGACCGACCCGAGGACGACCGTCCCGGCGAGGACCGCCCCGGTAGCGACCGCCCCGACAGTGACCCGGACCTGCTCCGCGACCTGCTCGCCGCCGTCCCGGTCGGCGTCGCCGTACTCGACGAGCACCTCCGCTGGAGCTACCTCAACCCCGCCTTCGCCGCCGTCAGCGGACTGCGCCGCGCCGACCTGCTCGGCCGCGCCGCCGACACCACCCCCTTCGCCGGGGCGCTCACCGTCCTGCGCCGGGTCCTCGCCGACGGACACGACCGCGAACACGTGACCGGCGGCCCCGAAGCCCCCGGCTCCCCCGTCCCGCCCGGCCTGCGGGTGCGCTACCGGCCGCTCCGGCACGCCGGACGGACCACCGGCGTGATCGTGGTCCTCCTGGACGACCCCGACCCGGCCCGGGAACAGCTGCGCGAACTCCACCAGGCCCGCGCCCGGCTCGCCCTGCTCGACGCCGCCGCCGAACGGATCGGCACCACCCTCGACATCGGCACCACCTGCGCCGAGCTCGCCGCCTTCGCCGTCCCCGGCCTCGCCGACCTCGCCATCGTCGACGTGCTGCCGCCGGAGGCCGAACCCACCCGCCCCGGCCGGGCCGGCGGCCAACGGCTGCACCGCACCGCCGTCCGGGCCGGGCCCGAACTCGACGCCGCCCTGGCCGAACTGGCCCACCCCGGCGAGACCGTCCGCCACCGCGAGGGCTCGGCCGCCGACCGCAGCCTGGCCACCGGCGTGGCCGTGCTCGCCGAACCCGGCCCCGCCGACGCCTGCCCGCCCGGCGCCGCCTCGCTGCTCGTCCTGCCGCTCGCCGCCCGCGACCGGCTGGTCGGCCTGCTCACCCTCGGGCGCACCGCCGCCACCCCGGCCTTCACCCCCGACGAGGCCGCCCTGTTCGGCGACCTCGCCGCCCGCGCCGCCACCGGCATCGACAACGCCCGCCGCTACACCCGCTCCCAGGGCATCGCCCTGGAACTCCAGCGGGCCCTGCTGAGCGAACCCGGCAACCCGCACCAGAACCTCGCCCTCGCCTCCCGCTACCTGCCCTCCGGCAGCAGCTCGGTGGTCGGCGGCGACTGGTACGAGACGGTCCGGCTGCCGTTCGGCCGCACCCTGCTGGTGATGGGCGACGTGATGGGGCACGGCGTCGAGGCCGCCGTCGACATGAGCCACTACCGCTCGGCGCTGCGCGACATCGCCGCCACCGACCTGCCCCCGCACCGCATCCTGCGCCAGCTCGACCACGTCATCTCCGCCGACGACACCGCCCGCCCGGCGACCTGTCTGCTGGTCGTCGCCGACCCCGGCCGCGGCCGCTGGACCCTCTCCAGCGCGGGCCACCTGCCGCCCGCCCTGATCACCCCGGACCGCCCCACCGAGCTGCTGCGCGTCCCCACCGGCCCACCGCTCGGCACCGGCCTCGGCGGCTACGAGCAGACCACCCACCCGCTCGGCCCGGGGCAGACCCTGCTCCTCTACACCGACGGCCTGGTCGAACGCCGCCACGAGGACATCGACGCCTCCCTGGCCCGCCTCGCCGCGCTCCGGCTCCCCGCCACCGGCGACCTCGACGACCTCCTCGACGCCGTCCTGCACTCCCTCGCGCCGCCCCCGGCCCCCGCCGCCGAGGACGACATCGCCCTGCTCGCCGCCCGCCCCCGGGCCCGTTGACGGGCCCTCCGGCGGGACGCGGCACTGCCGGGAGCCGGCGGTCACGGCTTCGCCAAGGCCTGTTCCAGGTCGACCCAGAGGTCCTCGGGGTGTTCGATGCCCACCGAGACCCGGACCGTTCCGGGGCCGATGCCCGCCGCCGCCAACTCCTCGTCGGAGAGCTGCCGGTGGGAGGTGCTGGCCGGGTGGAGCACCAGGGTGTGGACGCCGCCGAGGGAGGGGGCCAGCGAGGCGAGGCGGACGGCGCCGGTGAAGGCCCGGGCCGCTTCGCGGCCGCCGGCCAGGTCGAAGGCGAGCACGCCGCCGTGGCCCGCGGGCAGGAGGCGGCGGGCGAGCTCGTGGTCGGGGTGGGAGGGCAGGCCCGGGTAGTGGACGGCGGTGACGGCCGGGTGGGCGGACAGCCGGGTGGCCAGGTCGAGGGCGGTGTCGCAGTGGCGGCGGACCCGCAGGGCGAGGGTCTGGAGGCCGCGCAGGGTCAGCCAGGCGGCGAAGGGGTCGGCGCTGGCGCCGAGTTCGGTCGCGTAGTGCCACACCGTCCGGTGCAGTTCGGCGTCGGCGAAGACGGCGATCCCGGCGAGGACGTCGGAGTGCCCGCCCAGGTACTTGGTGGCCGAATGGACCACGACGTCCGCGCCGTGCTCGATCGGCCGGCACAGCAGCGGGGTGGCGAAGGTGTTGTCGACCACGCTGAGCACCCCGGCCCGCTTCGCGACGGCGATCAGCCCGGGCAGGTCGGTGACCCGGGTGGTCGGGTTGGAGACCGTCTCCAGGTGCAGCAGCCGGGTGTTGGGCCGCAGCGCGGCCGCCACCTCGTCCGGGTCGTCCCCGCCGACGTGCGTCAGCTCCACGCCCCACCGCTCGGCGAGGTCGGCCAGCATCGCGAACGTCCCGCCGTACAGGCTCCGTTGGGCGATCACGTGGTCGCCGGAGCGCAGCAGGGCGAGCAGTACGGTGTTGATCGCCCCCATGCCGGAGGCGGTGGCGAGCGCGGCGGCGCCGCCCTCCAGGTCGGCGACGGCGTCCTCCAGCGCACGGACGGTGGGGTTGCCGAAGCGGTTGTAGAAGAACGCCCCGTCCGGTCCGGCGAAGGCCGCCGTGAGCGCCTCGCTGCTCTCGAAGGCGAACAGGTGGCTCTGGTGCAGCGGGATGCCCATCGGGCGGCCGCCGGGGTCGACCGGGGTCGGGTGGACGAGCCGGCTCTCGGGGCGCAGCGCAGCGGGGTCCGCGGGGAGGACGGGCTCGGCGGGGACGGCGGGGTGCTCGGGGTGGTCGCTCATGTCCCCATGCTCGGCCGGGCCCGCGCGCCCCGGCCAGGGCCAATCGCGATCAAGTGGCCCGTCCCGGGCGGTGGTTCGACACCGAAGCACCCGGGACGGGCCCAACGCCTCAGCGGCGGCGGAACAGCTTCCGCACCAGGTGCACGATGCCCCAGATCACCAGGATGATGAAGAGGATGATCAGGATGACCACCACCAGCAGGAACTTGCCGAGCTTGGCGAAGAAGCCGGACTTCTTCTTCTCCGGCTTGCTCGCGAGCTGCTGGACGGCGGTGTCAGCGGTCCCGGCCTGCCGCACCCGGGTGGGCGCGTCGGCGGCCGGGGCGGCGGGGGCGGCGGCAGCGGGGGCGGCTGCGACGGTCCGGGGTGCGGCCACCGCCGTCGCGCTCGACGCCGCGGCGCTGAGGCCGACGGCGGCCAGCAGTGCCACCAGGGCGCCGGCTATCGAACGTGCGATCCGGTGAGTCATCGTGCTCCTCGTGCGGGTACGGAGCGACGGAGATGAGACCCGGCTGACCTTCTCTCATGGTCTGACCAGTATTTTTCTCATCTACGCTTAGTATGCTCCTCTGAAAGTTTTACAGCGGTGTAAAAGTTTAGCGATAGGCCGACCCGGACCGGATCCGACCCAGGACCACGCAAGCCACCGCTTCGACGGGGGTTCCGTGGCAACTGTGGAGGATGACGCCGTGTCGGGTCGCAGGGGTTCCACCGAGAGCGGGAATTCGGCGCAGGCGGGCGGCGGTCGCAGAGCCGCCAACCGCAAGTCCGTAACGGACAAGGACGGTTCGGGCAAAGACGGTTCGAGCAGGGAAGGTTCGGGCCAGGAGATATCCGGCGCCCGCACCGCCGGCCGGGCCAAGCCGAAGCCCAAGCGCAGCACCAAGCAGAAGGTCCTCTGGGCGACGGCCGGTTGCACCGCCCTGCTGGTGCTCGCCGGCGGCGGCGTCTACTACCGCCTGAACAGCAACATCACCACCTTCGACGGCGACGCCCTCAGCAAGGACCGCCCGGAGGCGGCCGCGCCGGACGCCCAGGGCCGCACCCCGGTGAACGTCCTGATGATCGGCTCGGACAGCCGCGGCAACGGCAACAGCGACCTGGGCGGTGGCGGGGACGACGGCGCCCGCTCGGACACCGCGATCCTGTTGCACATCTACGCCGACCACAAGCACGCGGTCGGCATCTCGATCCCCCGCGACTCCCTGGTCGACATCCCGCCGTGCAAGCTCCCCGACGGCAAGTGGACCAAGGCGCAGACCAAGGTGATGTTCAACAGCGCCTTCGCCGTGGGCAACACCGAGCAGGGCAACCCGGCCTGCACCCAGAACGCCGTCGAGAAGCTCACCAACCTGCGGGTCGACCACACCATCGTGGTGGACTTCGGCGGTTTCGCGTCGATGACCTCGGCGGTCGGCGGCGTCGAGGTCTGCCTGCCGAACAACGTCTACGAGGGGGACCTCAACCCCAACCTCGGCCACAAGGGCAAGCTGATCTTCGCCAAGGGCAAGCAGACGGTCCAGGGCCAGTCCGCGCTGGACTACGTCCGGGTCCGGCACGGCATCGGCGACGGCTCCGACATCGGCCGCACCAAGCGCCAGCAGGCCTTCCTGTCCTCCCTCATCAAGTCGGTCAAGTCCAAGGGCATGGACCCGACCACCCTGCTGCCGCTCGCCGACGCCGCCACCAAGTCGCTGACCGTCGACCCCGGCCTCGGCTCGGCCGCCAAGCTGATGTCCTTCGCCATGTCGGTCAAGGACGTCGACCTCCACAACATCAAGTTCCTGACCGCGCCCTGGCGTTACGACGGCCCCCGGGTCGCCCTGGTCCACCCCGACGTGGACCAGCTCTGGGCCGCGCTCAAGGCCGACCGCACCATCGACGGCCAGGACGCCAGCGCCGCGAGCCCGGCCGCCACCGACTCGCCCGCCCCCAGCACCCCGCCCGCCGAGGCCACGCCCTCCCCCACCGCGGCCGCCAAGAGCACCGGGACCAAGGTCGCCGTGCTCAACGGCACCGGCGAGAACGGCGTCGGCGGCAAGGCGGCCGACACCCTCAAGGGCGCCGGCTACACCGTCACCACGGTCGGCAACGCGACGGGAAAGCCCCGCAGCACCACCGTGGTCGAGTACGGCACCGGCGAGCGCAGCGCCGCCGAGGAGGTCGCCAAGCTCTTCCCGGGGGCCACCGTCGAGCCCGGCGTCCGGGGGCTGAGCGTGGTGGTCGGCCGCGACTTCGCCGCCGCCGACCCGGGCAGCGCCGCGGCCTCCTCGGCACCCGGCGGTACCCCCGGCACCCCGGCCCCGCTGCCGAGCAGCGTCAGCGGCACCGCCCGCTCGGCGGACGACGACCCGTGCGCCAACGTGTCGTACGGCTGACCCGGAGCGACAACGGGGCGGGGCGCCTGCGGACTTCGGGTCCGCGGGCGCCCCGCCCCGTTCGGCCGGCCGACGTGCCGGAGGGCTCAGCGCCTCGTCCCGCAGGACGGACAGAACGCCGAGCCCTCCGGCACGTCCTTGTGGCACTGCGCGCACTGGACCGGCTGCGCCAGCCTGAACCCGCAGCCCGGGCAGAACGGCGTGCCGTGGGTCTCCGTCCGGCACTGCGGGCAGACCAGTTGGCGCGGGGTCTGGACGTCGAACTCCGCGCCGGACTGCTGGCCGACCTGGTAGGCCCGGTCCGTCACCATGTCGTTGAGGCCGCGCCGCTGGGCCGCCGCCGCCTCGGCCGCGGTGTCCGGGGCGCAGGTGAAGCACAGGCCCTGCTCCGGGTTGAAGCAGCGGCCGCAGACGGGGTGGGTGCACCGGGCGCAACGGTTGAAGTGGGACTGGGCGTTGTCGATCGCGCGCCGGAACGCGGCGTCCCGGGCGGTGCCCCAGGTCTGGCCGGCCAGACCGTCCGCGGCGTTGCTGATGGTGTTGGCGTTGCCGCCGATCAGGTTCCAGGCCGCGCTGACGCCCTTGCCTATCCAGCCCGCCACCTGACCCGTGGTGAAGCGCTCGAAGGGCGAGCGCCAGGTGTCGAAGCAGCGGTAGCAGGAGAACTCGAACTGGAACCCCGCGCCGGTGCCGTGCTGTTCGCACAGGTCGCGGTAGTTGTTGCTGAAGTTGATCTCGGAACTCACATCGTCCCCGGTTGCTGAAAAGTGGCCTCGTCGGCGTTCGCTCCCAGGGACGATAGGGCGCCGCGAACGGTTCCGCCAAGAACTTCTGACACTCTCTTCACAACCCCGGGCCGGGGCGCGCCGGCCCCCCCCGCGGGCCGGCCCGCCCAGCCCCGAGGGGCCCCGGGGCCCCGGGCCCGGGGCCCGGGCCCCCCCGGGCGCGGGGCGCCCCCCCCCCCCCCGCCCCCGCCCCGCGCCCCCCGG
>NZ_JBIVHS010000002.1:669190-677828 GCF_044749365.1 Kitasatospora sp. NPDC089509 | reverse complement strand
TTTTTATTAATTGTGGCGTGGGGGGCGTTCGCGCCCCGGTCCTTTGGGGCGCCGCCCCGGGTCCCCAAAACAACTTCTCACCCCCCCCCCCCCCCCCGGGGCGGGCCCCCCCCCCCCCCCGGCGCCCCCCGTCCGGCTCAGCCCTTCGGGCCCCGGTTCCGCCGGGCCCGGCGACGGCGCCACAGGGCGATCGGCACGACGCCCGCCACCGCGAACGCGCCCGGCGCCGAGGGCGCCTCCAGGGGGCTGCCCGCGGCCCTGGAGGGCACCTTGTCGAAGGTGTCCGGGACGGGCAGGGTGGACCAGTCCGAGATCGGCCACGCCACCACGAACGCCCGGCCGACCACGTTGTCCACCGGCACGAAGCCGTCCCCGGTGAGGTTGTGGTGCGGGCGGGAGTCCCGGGAGTTGTTGCGGTGGTCGCCCATCACCCAGAGCTTGCCCTTGGGCACGGTGACGGTGCCGACCGGGTCGTTGTCACAGGGCGTCGACCCAGGGAAGATGTACGGCTCGTCCAGCACGGCGCCGTTCACCTTCACCGGGCTGCCCGCGTTGCACTCGACGGTGTCCCCGCCGACCGCGATGACCCGCTTGATCAGGTCCTTCTCGTCCGCCGAGGGCATCAGACCGACGGTGCTCAGCGCCTTCTGGACGGTGCCCATGAATCCGCCGGAAGCCGTCGGGGTGTCCTCCAGCCAGCCGCCCGGATCACGGAACACCACCACCTCGCCGCGCTCCGGCTCGGCGCCGAACCAGGGGGTGAGCTTGTCGACCAGCACCCGGTCGCCGATCTGCAGGGTGTTCTGCATCGACCCGGAGGGGATCGAGAAGGCCTGGACGAAGAAGGTCTTGATGCCGAGCGACAGCAGCAGGGCGATCACCAGCAGGATCGGCAGCTCCTGCCAGAACGGGCGCTTCTTGCGCGCGGGCTTCTTCTCGACGCTCTCCGCGCTCGCGGCCGTCCCGGCGGACTCCGTGGACCCCGCAGACTCCGTGGACCCGGCGGACTCCGTGGACCCCGTGGTCCCGTCGGATCCGCCGCTCTCGCCGGACTCCGTGCTCTGCTGCACACTCATATGATCGGCCCCTCCCGACGGCCTGGTGGGGGGGCTCTGAGCGGAGACCCCCTGACAGGGAACGAACCTACCGAACAGAGGTTCCCGGGCGCGCCCTGATGTGGATCCGTTCGCCCTGCGGGCCGAACAGGCTGAGGAACTCCACCGGCTGCGGACCGGCGTTGCCGAAGGCGTGCGGGGTCCGGGTGTCGAACTCGGCGGCCTCACCGGCCGTCAGCTCCAGGTCGTGCGGGCCGAGCACCAGCCGCAGCCGTCCGGACAGCACGTACAGCCACTCGTAGCCCTCGTGGACCTTCAACTCCAGGTCCGCCCCGCTGTTCCGGCCGGGCGGCACGATGTGCTTGTACGCGTGCAGACCGCCCAGGTGGCGGGTGAGCGGGACGACGGTCTGACCGTTCCTGGTGACCGGGCGGGGGTGGATCCGCGGGTCCCCGGTGGCCGGGGCGCCGACCAGTTCGTCCAGCTGCACCCGGTACTCCCGGGCCAGCGGCAGCAGCAGTTCCAGGGTCGGCTTGCGCTGGCCGGACTCCAGCCGGGACAGCGTGCTGAGCGAGATGCCGGTGGCGGCGGCCAGCTTGGCGAGCGTGGTGCCGCGCTCGCGGCGCAGGGCCCGCAGCCGGGGACCCACCGTGGTGAGGACGTTCTCGAACTCTTCGTCGGCCATGCCTGCTATTCGCCGGGACGGCAAGGGGGGTTGTCAAACCGGCACACCGTGGACGGCCGTGCCTCCCCCCTCCGTGGCGAGCGGCAGGGCCCGGTGGCGATCCGCCGATCGCCACCGGGCCCTTGTCCTCGGCTTCCCGGATTCCCACCTTCCAGTCCTGGGCCGTCCGGTCCAGGTCTGTCCGGTCCCGGGAGCCCCGCTACCGGTACTCGCGCAGCCGGGGCCGCACCCCCAGCGCGACCAGCACCAGTGCCGCCGCCAGGACGACCGCCCCCAGGGCCGCCGTGGTGGAGTCGAGATCGCCGTCGGTCGACGCGAGCGCCCCGTCCATCGCCTTCTGGTTGACCGCGACGGTGTCGTCCATGGCCGCGCTCAACTGCCCGAACTCGTAGTTGGACTGGCCCTTGGCGAGCCCGGTGTTGAGCGTGATCGCGTCCTTGAGCTTCCCCTCGGCGCGCAGGTCGCGCATCTTGTGGTCGATCACCTGGTACTCCTGGAAGGCACCCAGGACCCGCTCGGCGGCGTCCTGTTCGCCGGGGAAGGTGATGTTGTGCAGCTCGCTGCCCAGGAAGCCGCCGAAGGGGACGACGGAGTGGTCCGCCCGGTGCCGGCCGACGGCGTCCTGCAGTTGGGCGGCGTAGCCCGACAGGGTCGCCCCGTCGAGGTGGACGATCGCCTGGCTCTGCTCCAGGTAGGCCTGCTCCCACACCGCGGCGCGCCCCGGGTCGATCAGGTAGCGGCTCTCGTCGGCGTTCATGTCGTAGGCGACGGCACGGGCCCGGCTGAGCGCGATCACCGAGTCGTAGGCGTCCTTCTTGGCGGTCACCAGGTGGTCGTCGGTGCGGCCCACCAGGTTCAGCCCGGCCACCAGCACCACCCCGGTCAGCAGGGTGACGGCCGCCAGCGCCGGGTTGACCACCCGGCGGTAGCGCACGGCCAGCGCGCGCTGGAGCCCGAACAGCACCGCGAGGGCGAGCACGCCGACGACGAACAGCCACCACCAGCCGGCGCCCAGGGCGTCGCGCTGCTGGGCGTAGGTCCGGTCGACGGTGGCCTCGTTGGCGGCGGTGACCTGGTCGGCGGCCGGCAGCAGCTGGTTGCGCAGCAGGTCGGAGGCCTGCCGGTAGGCGTCCAGGGCGGCCGGCGAGGGCTGGCCGGCCGGGGCCTTGGCCTGCTCCTCCAGCAGCTGGGAGCGGGCCACCAGCGCCTCGTAGCTGCCGAGCCGGCCGAGCACCAGCTGGACGGCGCGCTGCCCGGCCGGGTCGGCGGACCGGGCGGCCTGCTGGAGGTCGTTGTCGGCCTGGTTGCGGCGCTGCTCGTAGGTGTCCAGGGTCTGCTTGCGCAGTGTCGCGTAGTCCTGGTCGTCGCCGACCAGGAGGAGGTTGGCGGCCTGGGCGTCCATGTCGCTGAGCGCGAAGTAGAGGTCGGCGGCGCGGACGGCCTGCGGGGCCGCCTGGTGGCCGATGGTGTCGGTGCCGTCGCGGGCGCCGCCGAGGACGGCGGTGGCGGTGGCGCCCAGGCCGATCAGGGCGACCAGGCTCAGCGCGGTGAGGCCGCGGACCAGCCGCGGGGTGGTCCAGTACGAGCGGCTGCCGACCGTCCGCAGGCCCCGGCCGAGCCGGGCCAGGGAGCCGGGCGGGGCCGGCGAGCCGGGCGGGACGCCCGGTCCGGCCGGTGCGGGACCGTCGTCCCCGCCGGCGGCCTCCTCCTCCGAGGTGGCCGCCCTGCCCGCTGTCGAGGTGCTCATGACCGCACGCCCTTTCCCCCGTTGCCCGGCCCGCCGGGGTCCCCGCGGGGAACCTCCCGGTGGGAACCGAACACAGAACCGTTTCTCTCCGCCGCGCGACGCTAGTACCGCGTCACCTGCGCGGAGACGCTTCCTGACGGCTCCTTGACACCGTCGGTCGGGGTTGTTGACACTTCCTTAACGCGGGGGCGCGACAGGGTCGCCGAGGGGGCGCCTCAGAGCCAGTTGCGGCGCTTGAACACCAGGTACAGCCCGGTGCAGACCAGCGCCATCAGTCCGATCGCGAACGGATATCCGAAGGCCCACTTGAGCTCCGGCATGATCTCGAAGTTCATCCCGTAGACCGTGCCGATCAGGGTCGGCGCGAACAGGATGGCCGCCCAGGAGGAGATCTTCTTGATCTCGTCGTTCTGCGCGTGCCCCGCCTCGGCGAGCTGCTTCATCTCCTCGTTCTGCCGCTGCGAGACCAGCGTGGCGTTCACCGTCAGGATGTTCTGCAGCATCTGCCGGAAGCCGTCCACCCGCTCGGCCGCGTAGGTGGCGTGGTCGGCGACGTCCCGCAGGTAGCGCTGGAGCTCGTCGTCCGTGCCGTACTTGCCGAAGCCCGCCTCCAGGCCGCGCACGATCTCCAGCAGCGGCCGGGTGGCCCGCTGCAGCTCGATCACCTCGCGGGACAGCTCGTAGATCCGGCGGGAGACCTGCGGGTCGCCGCCGAACACCTCGGTCTCGATCTCGTCGATGTCGTGCTGCAGCCCGGCGATGACCGGTGCGTAGCCGTCCACCACGGCGTCCAGCACCGCGTAGAGGACGGCCTCCGGGCCGAGCGCCAGCAGCTCCGGGTCGGCCTCCAGCCGGCGGCGCACCGCGGACAGGTCCGGGGCCTGCGAGTGGCGGACGGTGAGGACGAAGTCGGGGCCGACGAACAGGTGGATCTCGCCGAAGTCCACCTCCTCCGCCTCGTCCAGGTACCGGGCGGCGCGCAGCACCACGAACAGGGTGTCGCCGTACCGTTCCAGCTTGGGCCGCTGGTGGGCCACGATGGCGTCCTCGACGGCCAGTTCGTGCAGGCCGAAGCGGTCCGCGGCCTCCAGCAGCTGCGCCTCGGCCGGGCGGAACAGCCCGATCCAGGCCATCGTGCCGGGCCGGTCGGGCAGTTCGCGGTAGAGGTCGGCGAGGTCGGCGGGCGCGTCCGTCCGACGGCCGTCCCGGTAGACCGCGGCGTCGACGACGGAACGTTCCAGCGCCACCGGTTCGGCCGGCTGCTCCGGGCGCGGGTCCATCGAGTGCTCGGGCGCCGACCGGGGGTCGACGGGCCGCCGCCCGGTCGACGGACGGGAGAACGGAAGCTTGCTCGCGCGCACGGCGCGCACTCGCCAGTCGGACATGACGGGGGAACCTCCACGACGGTTGCCCGGCCGCCACCGCTCACGGCACGGCGGGCCGGAGGCGCCCGGCCGGCCGCCACCCGCACGGCGCGACCGGCGGCGCCCCGTTGTCAGCGGGGTCGGTCCTGCGCGGGAGCCGTGAGGGAGGAGGAGTGCCGGGGGCCGCGAATCCTGCGGAACGACCGGGGGCGGGGCCGACTTCGACCCGGACTACTGCACTCCACGGCTCTCACCTCCTGGATTCCGCGCGCCCCGGGGGCGCCGACGCGACCCGGCCGATTTTAGTACCCGCACGACCGACCCCTCCCACCGGGGGCTCCCGGCCGCTCCGGACACGGCTCCCGCGCCCGCGCGCCGCCGCCTCCTCCCCGCCCTCGGCGCACCTCCTGCCCCCGACGCACCTCCCGGCGCAGCGACCGGCGCGAAGTCGCCCGGCGATCCCGAGGGGGCGTCAACCGGGCTTTCCGGTCGGCACGTTCATCCAACAGGGACGATTACGGACGGACGTCGTCACCACTACGCTACGTCGCATGACAATTTCGGACAGGGCCCCCGGGCGGGGCACGGCAGTGGTGATCGGCGGCGGACTGGCCGGCGTGACGGCGGCCTGGGCGCTGCGGGGCTTCGCCGAGCGGATCCTCGTGGTGGAGCGGGACCGCTACCCGACGGAGGCGGTGTTCCGGGCCGGGGTGCCCCAGGCGCGGCACGGCCACCTGGTGCTGGAGGCCGGTCACCGGGCGCTGGAGGAGCTGATGCCCGGCAGCAAGCAGGAGTTGGCGGCCGCGGGCGCGCACCAGGTGCTCACTTCGGGTGACCTCAAGTGGCTCGGCGCGGCCGGCTGGCTGGCCGACTACCCGGCGCAGATGTCCTTCCTCTCCTGCACCCGCCCGGTACTGGACAAGGTGGTGCTGGACCGGGTCCGCACCGAACCTTCGATCGAGTTCCTGGAGGGCACCGACGTGGTCGGCCTGCTCGGCTCCGCGCAGGCGGTGACCGGGGTCAAGGTCCGCGAGCGCGGCCCGGACCGGGCCGAAGTGCGGGAGATCCCCGCCGAGTTGGTGATCGACGCGGCCGGCCGCTCGACCTCCGTGCCGAAGTGGCTCGCCGAGCTGGGCTGCCGCCCGGCGCCCGAGGAGCGGGTGGACGCGGGCGTCGCGTACAGCTCCCGGCTGTTCCACCGCCCGGTCGGCTCCGACCGCGGCCACAAGGCCGTCTACCTGCAGACCAAGGCCCCCGGCGAGCCGCGGCTGGGCGTCCTGCTGCCGGTCGAGGGCGACCGCTGGATCGTCAGCCTGTCCGGGATGCGCGGCGCCGAGCCCGGGCCCGGCGAGGAGGGCTTCAACCGCCACCTGGCCCAGCTGCGCGACCCGCTCCTCCAGGAGATGGTGCGGGAGGCCGAACCGGCCGGCGAGGTGCGCGGCTTCCAGGCCGGCCCGGGCGTGCGCCGACACTACGAACGCAGCTGCCCCGAGGGCCTGGTGGCGGTCGGCGACGCCGCGAGCACCTTCAACCCGGTGTACGGGCAGGGCGTCACGGTGGCACTGTTCTGCGCCCAGGCGCTGCGCCGCACCGCGACCCGGCACGGCGGCATCGGGCACGCCACGGCCCGCGAGGCCCGGCGGGGCGTCACGGCGGCCTCCAAGGTCGCCTGGATGATGTCCAGCGCCGAGGACGTCCGCTTCCCCGCCACCACGGGCGGCCCCTCCGGTGCCGTGACCAGGCTCCAGCACCGCTACCTCGACAAGGTGTTCGCGGGCACCACCCGCGACCCGGTGGTCACGGCCGCCTTCCACGAGGTGCTGTCCCTGGTGGCGCCGCCGTCCCGGCTGTTCCACCCCACCGTGCTGGCCGCCGTCCTGCGCGGCTGACGGCGGCTGCGGGCCTGTACGGCCGGTCGACTCGGACGCGTCCGTCAATTCGGATGCGTCCGTTTCGCCCGACCGCTACCCTGGCCGACATGTCGACGCCCCGCATCTCCTAGCTGACGGACCCACTCCCACGCCACCCGTGTGTCCGCCAGCTGTTTCGGAGCGTCATCCCATGATCACCACCCGTGGTGTCGACCTGCGCGTCGGTGCCCGCCTGCTGCTGTCCGATGTCACCCTGCACATCGCCCCCGGCGACCGGATCGGCCTGGTCGGCCGCAACGGCGCCGGCAAGACCACCCTGCTCGCCGCCCTCGCCGGGCAGCTGCCGCCCGCCGCCGGCACCGTCACCCGGACCGGCCCGGTCGGCTACCTCCCGCAGGACTCCCGCGCCGCCGACCCGGCCGCCACCGTCACCGACCGCATCCTGTCCGCCCGCGGCCTGGACACGGCGGTCCGCGCGCTGCGCGCCGCCGAGCAGGCGATGGCCCGGGCCGGCTCCCCCGCCGAGGAACGCCGGGCGATGGCCGCCTACGCACGCGCCGACGACCGGTTCCAGTCCCGCGGCGGCTACGCGGCCGAGGCCGAGGCCGCCCGGGTCGCGGCCGGACTCGGGCTGCCCGCCCGGGTGATGGACTCCCCCGTCGGCACGCTCTCCGGCGGCCAGCGGCGCCGGGTCGAGCTGGCCCGGATCCTGTTCGCCGACCACGGCACCCTGCTGCTGGACGAGCCCACCAACCACCTGGACGCCGACTCGGTCGGCTGGCTGCGCGGCTTCCTGGCCGGCCACCAGGGCGGACTGGTGCTGATCAGCCACGACCTCGACCTGCTGGCGGAGACCGTCAACCGGGTCTTCCACCTGGACCCGCGGCGCGCCGCCGTCGACGTCCACAACACCGGCTGGCAGGCGTACCTGGCCCAGCGCGCGGCCGACGAGCGGCGCCGCACCCGGGAACGGGCGAACGCCGAACGCAAGGCAGCCGCGCTGCACGCCCAGGCCGACCGGATGCGGGCCAACGTCGCCACCGCGACCACCGCTCGCAGCATGGCCCGCCGCGCCGACCGGATGCTCGCCGAGCTGGAGCCCGTCCGGCAGGCCGAGCGCACCGCACGGATCCGGCTGCCCGAACCCGCGCCCTGCGGCCGGATGCCGCTCGGCGCGGTCGGCCTCACCAAGGCCTACGGCGGCCGGACCGTGCTCACCGGCCTGGACCTCGCCGTCGACCGCGGCAGCCGACTGGTCGTGCTCGGCCTCAACGGCGCGGGCAAGACCACCCTGCTGCGCATCCTGGCCGGCCACGAGCGGCCGGACTCCGGCCGGGTCGTCCCGGGCAGCGGTCTGCGGCTCGGCTACTTCGCCCAGGAGCACGACACCCTGGACCCGGCGCGCAGCGTCCGCGACAACCTGGCCGCGGCCGCGCCCGGGCTGACCGACGGCGAACTGCGCACCGTCCTCGGCGCGTTCCTGTTCCGGGGCGACGACGCGGACAAGCCGGCCGGGGTGCTGTCCGGCGGCGAGAAGACCCGGCTCGCCCTGGCCGCCCTGGTGCACTCCGGCGCCAACGTGCTGCTGCTGGACGAGCCGACCAACAACCTCGACCCGGCCTCCCGGGCCGAGGTGCTGGCCGCGGTCGGCGGCTACCCGGGCGCGATCGTGATGGTCACCCACGACCCGGGCGCCATCCGGGCGTTGCGCCCGGACCGCGTCCTGCTGCTGCCGGACGGCGACGAGGACCTCTGGCACGACGCGTACCTGGACCTGGTCGCCCGGGCCTGACACTCCCGGTCGCGGGGGGGGGGGGGGGGGCCGCGGGGGCGGGGCCCCCCCCCGCCCCCGGCCCCCCCCCGCGGGGGGCGGGGGCCAGATGAAGGAGGGGGGGGGGCGCGCCCAGGGCATACGA
>NZ_JBIVHS010000002.1:333861-669180 GCF_044749365.1 Kitasatospora sp. NPDC089509 | reverse complement strand
GGGGCGCGCGGGCGGGGGGGCGGGGGGGGCCGGGGGGGGGGGGGGGGGGCCCGCCCGGCCCCCCCCCCCCGGGGGGGGGCCCCCCGGGGGGGCCCCCCCCCCCCCGCGACCGGACCGCACAGGATCCTCACCGGGTTTTACCGGTAGAACAGTTGACGGAGCGTCGGCTCCGCTACTTGACGAAGCTCTCGACCACCTTGGGCGGCCAGACCCCGACCTTGAGGACGCCCATGGAGTAGGCCCGGGAGACCAGCGCGGCGCGGTTCGGGACCCGCAACTTCCGCAGCAGGCAGGTGACGTGGTACTCGACGCCCTGGCGGCTCAGGTAGAGCCGGGCGGCGAGCGGCACGGTGGAGACCCCGGCGGCTATGCCTTCGAGGATCCTGGCGTCGATCTCGCTCAGCAGCTTCTTCTGGCCGGCCACCACTTCGGATCCGCCCGAGTCCGGGCGACCGTCCGGCATCATGACCAGGATCGAGGACTCGTCGGGCAGGTCGCCGCGCACCATGACCGCGGTGAGCGGCACCGTGAAGGTCTCGTCGCCCGGGCCGACCGCGATCACGTCGGTGGCGAAGCGGTCGCGCCGGCCCTCGATCAGCCCGGAGAACTGGCGCAGCAGCGGCTGTTGGACGCTCGGGTGGACGAGCTCGCTGAAGGTGCGGCCGCAGAGGTCGGCCGAGGAGCGGCCGAACTGCCAGAAGAAGGCCTCGTTGGCCTGACGGATGGTGAGGGCCCGGTCGAGCTGGGCCATGGTCAGACCGGCCTGGTCGGTCGACCGCTGGTACCGCGCCGCCGTGCCACCGCCTTGCTCCCGCTCGGCCGTGAGGGTCCGGACGGAATTCGGCTGGGCAGAATGGGAAATCACCACGGAAAGTCGGTTCCCTTCGGGGCGAAAGTACGGACGGATAAACGTTCGAAATACCCGGGGCGAAACCCGGGCGATCACGTCCGTACATCGAACTGTTCGCGAAACTTAAGGAATCGGTCGACATTCCGGTCGACCGCGACCGGCCTGCGGCCGGTCGAATCCCTGAACATGTGACACGAGGGCGGGTGGGGTTCCCGTCCCTCGGTGGAACGGTCGGTGAGGTCGGTCCCTCCGCAGCTCAGCGGCTGCCGAGGAAGGTGCCGTCAGGCTCGGAGGGCCGGTTCCGCGGCAGAGGATCACCGCTCACCGCCCTACCGGTGGGTGTCCGCCGGGATCTCGACGCCGTCTCCCCGGATCCCCGGTCGGCGGCCGATGCCGGAATTCTCCACACTGACGACACGAACTCCTGCACCTCCCGAGCGCAGACGGATCCGATATCCCGGGGCGATCCCGGTGAGCGAACCGCAAAAGCGACTGACCTGGAATCAGCGTACCCGGGCCGGTCTGAGCAAGAATATATGGGACACGTCAAGAAGCAGGCAAGCATCCGAAGCGTCCCGATCCGGATCCGGCCAGGTTCGGACAACCGGCCGGTCACTGTTCGAGCCCCTGGGGGGTTGTCTGGGAATTGCATGAGAAAGCGTTGGAGTCTCTTTGCCCAACGGCCGCCGTCCAAAACAGGACACAAGCGGATGATCAGACCCAACTCCCGGTCAGGACCGGTCAGGACTAAGGAATTCCCGGAACCTGGCATGGGACCAAGGTGGGGTGCAGTCCCAGTCGCCACCCCGCCCCGAGGGAGTCCGATGAACGCCCCGCCACGGCCGAGCACCGCGCGCCGGCCGATCCTGTTTGTCAGCCTCCCGGAGAGCGGCCTGCTCAACCCCCTGCTGGTGCTGGCCGGAGAGCTGGCCCGCCGGGGCGTGCCCGACCTCTGGTTCGCCACCGACGAGCCCCGCCGCGGCGAGGTGACGGCCCTCGCCGACCGGTCGGCGGTCGAGTTCGCCTCGCTCGGCGACGTCTTCTCCGAACTGTCGGCGGTCAGTTGGAGCGACGAGGTGTACCGCCGGGTGACCCAGGAGTCCCGGTTCAAGGCGCACCGCGCGGTGATCCACCAGTCCTACCGGCCCGACCTCCAGGCCGAGAAGTACCGCCGGCTCGCCGCCGTGGTGGACAAGTGCGAGCCGGCCCTGATGGTGATCGACTGCGTCAGCGCCTTCGCCGTCGACCTGGCGCTGTCCCGGGGGATCCCCTTCGTGCTCAGCGTCCCGTTCCTGCCGAGCAACGTGCTGACCTCGCACAGCCCGTTCGGGCCCTCCTACACGCCCAAGGACTTCCCCGTCCCGCACTCGGGGCTGCCCTACCCGATGTCGGCCGGCCAGCGGCTGCGCAACCGGCTCTTCAAGCTCCGCACGCTCGCGCTCTTCCTCAACCCCACCATGGGCAAGGTGCTCTCCGAGGACGCCCGGCTGCGCAAGGAGCTCGGCCTGCCGAAGCCCAGCCCGATGACCCGGATCGACCGCGCCGAGCTGGTGCTCTGCAACTCCGTTCCGGAGCTGGACTACCCGTTCGACCTGCCGGGGAAGGTCCGGCTGGTCGGGGCGATGGTGCCGCCGCTGCCGGAGTCCACGCCGGCCGACGACGGGACCGGCGTGATGGACTGGCTGGACGCCCAGTCCTCCGTGGTCTACATGGGCTTCGGCACCATCACCCGGCTGACCGCCCCCCAGGTCCGCGACCTGGTGGAGGTCGCCCGCCGGCTGGACGGCCGGCACCAGGTGCTGTGGCGGCTGCCGGCCGAGCAGCAGCACCTGCTGCCGCCGCGCGGCGAACTCCCCGACAACCTGCGGATCGAGAGCTGGCTGCCGTCCCAACTGGACGTGCTGGCCCACCCCAACGTCGACCTGTTCTTCACCCACGGCGGCGGCAACGGCTTCCACGAGGGCGTCTACTTCGGGAAGCCGCTGGTGGTCCGGCCGCTGTGGGTGGACTGCTACGACCAGGCGGTGCGCGGACGGGACTTCGGGATCAGCCTGACCCTGGACCGGCCGCGGGACTTCGACCCCGCCGACGTCGTGGACAAGCTCACCCGGGTGCTCGGCGACCGCTCCTTCCGGGAGCGGGCCGAGCGGATCGGCACCGCCCAGCGCGCGGCGGGCGGCCGGGCCGCCGCGGCCGACCTGCTGCTCGGGCTGCCGGCCCTGGCCTGACCGCTCCCCGTCCGCGGGCTCGTACGCGCCCCGTACGCGCCCCCGTAGGTGCCCGCACCACCGCCCGGGTCCAGGGCCTGTCCGGCGGATCCTGCCGGACAGGCCCGAGGCCGCGCCCGCGTCAAGGCCACGCCACGCCATGTCACGCCCACGAGTGAGGACCCATGCCCTTCACCATCCCCGTGTCCCGCCCCAGCCTCGACGGACGCGAGCTGGAGTACGTCAACCGCACGATCGGCGACGGCTGGATCTCCTCCCAGGGCCCGTACGTCCGCCGGTTCGAGGAGGCCTTCGCCGAGTACAACGGCTCCGCCCACGGCGTCGCCTGCTCCTCCGGCACCGCCGCGCTCACCCTGGCGCTGCGCGCGCTCGGCGTGGGCCCCGGGGACGAGGTGATCGTGCCGGAGTTCACCATGATCGCCTCGGCCTGGGCGGTCACCTACACCGGCGCCACCCCGGTCTTCGTGGACTGCGCGGACGACCTGAACATCGACGTCGCCCGGATCGAGGAGCGGATCACCCCGCGCACCAAGGTGATCATGCCGGTGCACATCTACGGCCGCCGCTGCGACATGGCCGCGATCATGGACCTCGCCCACCAGTACAACCTGCGGGTGGTGGAGGACTCCGCCGAGGCCCACGGCGTCCGCCCGGTCGGCGACATCGCCTGCTTCTCGCTGTTCGCCAACAAGATCATCACCGCCGGGGAGGGCGGCATCTGCCTCACCGACGACCCCCGGCTGGCCGACCAGCTGGCCCACCTGCGGGCCATGGCCTTCACCACCGACCACAGCTTCCTGCACAAGAAGCTCGCCTACAACTTCCGGATGACGGCCATGCAGGCCGCCGTCGCCCTCGCCCAGACCGAACGGCTGGACGAGATCCTCGCCGCCCGCCGGGAGATCGAGCGCCGCTACGACCAGGGCCTCAAGGACGTCCCCGGGATCACCCTGATGCCGCCCCGGGACGTGCTGTGGATGTACGACCTGCGCGCCGAACGCCGCGCGGAGCTGCGCGACTTCCTGGCCGCCGAGGGCATCGAGACCCGACTGTTCTTCCAGCCGATGAGCCGCCAGCCCGGCTACCTCGACCCGGCCTGGCCCGGCCTCAACGCCACCCGGTTCGCCGCCGACGGCCTCTACCTGCCCACCTACACCTCGCTGACCCCGGCCGACCAGGACCGGGTGATCGACCGGGTCCGCGCCTTCCACGGCGTCGACTGACCCGGGGACGCCGAACCCGCACGTCCTGACCGAACGCCCTGATCCGCACGCCCTGATCCGCACGCCCGAGGGAGACCCGACGACATGACGAGCACCGGACCGCGGGTGGTCGACTTCCCGCTGCGCCGGCCCGGCGAGGCCTTCCCGCCGCCCCGCTACCAGGACTACCGCGGACAGCAGGGCCTGGTGGTGTGCCACCTGCCCAACGGCAACCGGGTCTGGCTGGTGACCCGGCACGAGGACGTCCGGGCCGTCCTGACCGACCGCCGGATCAGCTCCAACCCCGACCACCCGGGGTTCCCCAACATCAGCCAGACCATGGGCGTGCCCCGCCAGGAGCAGATCCCCGGCTGGTTCGTCGGCCTGGACTCGCCCGAGCACGACCGCTTCCGCAAGGCGCTGATCCCCGAGTTCACCGTCCGCCGGGTCCGCGAGCTGCGCCCCGCGGTCGAGCAGACCGTCGACCGGTGCATCGACGGCCTGCTGGCCGCCGGCTCCGAGGCCGACCTGGTCGCCGACTTCGCCCTGCCCGTCCCCTCGTTGGTGATCTCCGCGCTGCTCGGCGTACCGCCGGTGGACCGGGACTTCTTCGAGTCCCGCACCCGCACACTGGTCGCCATCCGCTCCTCCACCGACCAGCAGCGCGACACCGCCTCGCGCGAACTGCTGCGCTACATCAACCGCCTGGTCGCCATCAAGCAGCAGTGGCCGGGCGACGACCTGATCAGCCGGCTGCTGGCGACCGGCGCGATCGAACCCCGGGAGATGTCCGGGGTGCTGATGCTGCTGCTCATCGCCGGCCACGAGACCACCGCCAACAACATCGCACTCGGCGTGGTGACGCTGCTCGCCCACCCGGAGTGGATCGGCGACCCCCGGGTGGTCGAGGAGACCCTGCGCTTCCACTCGGTGGCCGACCTGGTCTCGCTGCGGGTCGCCGTCGAGGACGTCGAGATCGGCGGCCAGCAGGTCCGGGCCGGCGAGGGCATCGTGGCCCTGGTGGCCGCCGCCAACCACGACGAACGGGCCTTCGCCTGCCCGCACGCCTTCGACCCGGCCCGCACCGAGCGCCACCACGTGGCCTTCGGCTACGGCGTCCACCAGTGCCTGGGCCAGAACCTGGTCCGGGTCGAGATGGAGATCGCCTACCGCAGGCTCTTCGAACGCATCCCGGACCTGCGCCTGGCGGTGCCGGCCGAGGAACTCCCGTACAAGTACGACGGCGTGCTGTGCGGCCTGCACGCGCTGCCGGTCCGCTGGTGACCACACCCGGTCCTCCTGGACCGCCTCACATTCCTAGGGAACCGACCATGCGCATCACCGTCGACACCGACCGTTGCGTCGGCGCGGGCCAGTGCGTGCTGAACGCCCCCGCGGTGTTCGACCAGGACCACGACGGCGTGGTCGAGGTGCACGACCCCGCGGCGGCCGCGGCCGACCCGGAGGCCGTCGCCCTGGCCGCCACGCTCTGCCCGTCCGCCGCCATCACCGTGCACCGGGACTGAACCGCCCGCCGGGACCGAAACCGCCTGCCGGACCGAACCGTCCACCGGGCCGAACCGCCCGCCGGCCCCGACTCCCGCCCCTGAGAGGACCGACCCCATGACCAGTCCCAGCACCCTGTGGCTGCGCCGCTTCCATCCCGCGGACGCGCAACCGGTGCGGCTCGTCTGCTTCCCGCACGCCGGCGGCTCCGCCAGCTACTACCACCCGGTCTCCGCCGCCCTGGCCGCCGACACCGAGGTGGTCGCCCTGCAGTACCCGGGCCGCCAGGACCGCCGCACCGAGCCCTGCCTCGACTCGATAGCCGCCCTGGCCGACCGGATCACCGACGAACTGCTGACCCTGGACGACCGGCCGACCCTCTACTTCGGCCACAGCATGGGCGCCGTCCTCGCCTTCGAGACCGCCTGGCGACTGGAGCAGAAGGGCAGCCACGCCCCCCGCGGCATCATCGCCTCCGGCCGCCGGGCGCCCTCCACCAGCCGCTCCGAGACCGTCCACCAGCGGGACGACGACGGCGTGCTGGCCGAACTCCGGCTGCTCGACGGCAGCAACGCCCGGGCCCTGGCGAACGAGGAGATCCTGCGGATGTCGATGCCCGCGATCCGCGCCGACTACCGCGCCGTCGAACGCTACGCCTACGAGCCGGGCCGGGTGCTGCGGTGCCCGATCACCGCGCTCACCGGCGACGCCGACCCGCGCACCACCGTCGCCGAGGCCGAGGCCTGGCAGGACCACACCACCGGCGGCTTCCGACTCGAAGTCCTCCCCGGGGGCCACTTCTTCCTGGCCGAGCAGCAGACGGCGGTCCTGCGGGAGATCTCCGCCGAGCTCGCCGGGCTCCGCTGACCAACCGCCCGCCGAACCACGCCCCGCGCGGGCGGCCGCGGCAGGACAAGGACCCCTGATGCGCACTCTCCTGGTCGACAACTACGACTCCTTCACCTACAACCTCTTCCACTACCTCGCCGAGGTCACCGGCCGGGAGCCGGAGGTCATCCGCAACGACGACCCGTCCTGGCGGCCCGAACTGCTCGACGGCTTCGACGCCGTCGTCCTCTCCCCCGGGCCCGGCACCCCGCACAACCCCGCCGACTTCGGCCACTGCGCCGCGATCGCCCGCGAGGGGCGGCTGCCCGTGCTCGGCGTCTGCCTCGGGCACCAGGGCCTGGCGCTGGCCCACGGCGCCGCCGTCGGCCGGGCGCCCGCACCCCGGCACGGCCGGACCTCCGCCGTCCGGCACACCGGCACCGGGCTGTTCCGCCGACTACCCAACCCGCTGGAGGTCGTCCGCTACCACTCGCTGGCCGTCACCGCGCTCGCCCCCGGGCTGGACCCGGTCGCCTGGGCCACCGACGACGGCGTGGTGATGGCCCTCCAGCACCACGAACTCCCGTTGTGGGGCGTGCAGTTCCACCCCGAGTCGATCGGCACCGAGGCCGGGCACCAGCTGCTCGCCAACTTCCGCGACCTCGCCGAGGACTTCAACCGGACGCACCGGCCCGGGCCCCGACCGCTCCCCCGCGCCGTCCCCGTGCCAGCCGTACCGGCCGCAACCGCCGAACCCGCCGCCCGGCGGTTGACCGTGCTGAGCCGGACGGTCGACACCCGGTGGGACGCCGAGGCCGTCTTCGACCGGCTCTTCCGCACCGGCGACCACCCGTTCTGGCTGGACAGCAGCCTCCCCGGCGGCCGGCTCGGCCGGTTCTCCGTCATGGGCGACGCCTCCGGCCCGCTCGCCCGGGTGGCCACCGCCGACGTCAACCGCGGCACCGTGACGGTGCGCTCCGGCGACACCGTCGAGGTGGTCCGCGGCGCCTTCCTGGACTGGCTCGACGCCGACCTGCGCTCGCTGCGCACCCAAGTGCCCGAGCTGCCCTTCGACTTCGCGCTGGGCTGGGTCGGCTGCCTTGGCTACGAGCTCAAGGCCGAGTGCGGCGGCGACCGCGCCCACCGCTCGCCCGACCCGGACGCGGTCATGGTGTTCGCCGACCGGGCGGTGGTCCTCGACCACGGCACCGGCGCCGTCCACCTGCTCGCGCTGGTCGAGGAGGGGCGGGACGACGCAGGCGCGGACCACCGGGAGGACGGCCGGGACCGTTCCGCCGCGGCCTGGCTGAGCACCACCGCCGCCCTGCTGGCCGGCCCCGCCGCCGTCCTGGCCGACCCCGCCCCCGTCCGGCCCGGCGAGCCCGTCCCGCTGCGCCTGCGCCACCGTCGCCGGACCTACCTCCAGCTCATCGACGCCTGCCAGGACGAGATCAGCGCGGGCGAGACCTACGAGGTCTGCCTCACCAACATGATCGACGGCCCCGCCCCCGCCGACCCCTGGCAGGCCTACCGGGCCCTGCGCCGGATCAGCCCGGCCCCGTTTGCCGCCTTCCTCGGCTTCGACGGGCTGTCCGTGCTCAGCTCCTCCCCCGAGCGCTTCCTGCGGATCGACCCCGACGGGGTGATGGAGTCCAAGCCGATCAAGGGCACCCGGCCGCGCGGCGCCACCGCGGTGGAGGACACCCTGCTGATCGCCGACCTGGCGGCCAGCGAGAAGGACCGCGCCGAGAACCTGATGGTCGTCGACCTGGTCCGGCACGACCTCGGCAGCTGCGCCGAGACCGGATCCGTGGTCGCCGAGCCGCTGTTCGACGTCGAGACCTACGCCACCGTCCACCAGCTGGTCAGCACCGTACGGGCGCGGCTGCGCCCCGGGCGCAGCGCGGTCGACGGCGTCCGCGCGGCCTTCCCCGGCGGCTCGATGACGGGCACCCCGAAGCTCCGCACCATGCAGATCATCGACCGGCTGGAGAACGGTCCGCGCGGGATCTACTCCGGTGCGATCGGCTACTTCTCGCTGACCGGCGCGGCCGACCTGAGCATCGTGATCCGCACCGCCGTGCTGAGCGGCGGGCGGCTGCGCTACGGGGTCGGCGGCGCGATCATCGCCTTGTCCGACGCCGAGGGCGAGTTCGACGAGACGGTGGTGAAGGCCCGGCCGCTGCTGGCGCTGCTGGGGACCCCGTTCCCCGGGCAGCAGCCGTCCGCTCCGTCGCGGGCGCGGCGCGGGTCCGGGGTGGGTGCCGGGGCCACTGCTGCGGCTGCGGCTGCGGCTGCCGCGGGGGTCGGGGCCGCTGCTGACGCCGACTCCGGGGCCGGGGCCGGCTCGGGCTCTAGGGCTTTCCCGGCGGCGTCCGGCCGAGGATGACAGCGGTAGCCGCCACCGACCCCGGGAGTGAAGGTGTCCGTCCACAGCGATGACTACGCGATCGATCCGGCCGCGGGCAGTCCCGGGGCCCTGGGCGGGCACACCCTGCCCGGGGTGTTCGCCGCGGCCGTCCGGCGCGCGCCCGACGCGGTCGCGCTGGTGGACGGCGGACGCGAACTGACCTGGCGGCAGTGGCAGGCCGAGGTGGCCGCGCTGGCCCGGGTGTTCCAGGAGCTGGGCACCGGCCCGGGCGACGTGGTCGCGGTCCAGCTGCCCAACTGCTGGGAGTACCCGACCGCGCACGTGGCCATCGCCACCATCGGCGCGGTCATGCTGCCGGTGCACGCCGGCTACGGGCCCGCCGACGTCCGGGCGCTGCTGGGCCGGGTGGACCCGACCGCCGTCCTGCTCGCGCCGGAGGCGGCGGACACCGCCGCGGCGCTGGCGGCCGCCGTGCCCTCGCTGCGGGCGGTCCTGATCGCCGGGGACGACGGGCGTGCCCCGGAGGAACTTCCCTCCGGGGCAAGCTCGTTGGCCCGGGCGATGGCCGAGCGGGCGGGGCGGGAGCCGCACCCGGTGGAGGTCCGGCCGGACCAGCCGCTGGTCCTGATCCCCTCCTCCGGCACCACCTCGGCCCGGCCCAAGATCTGCCTGCACAGCCACGACGGGCTGCTCTCCAACACCGCCCCCGTCGCCGCGGAGGGCGGCGCCGCCTTCGCCGGGGCGATCCTGGCGGCCTGCCCGCTCACCCACCTGTTCGGCCTCCAGTCGCTGCACACCGCGCTGTTCCGGGCCTGCCCGCAGGTGCTGCTGCGCGGCTGGGACCCCGAGCGCTTCCTCGCCCTGGCCCGACGCACCGCGCCGAGCGCGGTCTTCGCCGTCCCGGCGCAGCTGCACGACATCGTCGCCGCGCTGGCCCGCGGCGGGGAGCCGGCCGGCTTCCGGCCGCACCAGGTGCGCACCGCCGGGGCGGCGATCCCGTCCGCGCTGGCCGCCGACGTCCGGTCGGTGCTCGGGAGCGAGCTGGTGGTGGTCTGGGGCATGTCCGAACTGGGCACCGGCACCCGGACCCTGCCGAACGAGCCCGCCGTCGCGCGCGGCGTCGGACGGCCGACCCCCGGCGCCCGGGTCCGGATCGTCGACCGGGACGGCGCGGAACTGCCCACGGGCGAGACCGGTGAACTCCAGTACCGCAGCCCGAGCATGTTCCGCGGCTACCACCGGGAGCCCGAACTGACCGACGCCGTGATCACGGCGGACGGCTGGCTGCGCACCGGCGACCGGGCCAGCCTCGGCCCGGACGGGCAGCTCTCCTTCCACGGCCGGTCGGCGGAACTGATCAACGTGGGCGGGCGCAAGTTCGACGCCACCGAGGTCCAGGAGCTGCTGGCCGCGCTGCCGGGCATCGGGCCACTGGCCGTCGTCGCGCGGCCGGACGCCCGGCTCGGCGAGATCCCCTGCCTGGTGCTCACCCGCGGCGCCGACCCGGGCATCGGGCTGCGGGCCGTGACCGCCTACCTCCAGGGGCGCGGGACCGCCGACTACAAGATCCCGCTGGAGCTGGTCACCGTCGACGAGCTGCCGCGCACCCCGGCCGGGAAGCTGCACCGGCTGGCGCTGGAGCAGTTGGTGGCGCGGGAGTCGGTCGGGGGTTCGGCGGCGGGTCCGGCGGGTTCGGCGGGTTCGGCGGGTTCGGCGGCGGGTCCATCGGTCGGGACGCCGGAGGGTGCGGCCGGGCCGGCCCCGCTCGGGTACGGCGAGGCGCTCGACCTGGTGCGCGGGTGCGCGGCCGAGGTGGCGGGCCGCGGCCCGGCCGAGGAGCCGATCGGCCCGGACACCGCGTTCCGCGCGTACGGGCTCGACTCGGTGCGCACCATCCGGCTGCGCAACCTGCTGGTGGAGGCCACCGGCCGGCCGCTGCCGGTCAGCCTGGGCTTCGACCACCCCACCCCGGCCGCCGTCGCCCTGCTGCTCTCCGGCGCGGCCCCCGAGCGGGCGGCGGAGGACCCGGGCACGGCCTCCGACGAGCCGGTGGCCATCGTCGGCATGGCCTGCCGGCTCCCCGGCGGCATCGCCTCCCCCGACGACCTGTGGACGCTCCTCGCCGACGGCACCCACACCGACTCGGACTTCCCCGCCGACCGTGGTTGGGACCTCGACGGCCTGTTCCACGACGACCCGGAACACCCCGGCACGTCCTACGTCCGCCGGGGCGGATTCCTGGACGGCGCCGGACGGTTCGACGCCGGCTTCTTCGGGTTCTCGCCGCGCGAGGCGCTGGCCGCCGACCCGCAGCAGCGGCTGCTGCTGGAGACGGCGTGGGAGGCGCTGGAGCAGGCCGGCATCGACCCGACCGGGCTGCGCGGCAGCCGGACCGGGGTGTTCACCGGCGCGATGTACCACGACTACGGCGCGGGCGCCCCGGCCGAGTTGGAGGGACTGCTCGGGATCGGCACCGCCGGCAGCGCGCTGGCCGGGCGGATCTCGTACTCCTTCGGCCTGGAGGGCCCGGCGCTCACCGTCGACACCGCGTGCTCCTCCTCGCTCGTCGCGCTGCACCTCGCCTGCCGCTCGCTGCGCTCCGGCGAGTCCTCGCTCGCGCTGGCCGGCGGCGTCGCGGTGATGGCCACCCCGACCTCGTTCGTCGAGTTCTCCCGGCTGCGCGGGCTCTCCCCCGACGGCCGCTGCAAGTCCTTCTCGGACGACGCCGACGGCGCCGCCTGGTCGGAGGGCGTCGGCCTGCTCGTCCTGGAACGGCTGAGCGACGCCCGGCGCAACGGGCACCCGGTGCTCGCCCTGGTGCGCGGCTCGGCGGTGAACCAGGACGGCGCCTCGAACGGCATCACCGCGCCCAACGGCCCCGCGCAGCAGCGGGTGCTCCGGCGCGCGCTCGCCGACGCGGGCCTCGGCCCCGGCGACCTGGACGCCGTCGAGGCGCACGGCACCGGGACGGCGCTGGGCGACCCGATCGAGGCCCAGGCGCTGCTCGCCGTCCACGGCGGTGCCCGCCCCGCGGACCGGCCGCTGTGGCTGGGGTCGGTCAAGTCCAACCTCGGGCACGCCCAGGCGGCGGCCGGGGTGGCCGGAGTGATCAAGACGGTGCAGGCGCTACGGCACGGCCTGCTGCCGAGGACGCTGCACGTCACCGAGCCGACCACCCGGGTGGACTGGTCCTCGGGCGCGGTCCGGCTGCTGACCGAGGACCGGCCGTGGCCCCGGGACGCCGACCGGGTGCGGCGGGCGGGGGTGTCCTCGTTCGGGATCAGCGGGACCAATGCGCACGTGGTGCTGGAGGAGGCGCCGGGCGAGCCGGTCGCGGAGGGGCCGGGGCCGAGCGAGCCGGCCGCGTCGCGACCCGGGGCCGACGGCCCGGTGCCGCTGGTGTTCTCGGCCCGGGACGAGCGGGCCCTGCGGGAGCAGGCCGGACGGCTGGCCGCACACGTCGCCGCCCACCCCGGGCACCCGCTCCCGGACCTCGCCCACGCGCTGGCCACCACCCGCGCCGTGCACCGGGACCGGGCCCTGCTGGTCGGCGCCGACCGGTCCGAACTCGTCGACGCGCTACGGCAGTTCGCCGCCGGGGAACCCGGACCGGTGCTCCCGGCCACCGGCCGCCGGGACAGCGGCGGGCGACTCGCCTTCGTGTTCGCCGGGCAGGGCAGCCAGCGGCCCGGCATGGGGCGCGAACTCGCCACCGCCTTCCCGAAGTTCGGCGCCGCACTGGACGAGGTGTGCGCCGCACTCGACCCCCTGCTCACCCGGCCGCTGCGCGCCGCGCTCGGCGACGAGCCGGAACTGCTGGACCGCACCGAGTTCACCCAGCCCGCACTGTTCGCCCACGAGGTCGCGCTGTACCGGCTGTTGGAGTCCTGGGGCGTCCGCCCCGACCTGCTGGCCGGGCACTCGGTCGGCGAGCTCGCCGCCGCCCAGGTGGCCGGGGTGCTGTCGCTGGCGGACGCCTGCGCCCTGGTCGCCGCCCGGGGACGGCTCATGCAGGCCCTCCCGGCCGGAGGCGCGATGCTCGCCGTCCGGGCCACCGAGGACGAAGTCCGGCCGCTGCTCGGAGAGTTCGTCTCGCTCGCGGCGGTGAACGGGCCGTCGTCGGTGGTCGTCTCGGGCACCGAGGCCGCGGTCGCGGCGATCGAGGCGCAGTTCGCGGACCGCCGGAGCACCCGGCTGCGGGTCTCGCACGCCTTCCACTCCCCGCTGCTGGAACCGGTGTTGGACGAGTTCCGGGGCGTGGTCGAGGGCCTGGCCTTCGCCGCCCCCGCCATACCCCTGGTCTCCGGCGTCACCGGCCTGCCACTGACCGCCGACCAGGCCCGCGACCCCGGCCACTGGGTTCGGCAGGCCCGCGAACCGGTCCGGTTCCGGGACGCCGTCCTACGGCTGCGCGCCGAACGCGTCGACGCCTACCTGGAACTCGGCCCGGCCACCGCGCTCGCGCCGATGGTCGGCGAGTGCCTGGCCGCCGAGGACGCGGGCCTCGCCGCCGCCGTCCTGACGACCGGTACGAGCGGTGCGACCGGTGCAACTGGTGCACCTGGTACGGCTGGTGCGACGGACCGGGCCGACGAGACCCGGGCGCTGCTCGCCGCCGTCGGCCGCCTGCACCTGCACGGCGTGCCGGTGGACTGGGACGCCGTCCTGCCCGGCGCCCGGCCCGCGCCCCTGCCGACGTACCCGTTCCAGCGGCAGACGTACTGGCTCGCGGCCGCCGCACCGCCGCCCGCGGCCATGCCCGTACCGGACGGGCCGTCGACCCGGCTTCCGGCCGGCCCCGAGGAGCGGGACGGCGTGCTGCGCCGGCTCGTCCTCGCCGAGACCGCGAGCGTGCTCGGCCGCTCCGCCGCCGAACTGGACGCCGCGCAGCCCTTCGCCGCCCTCGGCGTCACCTCCGTCAAGGCGATCGAACTGCGCGAACGGATCGCCGCCGCCACCGGCACCGTGCTCCCGGCCACCCTGGTGTTCGACCACCCGTCCCCGGATGCCGTGGTCCGCGCCGTCGGCGCCCACCTCGACCGGGGCACCGGGCAGCCCCGAACCGCGGGCGAACTGGTCGACCTGCTGGCGGAGTTGCTCGCCACCGGCGAGACCCTCGACCCGGCCGACGCCACCCGGCTGCGCGAACTCGCCCGGCGCAGCGGCGCGCTGGGCGGGTCGCTCCGCCGCAACGGCGGTTCCGGGACCGGTTCCGTGGCCGTTCCGGGGGCCGATCCCGGGGCCGGAACCGACGCCGGAACCGACGCCGGAACCGGCCTCGGCTCGGCCACCGACGAGGAGCTGTTCCGGCTGATGGACGCCCTCGACTGACCCGCCGCGCCCCACTCAACCCACCACCGCCCTACGGAGATCCGGCCATGACCCCCACGCCCCCGGGCACCGACGACCGCGTGATCGAGGCGGTCGACGTCGGCATGACCTTCGGCGACGTGCGCGCCCTCGACTCGGTCAGCCTCGCCGTCCCCCGGGGCAGCGTGCTGGCCCTGCTCGGCCACAACGGCGCCGGCAAGACCACCCTGGTCAACGTCCTCACCACCGCCCTCGCACCCACCACCGGCCGGGCCAGCGTCGCCGGGTACGACGTCCGCGAGCGACCGACCGAGGTCCGCCGGCGGATCGGCCTCACCGGCCAGTACGCCACCGTCGACGGACGGCTCAGCGGCCGGGACAACCTGCTCCTGCTCGCCGGACTGCTCGGGGCCGGCCGCCGCGCCGCCCGGGCCAGGGCCGACGAACTGCTCGGCCTGTTCGACCTCGGGCACGTCGCCGACCGGCCCGCCCGCGGCTACTCGGGCGGGCTGCGCCGCCGCCTCGACCTGGCCGCGAGCCTGGTCGGCCGGCCCGAGGTGGTGTTCCTCGACGAGCCGACCACCGGTCTGGACCCGGTCAGCCGGCTCGGCCTGTGGGAGATCGTCGAAGGGCTGGTCGCCGAGGGCACCACCGTCCTGCTCACCACCCAGTACCTCGACGAGGCCGACCGGCTCGCCGACTCCATCACCGTGCTCTCCGGCGGCACCGTCGTCGCCGACGGCACCCCCGCCGAACTCAAGGCCCGGGTCGGCCGGCGCACCGTCACCCTCGTCCTGGAACCCTCCGACGACCCGGACCGCGCCGCCCGCGCCCTGCGCGAGGCCGGCTTCGCACCGGTCACCGGCCGGGAGGGCACCGCGCTGGTCGTCCCGATCGAGGCCACCCGCGAGGTCGCGGCGGTCGTCCGGGCCCTCGACGGGGTGGGGATCGAGGCCGCCGAGCTGACCTTCGGCGAGCCCGGCCTCGAAGACGTCTACCTCGCCCTGGCCCACCGCCCCGACCGTCTCGACCGTTCGGACCGCTCGGAAGGATCCACCCGGTGACCACCCCGACCACCGCGACCGCACCGCCCCCAGAGGCGACGCCCGTCCTGCCCAACCCGCCCGCCTGGCAGGGCAGTTCGCGGCTCACCCAGATCCGCATCCTCACCGGCCGCTCGCTGCGCGCACTCGTGACGGACCCCGCCGTACTGCTGTTCGGGCTGCTGCAGCCCGTCATCACCCTGGTGGTGCTCTCCCAGGTGTTCAGCCGGATGGGCCTGCCCCCGCACTTCCCGCCGGACGTCACGTACCTGGACTTCGTGCTGCCCGCCGTCCTGGTGGACAACGCGGTGCAGTCTGCGGTGCAGTCCGGGGTCGGGCTGGTCGAGGACCTCCAGAACGGCATCGTCGCCCGGCTGCGCTGCCTGCCCGTCGCCCCGGGCTCGCTGCTGGTCGCGCGCAGCCTCACCACCCTGGTGCGCGCCGCCGTGCAGGCCGTGATCATCCTGCTGCTGGGCACCCTCGTGCTCGGCTACCACCCGCGCGGCGGGGTGGTCGCGGTCACCGCCTCGATCGGGCTGACCCTGTTCATGAGCTGGGCCCTCGGCTGGCTCTTCATCGCCGCCGCGGCCTGGCTGCGCCGGGCCGAACCCATCCAGAACCTGGCCATCATCGCCGTGCTGCCGCTGATGTTCGCCTCCAGCGCCTACGTCCCCACCGCCGACCTCCCCGACTGGCTCGCCGCGATCGCCGACGTCAACCCGCTCACGTACGCGATCGACACCACCCGCGCCCTGGCCCTCGGCCTCCCCGGCACCAGCTCCGCCATCCCGGCCCTCCTCCTCGGCACCGCCGTCGCCGCCACCGGCGCCTGGCTCGCCACCCGAGGCTTCCGCCGCCCCCTCACCCCCCGCTGACAGGGCACCGGCCCGCGCCGCGCAGGAAGTCGGCCCATCCGACTTCCTGCGCGCCACCCCACCCACCCCGCGGCCCGGGGACGGCGCTCACTTCGCGCGGTGCAGCAGGTGCTGCACGCCGGCCGGGGGCGCGTGGCAGGGTTCCCTGCATGGTGAGCAGTGGTGATGTGGCGTTGACGGTGTGTCCTGAGCTGGCGGATGACGAGCTCGACGAGTTGTTCGGGGCGTCGTGGCCGGGGCACCGGCCGAGGTCGTTCGGGCCGGTGTTGGCCCGGAGTCTGGCCTGGGTCGCGGCGCGTCGGGGTGGGCGGCTGGTCGGGTTCGTCAACGTCGCGGGCGACGGCGGGGTGCACGCCTTCATCCTGGACACGACCGTGCATCCCGATGAGCGTCGGCGGGGGCTCGGGGTGCGGCTGGTGCGGGCGGCAGCCGAGGAGGCGCGGGCGCGCGGTGCCGAGTGGCTGCACGTGGACTACGAGCCGCAGTTGGAGTCCTTCTACGCCCGGTGCGGGTTCCGGCCGACCGCCGCCGGACTCATGCGGCTGTGAGCGGGGCCGGCGCCGGCCCGGCGGGCGTCACGTTCTGCGGGCCAAGCCGAAGCGTGCTGCCAGCTGATCGGCGAGATCGGTGGCGGGGGTGCTGCCGTCGACCGTGATGGTGTCGAGGCGGTGGTCGTCGGCCTGTCTGCGGACTTCCTCGTCCCAGAGGGCATCGCGGGTGAGGCGCTTGACCAGCATGGTCGCGGTGTCGTTCCTGCCCCAGGTGGCTCTCGCGCGGGCCGGGTCCGCGTAGCGCGCGCCGAGTGCGGCCTGCCGGAACGGGGGTGCGGGCAGGAGGAAGACCGCCTGGTCGGGTCGGCACAGCAGCGGTGCGAGGTGGTTGGGCAGGATCCCGAAGTAGTCCACCAGGACGATGTGATCGGCGGGCATGGCGAGGAGGTCTTCGACGAGGAAGCCGGTCGTCTCTCCGTGCAGGCTCGCCATCGCCCGGAACACCTCCTGTGCGGTGCGGCCCGCCCACATCCCGCCCGGTGGCACGCCACGCATCGCGGCCAGGCGCGGGTGGCGCTGCGGCGTGCACCGCGTCAGCCAGCTGTGCTCCGCGCGGTCGCCGTTGTAGACCTCGACGTCGTACCGGTCGGCCAGTAGGTGGGCGAGCGTGCTCTTGCCGGAGCCCGTACCGCCGGCGAGCCAGCGGACGTGGGCGAGTCGATCGGACAGTTCTCTGCTGGTCTCGGAGTCCGAGGAAGGAGAGGTCACGCGTGCCATGGTCCCGGTCTCCGCCTGAAAATTGCAGTCTTGTTCTTGGGTGGCAGATGACCGACGCTGGAAGAGAGAGAAGACGATCGACGACGGGGAAGACCCATGCAGCTGCCGGACGAGGTCCATGCCGAGATCACGGACCTGTGCCGGGAGGGCGACACCCTCGCCGGGATGGGCGAGTTCGTCGAGGCCAAGCAGCGCTACGTCGAGGCGCTGCGGTTGCTGCCGGGCGACCCCCGTGACTGGGCGGCCTCGACCTGGATCTACGTCGCGCTCGGGGACGTGCACTTCCGGCTCGGCGTGCACGACCGGGCGTACCGGTGCTTCCACAACGCCGTCCAGTGCCCGGAGGGGCTCGGCAACCCGTACATCCACCTTCGGCTGGGCCAGACCACCTTCGAGCTGGGCGACCACGACCGGGCTGCGGACGAGCTGATCAGGGCCTACATGGGCGGCGGAGCCGGGATCTTCGACGAGGACGACCCCAAGTACCTCGGGTTCCTGCGGACCCACGCGGACCTTGAGCGCACGGGTGGGACGAACTGACGGGTCGGCAGCCCCCCGACTGCCGCCGCGGGTGCGTCAGGAGGCGGTCCGGACGGCGGACGAGTACAGCGGCCAGCCGTCGTGGTCCGGGCGGCAGCTCACGTCGGTGAACCCGGACTCCCGGAGCAGGGCCGGGACCGTCGCGCCGTGCAGGTGGCCGTGCTCGACCACCAGGACGCCGCCCGGCCGCAGCAGGCCCTCCGCCGCCTCCACCACCTGGCGGACCACCCGCAGGCCGTCGGCGCCACCGAACACCGCCTGCCGGGGCTGGTAGCGGCCGAACTCGTCCGGCACCTCGGCCGCGTCCGGCATGAACGGCGGGTTGGCGAGCACCAGGTCGGCCGCGGCGTCCAGTCCGGTCAGTGCGCCCGCCCGGGCCGCCTCGCCCTCGTGGACGGTGACCTCGGTGTCGCCGAGCGCGGCGCGCCGGGCCGCGTTGCGGCGGGTGAAGTCCACGGCGACCGGGTCGAATTCGACCGCGTGCACCCGGGCGTCCGGCCGCGCGTGGGCGAGGGCCAGCCCGAGCGCCCCGGAGCCCGCGCACAGGTCCACCACCGTCGGCCCGGGGATGCCCTCGACGGCCTTCCGGCCGGCCGCCAGCACCAGCTCGCTGTGCACCCGGGGCACGAACACCCCTGGCCCGACGGCGAGTTCGAGTCCGGCGAACACCGCCCGCCCGGTCAGCTGGCCGAGCGGCACGCCCTCGGCCCTGCGGCGCACCAGCTCCCGCAGTCGCCGCACCGCCCGGCCGTCCAGCGGCAGTGCCGGGTCCAGCCCCTCCGGCTCCACCCCGAGCACCCGCCCGGCCAACTCCGCTGCCTCCCGCCGCGCCTCCGCCCGGGCCACGCCCCGCAGGGCCGGCACCGCCTCGTCGAGCACGTCCCCGAGCACTGTCGGTCTCATCCTTGCCTCCCGGCCGTGTCGAACGGCGCCCTCCGCCGCACGATGCCGCCCACTGTGGGGCCGGGGAGGCTAGGTGAGCTGCCAGAACTGGCGTCCGGGAGGGTGGGGGGACTTGACGACCGCCGCCTGCTAGTGCCGCATCAGGCAACGTTCGGCTCGTCGATGTGCCATCCGGCTGCTGGGCGGGCCGTGGTTACGATGCTGTCATGCGTCGCCGGGCTCGCCGGCTCGTAATGTCGCGGTAGCAGTACGCCGCAATGGTCAGGACGGCCAACGCGATCACAGCCCACCCGCTTCCATCGTCCCCATAAGCAGGATCCAAGATGAGGACCGCAGACTTTGCGGTCTGAAGAACAAGGATGGTCACCGCAACGTACCCAGTTCCGCGCGTCAGCCGCGGGGAGTGCGGCCTGAGTACTGCCGTCCACACCCACAGGACCATCATGGCTGCCAGCAGCCCGATCGCCCCCCAGGGGACCAGCGAGAGAAGCAGGAGCAGCCAGAGGAAACCCTGGAGGACGAACTGTGTCGCACGCCTGAGACGTGTCGGGCTGTGCGCCGATGCGTCCGACCGTGCAGAGGGATTACCTGCTCTGTCGGAGGGAGCCGTAAGCCCCAGGGGGTCCGTCGCTGTCACGGAGGGGGCTTGGGTGGTCACTCCTGCTGGTGGCGCAGGGCCCCCGGCGGGCTCTGGTATGTGGTTGAGGTGTTGTAGCGCCTTGGAGAGGTCGGTGGCGTTCGGGTATCGCTGCTCGGGTTTCTTTGCCAGCAGCCTCAGTACGAGGTCATCCCACGCGGAGGGGATGCCGATGGATAGCGAGCTGGGCACGGGCGGTTCTTGGGTGAGGTGTGCCGAGAGGTAGCCGAGGGTGTCGGGAGCCTGGAAGGGGAGCCGGCCTGTGATCAGCTCGAAGAGGATGCAACCGAGGGCGTAGAGGTCGCTGCGCGGTTCTGGGAAGCCTCGTGCCTGCTCCGGGGCCATGTAGGGCGGTGTACCGACGATGAAGCCGCTCTCTGTGAGACGGGTATCGGTCGGATCGACGGCGCGTGCGATGCCGAAGTCGAGGACTTTGGCGGTGCCCGCCGGGGTGATCAGGATGTTGGACGGCTTGATGTCGCGGTGCATGATTCCGGCGTCGTGCGCGCCGGCCAGGGCATGGGCGATCTGTTCGCCCCATCGAGCGGCATCGGTCAGAGTGGCGGCGCCCCGACGCATCAGTGTGTCGAGACCCTCGCCCCTGACCAGTTCCATGACGAGGAAGGGGACGCGGTCCTCTCCCGCACCATATTCGCCGAGGTCGTGGATGGTCACGATGTTGGGGTGCTGGAGGCGGGCGGTGAGCCGGGCTTCGCGCAGGAACCGGGCCCGTGCCTCGTCGCCGCGGCTCCCGCCACCGGTGAGCAGGGAGATGACCTTGACGGCTACGGGCCGGTCCAAGGTCTCATCCTGGGCCTGCCACACCTGCCCCATGCCACCTTGGCCGAGCTGACGCACTAATCGGTACCGCCCGACGAGAAGCTGTGCATCCACTGCCATTACCCCCCATTGTTCGTCAACTCGCTTACCTTACTGGGGTTCTACGGCCGCAGGAACGATGCGCGAGGGCGGATCCGGATCACCTCCCGGCCTGGAAACCGGGTGACACCGGACCGTCAGAATGATCACGTGGCTGAACGCGTGCAGGTCCGTGAGATCGATGACGACGAGAGCAGACGGCTGCTACGGATCGTCCGCCGGGGCACCGTGTCGGTGGTGACCTGGCAGCGGGCCCAGATGGTGCTGCTGCCACCCCGACCAACAGCTCCTGGCTCAACCGGATCGAGGCCCAGTTCACCGCCCTGCGCTACTGCACACTCGACGGCACCGACCACGCCAGCCACAAGGAGCAGGGCAGCATGATCCGCCGCTACATCATCTGGCGGGCGGAACAAGCACACCGCCGACGAGCGCCTTCGCGCAGTCGTCGCCAGGGCGAACGTTGCCTGATGCGGCACTAGGCCACCGTGGCGCCCTCCGGGAGGGCGGCCACCACGAGGGCGACGGCTTCCTCCGCAGTCTCCGTGCGTGCGATCAGCTCCTGGCCACCCCACACCCCGTAGAGCCCCTCGTCGTAGGGGCAGACGATGTACCCGACCCGGTTCTTCCAGTACTCCTCGACACCGGTGGAGAACCACAGGTTGAAGTGGCTGTTGACCGGCATCAGCTGGCGCAGCTCCGGGCGGGCGTACGCCGCCGCCAGCAGCGCGTGGACGCGCGGGTGCCGGTCGTACGGCGGCATGTGGACGCGGTCGAGCTTGAGCTGCCACATCAACTCGACCTTCCCGAACGGCTCCCGCTCGTGGGCGAGCGCCCAGGGCCGGAAGCGGACGAAGGGTGCGAGTGCCCGGGTCTCCGCCAGCCCCGCGCCGTCGGTCCAGGCCGCCGTCGCCCTGGCCACCTCGGTCAGGTCCTCGGTCTCGCCAAAGGCCAGGCGCGGGCCGTGCTGCTGGAAGCTCACCTCGAAGGTCCGCCGCTCGTCGGGCGGATACACCACTACGCGCCGACCATTCCCCGGAGCGACGTACTCCGCGAGGCGCCCCCACTCCCGGTCCGACTCGGGAAGCACGAGCCCGAGCTCCTCCGCCGTGCGCCCCAACGCGGCGCGCAGCGCCCCGTCCTCGTCCCAGTCGACCTCGCCGTGACCCACCCCGGTGTTCATCGTCCCAGTCTGCCCGAACCGCTCCCGCCGCACGGCCGCGGCCGGTCCAGAAGTCTTACGGAGGCGATGGCTCGTTCGACCGGTGGCCTCCGGCGCTGGATGCGCCTCGCGTCAGCTCGCCGGCCCGAGCCCCTCCGGGAGGGCGGCCACCACGAGGGCGACGGCCTCCTCCGCCGTCTCGGTGCGCGCGATCGGCTCTCCGCGGTTCCACACCCCGTAGCACCCCTCGTCGTAGGGGAGGAGGACGTGCCCGACCCGGGCCTTCCCGGGCTCCTCGACACTGGTCGAGAACCACAGGTTGTAGTGGCTGTTGACCGGCATCAGCCCGCGCAGCACCGGCTGGGCGTACGCCGCCGCCAGCACGGCGTGGGCGCGAGGGTGCCGGTCGAACGGCGGCATGTGGATGCGGTCGAGCTTGAGGCTCCAGGTCAACTCGACCTTTCCGAGGGGCTCCTGCTCGTGGGCCAGGGCCCAGGGCCGGAACCGGACGAACGGGGCGCGCGCCCGGGTCTCCTCCAGTCTCACGCCGTCCGTCCAGGCCGCCGTCGCCCTGACCACCTCGGCCAGGTCCCCGGTCCGGCCGAAGGCCAGGCGCGGGCCCTTCAGCTGAAAGCCCACCTCGAAGACCTGTCGCCGCCCGCCCCACGGGTACACCGTCACGCGCCGACCGCTCCCCGCGTCGACGTACACCGCGAGGCTGCCCGACGTCCCGTCCGGCTCGGGCAGCGCGAGCCCGACTTCCTCCGCCGTACGCCCCAACGCGGCCCGCAGCGCCCCGTCCTCGTTCCAGTCGACCTCGTCGTGACCCACCCCGGTGTTCATCGTCCCAGTCTGCCCGAGCCGCTCCCGCCGCACGGCCGCCTCCGCCGCGTGCTCGACATGACCGGGGTACGGGCCCGGCCCCGGTCCCGCGCGGGCGGGACCGGGGCCGGGACCAGGGCCGGGGGAACGGGGCGGGCCGGTCAGTCGGACAGGCCCAGTTCGTTGTCCAGGAGGGCGAACATCTCGTCGTCCGAGGCCGAGTCGAAGTCGAAGCCCCCCTCGGCCGCGCCGACCCGGCCGGCGAGCCACTTGGCGCGCAGCACCTCCAGCCGGGCGGCCACCTGGTCGAACAGTTCCTCGTCCGAGCCGTCGACCCCGTCCGCGCCGAACGCCTGCTCCAGGCGGTCGAGTTCGGCCAGTAGTGCGGCCGGTCCGGCGGTCGGTTCGGGGGCCAGGCCGAGTCGGTCGAAGAGGTGGTCGGCCAGGTCCGCGACCGTCGGGTGGTCGAAGACCAGGGTCGCGGGCAGTCGCAGGTCCACCAATGCGCCGAGGCGGTTGCGGAGTTCGACCGCCGTCAGCGAGTCCAGACCGAGGTCCTGGAAGGCCCGCTGCGGATCGACCGCGGACGGCTCGGTGTGCCCGAGGACGGCGGCCACCTGGCGGCGGACCGCCTCCAGCAGGGCCTCGCCCCGTTCGGCGCCCGGCAGTTCGGACAGCTGCCGGACGAATGCGGCGCCGCCGCCCGGCACCCCGTCCGCCCCTGCGGCCGTACCGCGCCGCACCGGCATCCGGACCAGTCCGCGCAGCAGCGGCGGCAGTTCGCCGCGCTGCCGCAGGGCTGCCGGGTCCAGGCGCAGGGGCAGCACGGCGGGCTCGGGGCTCGCCGTGGTGGCGTCGAACAGCGCCAGCCCCAGGTCCGGGGTGAGTGGCGGCAGGCCGGCCCGGGCCAGTCGTTCGGCCTCAGCAGCGGTTAGGGCGCCGGTCATGCCGTCGGTGCCGGTCCACGGGCCCCAGGCCAGCGAGACGGCGGGCAGGCCGAGCGACCGGCGGTGCCGGGCGAGCGCGTCCAGGAACGCGTTGGCGGCGGCGTAGTTGGCCTGGCCCGGGTTGCCGAGTGTGCCGGCCGCCGAGGAGAACAGCACGAAGGCGGTGAGGTCCAGACCCTCGGTGGCGCGGTGCAGGTGCCATGCGGCGTCCGCCTTGGGCCGAAGGACCCCGGAGATCCGCTCGGGCGTGAGGGAGCCGACCGTCGCGTCGTCCAGGACGCCCGCGGTGTGCACCACCGCGCGGATGTCGTGGCGGGCGAACAGGCCGCCGACGGCGGCCCCGTCGGCCACGTCGCAGGCCTCGACCACGGCCTCGGCGCCCAGCCCCGCCAGTTCGGCGACCAGCTCGGCCACGCCCTCGGCGGCGGCGCCGCTGCGACTGACCAGCAGCAGGCTGCGCACGCCGTGCTCTGCGGCGAGGTGTCGGGCCACCAGGCGGCCGAGACCGCCGGTGCCGCCGGTGACCAGCACCGCGCCGCCGGTCGGCCAGCTCGGGGAGGTGCCCGGGAGCTCCTCCCGAGCCAGCCGGGCGGCGAACAACTCTCCGTCGCGGAGCAGGAGTTGCGGTTCGTCGACACCGAGTACGGCGGGCCGGAACCCGGTCTCGCCGGGGGCGAGGTCGAGCAGGCCGAACCGGCCCGGCTCCTCCGAGGCCGCCGATCGCACCAGGCCCCAGGCGGCGGCCCCGGCGAGGTCGCCGCCGGACACCGCACCCCGGGTGACGAGGACCAGTCGGGCGGCGGCGAACGCTTCGTGCGCGAGCCAGGTCTGCGCCAGGTCGAGGACGGCGGCCGTCCGCTCGTGCACCGACTCGGCGCCGCCGACCGGGAGTTCGGCGACCACGACGGCGGGGAGGTCGGATCCTGCGGCCTGAAGGGCCAGCTCGGTCAAGGCCTGCGCGGTCGGCTCGACGGAGACGAAGGCGAGCTCCGCCTCGTCCGACGGCTGCACCGGCACCCAGTCGACCCGGAACAGCGCGTCGTGGCCGGCCGGTCGGGCGGCGGCGCCCAGCTGCTCGGCGGTGACCGGCCGGACCGCGAGCGAGCCCACCGAGGCCACCGGGCGCCCGTCCGCGTCCACCGCGGCCAGCGCCAGTCCCCCGGACGCGGACGGCGTCAGCCGGACCCGGAGCGCGGACGCGCCGGAGGCGTGCAGTGCGACGTCCTCCCAGGCGAACGGCACCCCGGCGCCACCACCGTCGCCGCTCCCGCCGCCCGCGGCGAGCGTGTGCAGGCAGGCGTCGAACAGGGCCGGGTGCAGGCCGTACGCGCCGCCCTCGACGTCCTCGGGCAGGGCGACCTCGGCGTACAGCTCCTCGCCGTGCCGCCAGGCGGCCCGCAGGCCCTGGAAGGCCGGTCCGTAGCCGAATCCGGCCTCGGCCAGGCCCTCGTACAGGCCGGTCAGGTCCAACGCCTCGGCACCGGCGGGCGGCCAGACGGAGGCGTCGAACGCCGCCGGTGCCGCGCCCGTCCCGAGGACACCGCTCGCGTGCAGGGTCCACGGCTGCAGGCCGCCCGAGCCCGGGCGGGAGTGCACGGTCACGGGCCGCCGGCCCGCCTCGTCCGGTGCCCCGACGGCGAGTTGGAGCTGTACGGCGCCCGTCCCGGGCAGCACCAGCGGCGCGGCGAGGGTCAGTTCCTCGACCCGGTCGCAGCCGACCTCGTCCCCGGCCCGGACGGCCAGCTCGACCAGCGCCGTGCCCGGCACCAGGACGGAACCCAGCACGACGTGGTCCCCGGCCCAGGGGTGGGAGCGGGTCGACAGACGGCCGGTGAACAGCACGCCGTCGCTGTCGGCCAGCTCCAAGGAGCCGGTGAGCAGCGGGTGTTCGGCGTTCTTGAGGCCGGCGGACTCGGCTCCCCGGCCGGCGGGCAGCCCGGTCGGCCAGTAGTCCCGGTGCTCGAAGGCGTAGGTCGGGAGGTCGGGGAGGTGCCGGGCGCCGGCTCCGGCGAGCAGGGCGCGCCAGTCGACCGTCGCGCCGTGCACGTGGAGGTGGGCGAGGGCTTCCACGAGGGTGAGTTCCTCGGGACGGTTCCGGCGGGCCGCCGGGACGGTGACGGTGTCGCCGGCGTCGGGGAGCGCGCTCGCGGTGAGGGCGGTGAGGACGGCGTCGGGGCCGAGTTCGAGGTACCGGCGAACCCCTGCCTCGTGCAGGGTGCGGATGCCGTCGGCGAAGCGGACGGCCTCGCGGACGTGACGCACCCAGTAGTCGGGTGTCCGGAGGTCGTGAGCGACCTCGCCGGTCAGGTTGGAGACGACGGGGATCGACGGGGCTTGGTAGGTCAGGCCGTTGAGGACCGTGCGGAAGTCGTCCAGCATCGGCTCCATCAGCGGGGAGTGGAAGGCGTGGGAGACCCGAAGGCGGGTCGTACGGCGGTCCGAGAAGTGCACCTCGATCGACGCGACGGCCTCCTCCGTGCCGGAGACGACGACGGAGGTCGGGCCGTTGACGGCGGCGATCGAGACGAACTCGCCGACCAGCGGCAGGGTTTCGCCCTCCGTGGCCTGCACCGCGAGCATCGCCCCGCCGGACGGCAGGGCCTGCATCAGCCGGCCACGAGCCGCCACCAGGGCGCAGGCATCGGCCAGCGAGAACACCCCGGCGACGTGCGCGGCCGCGATCTCACCGATCGAGTGACCGGCCACGAACTCCGGCCGCACACCCAGCGATTCGACGAGTCGGAACAGCGCCACCTCGATGGCGAACAGCCCGGCCTGGGCGTAGTCGGTCCGGTTCAGCAGCCCCTCGTCGTCACCCCACATGACCTCCTGCAGCGGCAGTTCGAACTGCTCGCACACCGCGTCGAAGGCCCCGGCGAACACCGGGAACCGGCCGTACAACTCCCGTCCCATCCCGAGCCGCTGCGAGCCCTGGCCGGAGAACAGGAACGCGCTCCTGCCCTCGGCCGCCGTTCCCCGCGCCACCTCGACACCGTCCACCAGCACCGCGCGGTACGGGAAGCCCGAGCGTCCGGCCAACGTGAACGCCACATCGGTGGAGGGGAGTTCGGCCGCCTCGGCGAGCCGGTCCAGCTGGAGGTCGAGCGCCGCCTCCGACTTGGCGGACACTACCCACGGCACCGGGCCGTCGACCGCAGCGGCTTCCGCCGACGCCACCGGCTCCGGCTGTTCCAGGATCACGTGGGCGTTGGTGCCGCTGATCCCGAAGGAGGACACACCCGCCCGACGCGGGTGGTCGGTGGACGGCCACGCGGTGCCCTCGGTCAGCAGCTCCACCGCGCCCGCCGTCCAGTCGACATGCGAGGACGGCGCGTCCACGTGCAGTGTGCGCGGCAGCGTCCCGTGCTGCATCGCCAGCACCATCTTGATCACACCCGCGACACCGGCCGCCGCCTGGGCGTGGCCGATGTTCGACTTGATCGAGCCCAGGAACAGGGGCAGTTCACGGTCCTGGCCGTAGGTGGCGATCAGCGCCTGGGCCTCGATCGGGTCACCCAGCGTCGTCCCGGTCCCGTGCGCCTCGACGGCGTCGACGTCAGCCGTCGACAGCCCGGCACTCGCCAGCGCCTGCCGGATCACCCGCTGCTGCGACGGCCCATTGGGCGCGGTCAGCCCGTTGGAGGCGCCGTCCTGGTTGACGGCCGACCCGCGCAGCACCGCGAGCACCTGGTGCCCGTTGCGGCGAGCATCCGACAGCCGCTCCAGCACGACCATGCCGACACCCTCGCCCCAGCCCACCCCGTCCGCCGCCTCCGCGAAGGCCTTGCTGCGACCGTCGGCGGCCAGGCCGCGCTGGCGGGAGAACTCGACGAAGGTCGCCGGGGTGGACATCACCGTCACACCGCCGGCCAGCGCCAACGAGCACTCGCCGCCGCGCAGGGCCTGGGCGGCCAGGTGCATCGCCACCAGCGAGGAGGAGCACGCGGTGTCGACCGTCACCGCCGGGCCCTCCAGGCCCAGCGTGTACGACACCCGGCCCGAGGCCACACTCCCCGCGCTGCCGCTGCCCTGGTGGCCTTCGAACTCGCCGCCGCCGAGCAGATTGGCGTAGTCGGCGTACATCACGCCCGCGAACACGCCCGTCCGGCTGCCGCGCAGCGACACCGGGTCGATGCCCGCCCGCTCGAAGGCCTCCCAGGACGTCTCCAGCAGCAGCCGCTGCTGGGCGTCCGTGGCCAGCGCCTCCCTCGGGCTCATCCCGAAGAAGCCGGCGTCGAACGCGGCCGCCTCGCGCAGGAACCCGCCGGTCCGGGTGTAGGAGGTGCCGGCGTGGTCGGGGTCCGGGTCGTACAGCGTCTCGACGTCCCAGCCGCGGTCCGCCGGGAAGTCCGACACCGCGTCCACCCCGTCGGCCACCAGGCGCCAGAGGTCCTCGGGCGAGGCGACGCCACCGGGGTAGCGGCAGGCCATGCCGACGATCACGATCGGATCGTCCGACGGCACGGGCAGCACGACCGGCAGGTCCGTCGTCCGCTCGGCGCCGAACAGGCCCTCCAGCAGGAAACCGGCGAGTGCATGGGCGGTCGGGTAGTCGAACACCACCGTGGCCGACAGCTGGAGACCGGTCGCCGACCGCAGCCGGTTGCGCAGTTCCACTGCCGTCAGCGAGTCGAAGCCGAGGTCCTGGAACGCCCGCGACGGGTCGACCGTCGACCGGCTCTCATGGTCCAGCACCAGGGCGATCTGGTCGCGCACCAGGTCGAGGACGGCCGCGTGACGTTCCTCCGCGCCCAGGCCCGAGAGCCGCCGGGTCAGGTCGGCCGCGGCGGGGGCCGCGGCCGCCCGGCGCACTGGGGTCCGGACCAGGCCGCGCAGCAGGGCGGGGACCTCGCCCCGGTCCCGCAGGGTGGGCAGGTCGAGCCGGACCGGCAGGACGACCGGCTCGGCGGTGGCGACCGCCGCGTCGAACAGTGCCAACCCGTGCTCCGGGTCGAACGGCGGCACGCCGGCCCGGGTCATCCGCACCCGCTCGGTGTCGGTGAGGGTGCCGGTCATCCCGGCGACCTCGGACCACGGGCCCCAGGCCAGCGAGACCGCCGGCCGACCCTGCGTACGGCGGTGCGCCGCCAGAGCGTCCAGGTAGGCGTTGCCCGCCGCGTAGGCGGCCTGGCCCGCACTGCCGAAGGTGCCGGCCATCGAGGAGAAGAGGACGAAGACCTCGGCGTTCTCCGCCGCCCGGTGCAGGTTCCACGCCGCGTCCGCCTTCGGACGCAGCACCGCCGACAACCGCTCGGGAGTCAGCGAACCGACCACACCGTCGTCCAGCACCCCGGCCGTGTGAACAACCCCACGGATCTCGTACCGGGCGAACAGCTCGGCGACGGCGGCCTCATCGGCCACGTCGCAGGCCTCGACCACTCCGTCAGCACCCAACTCGCCCAGTTCGGCCAGCAGTTCGTCGACACCCTCGGCGGCCGGGCCGCGCCGGCTCACCAGCAGTAGGCTGCGCACACCGTGCTCGCCCGCCAGATGCCGCGCGACCAGCCGGCCCAGGCCTCCGGTACCGCCGGTGACCAGCACCGTGCCCTCGCTCGGCCACACCGGACGCTCCGAGGCGGGGGCCGTCCGGGCGAGCCTCGGGGCGAGCACCTCACCATCGAGGAACAACAGTTGGGGCTCGTCAACGCCCAGGACGGAGGACAGCTCCCCCTCCCCCGCAAGGTCCACCAGACCGAACCGGCCCGGCTCCTCCGTCTGCGCCGACCGCACCAGCCCCCACACAGCGGCTCCGGCGAGGTCGTCGCCGCCCACGGCCCCGCGTGTCACGAAGACCAGCCGGGAGGCGGCGAACCGCTCCTCCGCCAGCCAGCCCTGCACCAACTCCAGGGCCCACGCCGACCGCTCGTGCACCTCCCCGGCGACGGATCGGACCACCACCACCGGCGGCACCTCCCCCGGCACCTCCGCCAGCGAAGCCACCTCCACGAACGAGGCGGACACCGGCTCCACCGGCACCCAGTCCACCCGGAAGAGCTCGTCCCGACCCACCCGCGGCGCGCCCGCGAGCTGCTCGGCCGCGATCGGCCGCACCGTCAGCGCGCCGACCGAGGCGATCGGCCTGCCCTCGGCGTCGGCCACGGACAGCGCCGACGCGCCGGTGGCCGTACGGCTCAGCCGCACCCGCACCGCCGACGCCCCGGAGGCGTGCAGCGCCACGTTCTCCCAGGCGAACGGCACTCCGGCGCCGTCCCCGTCCGAGTCCGAGTCCGAGTCCGCCAGCGCGAAGCCGTGCAGGCAGGCATCGAACAGCGCCGGGTGCAGGCCGTAACCGCCACCCTCGGTCCCCTCGGGCAGGGCCACCTCGGCGAAGAGTTCCTCGCCGCGCCGCCAGGCCGCCCGCAGGCCCCGGAACGCCGGACCGTACCCGAACCCGGCGTCCGCCAGCCCCTCGTACAGGCCGGACAGGTCCAGCGCCTCGGCACCGACCGGCGGCCACACCGAGGCTTCGAACACCACCGGTACCGCGCCCGTCCCCAGCACACCACTCGCGTGCAGGGTCCAGACCGGGTCCGGGCCGGTGTCCGCCGTGGAATGGATGCCGACGGCGCGACGGCCGGACTCGTCCGGCTCGGCCAGCCGCACCTGGAGGCGGACCGCGCCGCCCGTCGGGAGCACCAACGGTGCGTGCATCGTCAGTTCCTCGACCAGGTCGCAGCCGGCCTCGTCCCCGGCGCGGACGGCCAGTTCCACCAGCGCCGTACCCGGCACCAGCACCGACCCCTGCACCACGTGGTCCGCCAGCCACCCGTGCATCGCCGCCGACAGGCGGCCGGTGAACACCAGGCCGGCGGAGTCGGCCAGTTCGAGCGAGCCGGTGAGCAGCGGGTGCCCGGCGTCCCGGAGCCCGGCGGTCTCGGCCGAGGGCAGGAAGGCCGGGGCGTCCGTCCAGAACCGGCGGTGCTGGAAGGCGTACGTCGGCAGGGTGATCCGGCGCGCGCCCGTCCCGGCGTGGAGGATGGACCAGTCCACCGGTGCGCCGAGCACGTGGAGACGCGCCAGGGCCTCGACGAAGGTCCGCTCCTCGCCGTGTCCTCGGCGGAGCGTCGCGACCGGGACGGCCTCACCGTCGGGCAGCGCGCTCGCGGTGAGGGCGGTGAGAACGGCGTCGGGGCCGAGCTCCAGGAACCGGCGGACGCCGGCGGAGTGCAGGGTTCGGATCCCGTCGTCGAAGCGGACGGCCTCGCGGACGTGGCGCACCCAGTACTCGGGCGACTGGAGGTCCTCGGCGATCCCGCCGGTCAGGTTGGAGACGACGGGGATCGAAGGTGCCTGGAACGTCAGGCCGTTGAGGACCGCGCGGAAGCCGTCCAGCATCGGGTCCATCAGCGGCGAGTGGAAGGCGTGCGAGACCCGCAGGCGGGTGGTCTTCCGATCGGCGAAGTGCGCCTCGATCGCCGCGACGGCCTCCTCCGCACCGGAAACGACCACGGAGGTCGGCCCGTTGACGGCGGCGATCGACACCAACTTGTCGAGCAGCGGCCGGACTTCCTCCTCCGTGGCCTGCACCGCGAGCATCGCCCCGCCTTCCGGCAGCGCCTGCATCAACCGGCCCCGCGCCGCCACCAACGCACACGCGTCGGCCAGCGAGAACACCCCGGCCACGTAGGCGGCCGCGATCTCGCCGATCGAGTGACCGGCCACGAACTCCGGTCGCACGCCCAGTGATTCGACCAGCCGGAACAATGCCACCTCGACCGCGAACAACCCGGCCTGGGCGAACTCCGTCCGGTTCAAGCGCTCCTCGTCCTCACCCCACACCACCTCGCGCACCGGAACCTCCAGCACGGCGCACACCGCGTCGAAGGCCTCGGCGAACACCGGGAAGCGGCCGTACAACTCCCGCCCCATCCCCAGCCGTTGCGACCCCTGCCCGGAGAACAGGAACGCGGTCCGTCCGCCCGTGGCGACACCGCCCGGCTCCCGGCCGTCGGCGATCGCCCGCAGGCCGGACAGGAGTTCCGCCGTCCCGCAGCCGACCACCGCCGCGCGGTGTTCGAGCGCGGCCCGGGTGGTCGCCAGGGAGTACCCGACGTCCACCGGACGGGCGTCGCCGACCGCCGTCAGCAACCGTTCGGCCTGCGCGCGCAGCGCCTCCGGGGTGGCGGCGGACAGCAGCCAGGGGACGGCTGCCGGCTCGACCGGGTTCGACGGGCGGGTGTCGGCCGCCGGCAGCACGGCCGGGGCCTCCTCGATGATCACGTGGGCGTTGGTGCCGCTGATGCCGAAGGAGGAGACGCCGGCGCGCCGCGGACGGTCGCCCGGTGCCCAGGCCCGGCGCTCGGTCAGCAGCCGGACGGATCCGGCCGTCCAGTCGACCTGGGCGCTCGGCTCGTCGACGTGCAGCGTCGACGGCAGTTCGCCGTGGTGCATCGCCAGCACCATCTTGATCACGCCGGCCACCCCGGCCGCGGCCTGGGTGTGGCCGATGTTCGACTTGATCGAGCCCAGCAGCAGGGGCAGTTCACGCTCCTGGCCGTAGGTGGCCAGCAGGGCCTGGGCCTCGATCGGGTCGCCCAGTCGCGTTCCGGTGCCGTGTGCCTCGACCACGTCCACCTGGTCGGCGCCGAGGCGCGCGTTGGCCAGCGCCTGGCGGATCACCCGCTGCTGCGAGGGACCGTTCGGCGCGGTCAGGCCGTTGGAGGCGCCGTCCTGGTTGACGGCGCTGCCGCGCACCACCGCGAGCACCGGGTGCCCGTGCCGCAGCGCGTCCGACAGCCGTTCGACGACCAGGAATCCGGCGCCCTCGGCGAAGCCGGTGCCGTCGGCGGCGGAGGCGAAGGACTTGCAGCGCCCGTCGGAGGCGAGCGCGCCCTGTCGGCCGAACTCGGCGAACACCCCCGGCGTGGCCATCACGGTCACGCCGCCGGTGATCGCGAGCGAGCAGTCGCCCTGGCGCAGCGCCTGGACGGCCAGGTGCAGGGCCACCAGCGAGGAGGAGCAGGCGGTGTCCACCGCGACGGCCGGGCCCTCCAGGCCGAGCTTGTACGAGACGCGGCCGGCCACCACGCTGCCGTTGCCGTCGCTGCCCGGGTAGTCGTGGTACATCACGCCGGTGAAGACGCCGGTGCGGCTGCCGCGCAGGCCGGTCGGGTCGATGCCCGCACGTTCCAGGGCCTCCCAGGCGAGCTCCAGCGTGAGCCGCTGCTGCGGGTCCATCGCCAGGGCCTCGCGCGGGGAGATCCCGAAGAAGTCGGGGTCGAACTCGGCCGCACCGTCGAGGAATCCGCCCTCCAGGGCGTGGGCGCCGTCCTCGGTGCGGAACGCGGACAGGTCCCAGCCGCGGTCGGCGGGGAACGGCGAGATCGCGTCCGCGTCGGAGGTCACCAGCCGCCAGAGCTCCTCGGGGGTGGTCACCCCGCCCGGGTAGCGGCAGGACATGCCGACGATCGCGATCGGGTCGTGGTGAACGGCGGTCGGTGCCTCGGCATCCACCCCCGTCACCTGGACGGCGGGACGGACCCGGTCCTCGGCGAGGTCGAGCAGGGCGTCGACCAGGCCCGCGTCGCGGAGCCGGCGGGTCGGGATCGACTGCAGGGCGGCCCGCACCTCGGCCTCGGCGCGCAGCCCGTCGCCGGTCGCGGTTCCGGCGACCGCCGCCAGTTCGGCGAGGATGCAGTCGGTGACCGCCTCGGCGTTGGGGTGGTCGAAGGCGAGGGTGGCGGGCAGCCGCAGTCCGGTGCGAGTGTTGAGCTGGTTGCGCAGGTCGGTGGCGGCGAGGGAGTCGAAGCCGAGTTCCTGGAACGCGCGGTCCGGTTCGATCGCGTCGCCGGACTCGTGCCCGAGCAGGGCGGCCACATCGGCCCGGACGAGGTCGAGGACGGTGCGTCGCCGGTCGGCCTCCGGCAGCCCGGCGAGTCGGGCGGCGAGGCCACCGGTGGGCGCGGCCGGTGCCGGGGTGTGGGCCGCCGTGCGGCGAGCGCTCGGGACGAGGGCGCGCAGCAGGGCCGGGACCTGGTCGGTGCGGGCGCGCAGCGCGGCCCGGTCGACCCGGATCGGCACCAGGGCGGCCCGCTCGCTGCGCAGCGCGGCGGCGAACAGGGCCAGGCCGGCGTCGTGGCCGAGCGGCGGGACGCCCTGGGCGGCCATCCGGTTGCGGTTGAGCTCCCGCAGGTGCTCGCCGAGGCCGGCCCCGACGTCCCACATCGCGTAGGCGAGGGAGGTGGCGGGCAGGCCGAGGGCGTGGCGGTGGGCGGCGAGGGCGTCGAGGAAGACGTTCGCGGCCGCGTAGTTGCCCTGCCCGGCGGTCAGGACGAGACCGCCGGCGGAGGAGAAGAGGACGAAGGCGGAGAGCCGGTGCTCTCGGGTCAACTCGTGCAGGTACCAGGCGCCGTCGGCCTTCGGGGCGAGGACGGCGTCCATCCGCTCGGGCGTCAGCGCGCCGACCAGACCGTTGTCACCGACCCCGGCGGCGTGGACGACCGCCGACAGGGCCGGGATCTCCCCGACCAGGGCCGCCACGGCCGCACGGTCGGACAGGTCGCACGCACGGACCTCGGCGACCGCGCCCAGCGCGGACAGCTCCGCCACCAACTCGACGGCACCCGGGGCCTCCAGGCCACGGCGACTGGTCAGCACCAGGCTCCGCACACCACAGTCGGCGACCAGGTACCGGGCCACCACCGCACCCAAGCCGCCCGTACCGCCGGTGATCAGCACCGTGTCCTCGGCGACGATCGGCAACGGCCCCTCTGACGGCGGGAGTTGAGCCAGTCGCGGCACGAAGACCGCACCGCCACGTACGGCCGACTCCGGCTCGGCGGTGACCACCACCTCGCCATCAGTGTCCAGCAATGCGAAACGGCCCGGGTTCTCGGCCTCCGCCGAGCGCAGCAGACCCCACACCGGAGCCTGCTCCACCTCCACCGGCTCACCCTCCCGCACGGCCACCGCACCACGCGTCACCACGACCAGCCGCGAAGCCGCGAACCGCTCCTCGGACAGCCAGTCCTGGACGACACCCAACACGGTGTGGACGTACGCGCGGACCGCCGTCGGGACGTCCGTGGACACCGTGAGGCCCCCGCAGTCGAGGACGACGACGGCCGGCGCGGGCTCCGAGGAGCCGGAGACGTCCTCCCAGCGCGCCCAGGAGCCTTCCACCGCAGCCGGGTTCGGCAGCTCCGACCACTCGACCCCGTACAGCGGGTCGGTCGAGCCCAGCTGCTCCGCCGACACCGCCCGGCCCACCATCGAGTCCACGGCGAGCACCGGGCCGCCGGCCGGATCGACGAGGTCGAGCCGCAGCCCGCCACCGTCGAGCCGGACGATCCGCACCCGGACCGCCGAGGCACCGGCGGCGGACAGCGACACCCCGGTCCAGGCGAACGGGATCATGGTCTCCCGCTCGCCGCCGGCCAGGATCGCGGCGTGCATCGCCGCGTCCAGCAGCGCCGGGTGCACGCCGAAGCCGTCGGCCTCGACGCCCTCCGGCAGCGCGACCTCGGCGAACAGCTCGTCCCCGCGCCGCCAGGCCGCGCGGAGCCCCCGGAAGACCGGACCGTAGCCGAACCCGGCCTCCGCCAGGCGCTCGTAGGCGCCGTCCATCGGCAGGGCTTCCGCACCGACCGGCGGCCAGACGGACGCGTCGAACGACCCTGTCCCGACCGCGGATTCGGCCAGCGAACCCGCCGCGTGCCGCACCCACCCGGCCTCCGGATCACCGTCCGGCCGGGAGTGGATCCCCAACTCCCGCCGACCGGCGGCATCCGGGCCACCGACCCGTACGTGCAGTTGGACGGCGCCTTGCTCGGGCAGCAGCAGCGGCGCGGCCAGGGTCAGCTCCTCCAGCAGCTCGCACCCCGCCTCGGCGGCGGCCCGCAGCGCGAGCTCGACCAGGGCAGCACCCGGCACCAGCACGGTGTCCAGGACCTGGTGGTCCGCCAGCCACGGGTGCGAGTCCAACGACACCCGGCCGGTGAGCAGGAAGCCGTCCGTGTGCGACAGGTCGACGGAGGCGCCGAGCAGCGGGTGCGTCACGGTGTCGACGCCCACCGCGCCCGGGTCACCGAGCGGGGTCGTCGCGTCGAGCCAGTAACGGCGGTGCTGGAAGGCGTAGGTGGGCAGCTCGACCGTCCGGGCGCCGCGACCGGCGAAGAAGCCGGACCAGTCCACCACCGCCCCGGCCGTGTGCAGCCGGCCGAGCGCGCCGACCAGGCCGGCCGGCTCGTCCCGGTCCGCGCCGCGCAGAGCGGCGACGACGCAGGTGCCGGCGGCGGTCGGGTCGTCGAGGACGCCCTGCACCAGGTTGGTGAGGACGGCGTCGGGGCCGAGCTCCAGGTACCGGCGAACCCCTGCCTCGTGCAGGGTGCGGATGCCGTCGGCGAAGCGGACGGCCTCGCGGACGTGCCGCACCCAGTAGTCGGGGGCTTGGAGGTCGTGAGCGATCCCGCCGGTCAGGTTGGAGACGACCGGGATCGAAGGGGCTTGGTACGTCAGGCCGTTGAGGACCGCGCGGAAGTCGTACAGCATCGGGTCCATCAGCGGGGAGTGGAAGGCGTGCGAGACCCGCAGCCGGGTCGTCCGACGATCGGCGAAGTGCGCCTCGATGGACGCGACAGCCTCCTCCGCACCCGAGACGACCACGGACGTCGGTCCGTTGACGGCCGCGATCGACACCAACTCACCGAGCAGCGGCCGGACTTCCTCCTCCGTGGCCTGCACCGCCAGCATCGCCCCGCCCTCCGGCAGGGCCTGCATCAACCGGCCACGGGCCGCCACCAGCGCACACGCGTCCGCCAGCGAGAACACCCCGGCCACGTGCGCCGCCGCGACCTCGCCGATCGAGTGCCCGGCCACGAACTCCGGCCGTACACCCAGCGATTCGACCAGCCGGAACAGCGCCACCTCTACGGCGAACAACCCGGCCTGGGCGAACTCCGTCCGGTTCAGCAGCTCCTGGTCCGTCCCCCAGACCACCTCCCGCACCGGAACCCCCAGCGCGGCACACACCTCGTCGAAGGCCGCCGCGAACACCGGGAACCGGCCGTACAACTCCCGCCCCATCCCGAGCCGTTGCGACCCCTGCCCGGAGAACAGGAACGCCGTCGCCCCGCCCGCCCGGGCCGACGAGATGGCCGTGCCGGGGAGGAGTTCACCGCGGCTCAGCGCGTCCAGCCCGGCCAGCAGTTCCGCCCGGTCCGTACCGAGCAGCACCGCTCGGTGCTCCAGCGCGGAGCGGGTGGCCGCCAGGGAGTGGGCGACGTCGAGGGCGTCGAGTTCCGGGCGCGCGCCGAGGAAGGCGGCGAGCCGCCCGGCCTGCGCCCGGAGGGCGTCCGGTGTCGCCGCGGCGAGCAGCCAGGGCAGGGTGCCCGACTCCGGCCGGTCGGCGGTCGCTTCGGGCGCGGGTGCGGGCATCGCCTCGGGCGCCTGCTCGACGATCACATGGGCGTTGGTCCCGCTGATCCCGAACGCGGACACACCCGCCCGCCGGGGCCGGCCGGTCTCCGGCCAGTCCCGGGCCTCGGCGAGCAGTTCGACCGCGCCCTCGGACCAGTCCACGTGCGGCGAGGGCCGGTCGATGTGCAGCGACTTCGGCAGGACGCCGTGCTGCATCGCCAGCACCATCTTGATCACGCCGGCGACCCCGGCCGCCGCCTGGGCGTGCCCGAGGTTCGACTTGATCGAGCCGAGCAGCAACGGCAGTTCACGGTCCTGGCCGTACGTCGCGATCAGCGCCTGCGCCTCGATCGGGTCGCCCAGCGTCGTCCCGGTCCCGTGCGCCTCGACGGCGTCGACGTCAGCCGTCGACAGCCCGGCACTCGCCAGCGCCTGCCGGATCACCCGCTGCTGCGACGGCCCGTTCGGCGCCGAGAACCCGTTGCTCGCGCCGTCCTGGTTGACGGCCGTGCCACGGATCACCGCCAGCACCCGGTGGCCGTGCCGCCGCGCGTCGGAGAGCCGCTCCACGAGCAGCACGCCGACGCCCTCGGACCAGCCCACGCCGTCCGCCGCACCGGCGAAGGCCTTGCACCGGCCGTCCGCCGACAGGCCGCGCTGCCGGGAGAACTCGATGAACATGCCCGGCGTCGCCATCACCGTGGCGCCGCCCGCGAGGGCCAGCGAGCACTCGCCGCTGCGCAGCGCCTGGACGGCCAGGTGCAGGGCGACCAGCGAGGAGGAGCAGGCCGTGTCGACCGTCACCGCCGGGCCCTCCAGGCCCAGCGTGTACGAGACCCGGCCCGAGACCACGCTGCCGCCGCTGGTGCCCGAGGGGTTCGTGTTGAGCGCGTAGTCGTGGTACATCAGGCCGGCGAAGACGCCGGTCCGGCTGCCCCGCAGCGACAGCGGGTCGATGCCCGCCCGCTCCAGCGCCTCCCACGAGGTCTCCAGCAGGAGCCGCTGCTGCGGGTCCATGTAGAGGGCCTCGCGCGGGGAGATCCCGAACAGGCCGGGGTCGAAGTCGCCGGCGTCGTGCAGGAAGCTCCCGTGGCGGGTGTAGCTGCGGCCCTCCTTGCCGGGCTCGGGGTCGTAGAGGTTCCCGAGGTCCCAACCGCGGTCGGTCGGCAGCTCGGTCACCGTGTCGACGCCGTCCGTCAGGAGCTGCCACAGCGCCTCGGGCGAGGCCGCGCCGCCGGGGTAGCGGCAGGCCATGCCGACGATCGCGATCGGGTCGTCGGAGGTGTCCGGCCGGGGGTGTGTCTCGTCCGTCGGCGCCGGTTCCCGGCCCGCTCCGGCCAGGTCGAGGAGGTGGGCCGCCACGGCCCGGGCGTTGGGGTGGTCGAAGGCGAGGGTGGCGGGCAGCCGCAGTCCGGTGCGCTGGTTGAGGCGGTTGCGCAGGTCGGTGGCGGCGAGGGAGTCGAAGCCCAGCTCCTGGAACGCGCGCTCGGGCGTCACCTCCTCGGCGGAGGCGTGGCCGAGCACGGCCGCAACCTCCGTCCGGACCAGGTCCAGCGCCAGACGGCGGCGCTCGCTCTCCCCCAGCCCGGCGAGCCGCTGGGCGAGGCCGGTCGCGGCGGCGCGGCCGCTCGCGGGGAGCGCGGGCCGGCGGCGCGGGCCGGCGAGGCCGCGCAGCAGGGCGGGCAGCTCGTCGGTGCGGGTGCGCAGGGCGGCCCGGTCGACCCGGATCGGGAGGACGGCCGCGCGGTGGGTGCGCAGGGCGACGGCGAACAGGGCGAGGCCCGTCGCGTGGTCGAGGACGGGGACGCCCTGGACGGCCATCCGGTGGCGGTCGACCTCGGCGAGGTCGCGGCCGAGGCCGGCGCCGACATCCCACAGGCCATAGGCCAGGGAGGTGGCGGGCAGGCCGAGGGCGTGGCGGTGGGCGGCGAGGGCGTCGAGGAAGACGTTCGCGGCCGCGTAGTTGCCCTGCCCGGCGGTCAGGACCAGGCCACCGGCGGAGGAGAAGAGGACGAAGGCGTTGAGGCGGCGGTCCTGCGTCAGCTCGTGCAGGTACCAGGCGCCGTCGGCCTTCGGGGCGAGGACGGCGTCCATCCGCTCGGGCGTCAGCGCGCCGACCAGACCGTTGTCACCGACCCCGGCGGCGTGGACGACCGCCGACAGGGCCGGGATCTCCTCGACCAGGGCCGCCACGGCCGCACGGTCGGCCATGTCACAGGCACGGACCTCGACGGACGCGCCGAATGCGGACAGCTCCGCCACCAGCTCGGCCGCGCCCGGGGCCTCCAGGCCCCGGCGGCTCGTCAGCACCAGACTCCGTACGCCGCGCTCAGCGGCCAGGTAGCGGGCCACGACGGCGCCCAGGCCACCGGTGCCGCCGGTGATCAGCACCGTGTCCTCCGCACCGACGGACAACGGGCCGTCCTGCGTGGGGAGCTGGGTCAGGCGCGGCACGAGGACCGCCCCGGCGCGGACGGCGGACTCCGGCTCGGCGGACACGACCACCTCGCCGTCCGTGTCCAGCAGCGCGAAGCGACCCGGGTTCTCGGCCAGCGCCGACCGCAGCAGACCCCACACCGGCGCCTGCGCCACGTCCACCGGCTCACCCTCGCGTACCGCCACCGCGCCACGCGTCACCACGACCAGCCGCGAAGCCGCGAACCGCTCCTCCGCCAGCCAGGTCTGTACCGTGCGCAGGACGCGGTGCGTCACCTCGCGCACGGCGGCCGGGACGTCCTCGGCCGGAACGGGCACGGTCGAGCAGTCGAGGACGACCGTCTCCGGAGCCGGGCCCTCGACGGGCAGGGCGTCCCAGGCCGTCCACGCCGTGGCCGGCTCCGGGACGGCCGGCAGCTCGGACCAGTCGACCGCGTAGAGCGGATCGGCCGAGCCCAGCTGCTCCGCCGACACGGCGCGGCCCTGCACGGCGTCCACCGTCAGCACGGGAGCGCCCGCCGGGTCGGCGAGGTCGAGCCGCAGCCCGCCACCGTCGAGCCGGACGATCCGCACCCGGACCGCCGAGGCACCGACGGCGCGGAGCGCCGCACCCGTCCAGGCGAACGGGACCACGGTGTCGTCGCTCCCGGCATCCACGATGGCGACGTGCAGAGCAGCGTCGAGGAGGGCGGGGTGCACGCCGAAGCCCTCCGAGCCGACGCCGTCGGGGAGTTCGACATCCGCGAACAGCTCGTCCCCACGACGCCAGGCCGCGCGGAGCCCCTGGAAGGCGGGGCCGTAGCCGAACCCGGCCTCGGCCATCCGCTCGTACACGCCCTCCAGCGGCAGGGCCTCCGCACCGGTCGGCGGCCAGACCGAGGCGTCGAACTCCCCCGTCCCGACTGCGGATTCGGCCAGCGAACCCGCCGCGTGCTGCACCCACCCGGCGTCCGGATCACCATCCGGCCGGGAGTGGATCCCCAACTCCCGCCGACCGGCCGCATCCGGTCCACCGACCCGCAGTTGCAGTTGGACGGCGCCCTGCTCGGGCAGCAGCAGCGGCGCGGCCAGGGTCAGTTCCTCCACCAGCTCGCAGCCGACCTCGGCGGCGGCGCGCAGCGCGAGTTCGAGCAGGCCGGCGCCGGGCAGCAGGACCCGGCCCTGGACGACGTGGTCGGCCAGCCACGGGAAGGAGGCCGTCGACAGGCGGCCGGTGAGCACCAATCCGTCCTCGTCGGCCAGGTCGACCGCAGCGCCGAACAGCGGGTGCGTGCTGGCCGCGAGGCCGGCGGCACGGACGTCGCCGCCGTGGGCGGGTCGCGGGGCGGGCCAGAAGCGGCGGCGCTGGAACGCGTAGGTCGGGAGGTCGACGCGCCGGGCGCCGGTGTCGGCGAACAGGGCGGCCCAGTCGACCTTCGTGCCGTGGACGTGGAGGTGGGCGAGGGCCTCCACGAGGGTGTGTTCCTCGGGGCGGTTCCGGCGCAGGGCCGGGGCGGTGACGGCGTCGTCGGCCTCGCCGTCGGGCAGCGCGCTCGCGGTGAGGGCGGTGAGGACGGCGTCGGGGCCGAGCTCCAGGAAGCGGCGGACACCGTGATCGTGGAGGGTCCGGATGCCGTCGGCGAAGCGGACGGCCTCGCGGACGTGGCGCACCCAGTACTCGGGCGACTGGAGATCCTCGGCGATACCGCCGGTGAGGTTGGAGACGACGGGGATCGAAGGTGCCTGGTACGTCAGGCCGTTGAGGACCGCGCGGAAGTCGTCCAGCATCGGGTCCATCAGCGGCGAGTGGAAGGCGTGCGAGACCCGCAGGCGGTTCGTCCGGCGGTCGGCGAAGTGTGTCTCGATCGCGGCGACGGACTCCTCCGCGCCCGAGACGACGACGGCCAGAGAGCCGTTGACGGCCGCAATCGACACCAAGTCACCCAACAGCGGACGGACTTCGTCCTCGGTGGCCTGTACGGCGAGCATCGCGCCGCCGGACGGCAGCGCCTGCATCAGGCGGCCACGAGCCGCGACCAGCGCGCAGGCGTCCGCCAGCGAGAACACCCCGGCGACGTGCGCGGCCGCGATCTCACCGATCGAGTGCCCGGCCACGAACTCCGTCCGCACACCGAGCGATTCGACGAGTCGGAACAGCGCGACCTCGATGGCGAACAGCCCGGCCTGGGCGTAGTCCGTCCGGTTCAGCAGCTCCTCGTCCGCACCCCAGACGACATCCCGCAACGGCAGCTCGAACTGCTCGCACACCGCGTCGAAGGCCGCCGCGAACGCCGGGAAGCGGGCGTACAACTCCCGGCCCATCCCGAGCCGTTGCGAGCCCTGCCCGGAGAAGAGGACGGCGCTACGACCCTCCGTAGCCACACCCCGCGCCACCTCGACACCGTCCACCAGCACCGCGCGGTGCACGAAGCGCGACCGACCGGCGAGCGTCAGACCCACGTCCAGAGTCGACAAGCCGTCGAGCTCCGCGAGTTGCGCGGCCTGGCCGTCGAGTGCGACCTCGGACTTGGCCGATACCACCCAGGGCATCGACGCCGGGGCGACCGAAGCCTCCTGCGCGGCCTCGGGTTCGACCTGCTCCAGGATCACGTGGGCGTTGGTGCCGCTGATCCCGAAGGAGGAGACGCCCGCCCGACGCGGACGGTCGGTGGCCGGCCACGCGGTGCCCTCGGTCAGCAGCTCCACCGCGCCCGCCGTCCAGTCCACGTGCGAGGACGGTGCGTCCACGTGCAGGGTGCGGGGAAGTGTCCCGTGCTGCATGGCGAGGATCATCTTGATCACGCCGGCCACACCGGCCGCCGCCTGGGCGTGTCCGATGTTCGACTTGATCGAGCCGAGGAGCAGGGGCAGTTCACGGTCCTGGCCATAGGTCGCGAGGAGCGCCTGTGCCTCGATCGGGTCGCCCAGCGTCGTCCCGGTGCCATGCGCCTCGACGGCGTCGACATCGGCCGGTGAGAGTCCGCCACTGGCCAGCGCCTGCCGGATCACCCGCTGCTGCGAGGGCCCGTTCGGCGCGGTCAGACCGTTCGACGCGCCGTCCTGGTTGACCGCACTGCCACGCAGCACGGCCAGTACGCGATGCCCGTTGCGCCGGGCGTCCGACAGGCGCTCCAGCACGACCATGCCGACGCCCTCGCCCCAGCCGACCCCGTCCGCCGCGTCCGCGAACGACCGGCACCGCCCGTCCGCCGACAGCCCGCCCTGCCGCGAGAACTCCACGAAGGTGTTCGGGGTGGACATCACCGTCACCCCGCCGGCCAGCGCCAACGAGCACTCACCACTGCGCAGGGCCTGCGCGGCCAGGTGCATCGCCACCAGAGAGGACGAGCAGGCGGTGTCGACCGTCACCGCCGGGCCCTCCAGGCCCAGCGTGTACGAGACCCGGCCCGAGGCCACGCTCCCCGCGCTGCCGCTCCCCTGGTACCCCTCGAACTCGCCACCGCCGAGCAGGCTCGCGTAGTCCGCGTACATCACGCCCGCGAACACACCGGTCTTGCTGCCGCGCAGCGACACCGGGTCGATCCCCGCCCGCTCGAACGCCTCCCAGGACGTCTCCAGCAGCAGCCGCTGCTGCGCGTCCGTGGCCAGCGCCTCCCTCGGGCTCATCCCGAAGAACTCGTGGTCGAACTCCCCGGCCGTGTACAGGAATCCACCGGAGCGCGTGTACGACGTGCCGGTGTTATCCGGGTTCGGGTCGTACAGTGCTCCGACGTCCCAGCCGCGGTCGGTCGGGAAGTCGGACACCGCGTCCACGCCGTCGGCCACCAGGCGCCAGAGGTCCTCGGGCGAGGTCACCCCGCCGGGGTAGCGGCACGCCATCCCCACGAGCACGATCGGGTCGTCCGACAGGGGCGCCAACGTCCCGGGGACGTCGACCACGCTCTCGGTGCCGAAGAGGCCGTCCAGTAGGAAGCCGGCGAGGGCGTGGGCGGTCGGGTAGTCGAACACCACGGTCGCCGGGAGCCGGAGGCCGGTCACGGTCCGCAGCCGGTTGCGCAGTTCCACCGCCGTCAGCGAGTCGAAGCCGAGGTCCTGGAACGCCCGCGACGGGTCGACCGCCGCACCGCCCTGGTGCCCGAGCACCACGGCGATCTGCTCGCGCACCAGCTCCAGCACCGCCGAGCGCCGCTCCTCGTCACCGAGGGCGGCCAGGCGCTGCGCCAGGCCCGCGGCCACCGCCGATCCGGCGACCACCGCGCGCCGCACCCGTCCCCGGACCAGGCCCCGCAGCAGTGCGGGCACCTCGCCGTGCGCGGCCATCGCGGCCGGGTCGAGGCGGACGGGCAGGACGGCCGGGTGGCCGGTGGAGAGCGCGGCGTCGAAGAGGGCGACGCCCTGGTCCGGGGAGATCGACGGCAGGCCGAGTCGGGCGATCCGTTCGGCCTCGGCGTCGGTGAGGGTGCCGGTCATCCCGGCCACGCCGGACCACGGGCCCCAGGCCAGCGACACGGCCGGCAGGCCCAGCGAGCGCCGGTGCACCGCCAGCGCGTCCAGGTAGGCGTTGCCCGCCGCGTAGGCGGCTTGGCCCGCGCTGCCGAAGGTTCCGGCCATGGAGGAGAAGAGGACGAAGACCTCGGCGCTCTCGGCCGCCCGGTGCAGGTTCCACGCCGCGTCCGCCTTCGGACGCAGCACCGCCGACAACCGCTCGGGAGTCAGCGAACCGACCACGCCGTCATCGATCACCCCGGCCGTGTGGACGACCGCGCGGATCTCGTGCCGGGCGAACAGCTCCGCCACGGCGGCCTCATCCGCCACGTCGCAGGCCTCGACCACGCCGTCAGCACCCAACTCGTTCAGCTCGGCGAGCAGTTCGTCGACACCCTCGGCGTCCGCGCCACGCCGGCTCACCAGCAGCAGGCTGCGCACACCGTGCTCGGCCGCCAGGTGCCGGGCCATGACCCGGCCCAGGCCGCCCGTGCCGCCGGTGATCAGCACCGCGCCCTCGCTCGGCCACACCACCGGTTCCGCCGCAGGTTCCGTCCGGACCAGCCGGACGGCGGACAACTCGCCCTGCCGGAGGAGTAGTTGTGGCTCGTCCAGGCCCAGGGCGGAGGACAGGTCGCCCTCGCCGACCAGGTCCACCAGCCCGAACCGGCCCGGCTCCTCCGACTGCGCCGACCGCACCAGACCCCACACGGCCGCGCCCGCCAGGTCCTCACCGGCCACCACGCCACCCGTCACGAAAACCAACCGGGAGGCGGCGAAACGCTCCTCCGCCAGCCAGCCCTGCACCAACTCCAAGGCCCACGCCGACCGCTCATGGACCTCCCCAACAATGGATCGGACCACCACCACCGGCGGCACCTCCACCGGCACCTCCGCCAGTGAGGCCACCTCCACGAACTCCGCCGCGACCGGCTCCACCGGCACCCAGTCCACCCGGAACAGGCCGTTGCGGCCGACCGACGCCACCGCACCCGTCGCCACCGGCCGGACGACCAGCGACCCGACCGAGGCCACCGGACGCCCCTCGATGTCGGCGACCGTCAGCGACATCCCGCCACCCGCCGTCGGCGTCAGCCGCACCCGCACGGCCGAAGCCCCCGAGGCGTGCAGCGCCACGTCCTCCCAGGCGAACGGCACACCACCGTCCCCGCCCGCGTCCGCCAGCGCGAAGCCGTGCAGGCAGGCATCGAACAGCGCCGGGTGCAGGCCGTAACCGGCCCCCTCGGCCCCTTCCGGCAGGGCCACCTCGGCGAACACCTCGTCCCCACGGCGCCAGGCCGCCCGCAGACCCCGGAACGCCGGACCGTACCCGAACCCGGCCTCCGCCAGCCCCTCGTACAGACCCGTCAGGTCCAGCGCCTCGGCACCGACCGGCGGCCACACCGAGGCATCGAAGGCCACCGGTGCCGCACCCGTCCCCAGCACACCACTCGCGTGCAGGGTCCAGTCGGCCCCCGCCTCGCCGTCCGGCCGGGCGTGCACGGTGACGGCGCGCCGTGCGGACGCGTCCGGCTCACCGACCCACACCTGCACCCGGACCCCGCCCCGCTCGGGCAGGACCAGCGGCGCCGCAAGGGTCAGTTCCTCGACCAGGTCGCAGCCGACCTCGTCCCCGGCCCGCACCGCCAGCTCCACCAGCGCCGTGCCCGGCACCAGCACCGACCCCTGCACCACATGGTCCGCCAGCCACCCGTGCATCGCCGCCGACAGGCGGCCGGTGAACAGGTAGCCGTCGGTGTGGACGAGCTCGACGGCGGCTCCGAGCAGCGGGTGCTCGGCCACGCCGAGGCCCGCGAGCCGGACGTCGCCGCCACGGGTGAGCGTGACCGCCGGCCAGTACGGGCGGTGCTGGAAGGCGTACGTCGGGAGGTCGACGTGCCGGGCGGCGGTGCCGGCGAACAGCGCGGACCAGTCGACGGGCGCGCCGGAGACGTGCAGGTGGGCCAGGGCGGTCAGTACGGTCGTGTCCTCGGGCCTGCCCTTGCGGAGCGCCGCGGCCAGTACGGCGTCACCGGAGAGCGCGCCGGCGGCCATGCCGGTGAGCACACCGTCCGGGCCGAGCTCCAGGAAGCGGGTGACTCCCGCCGCTTCCAGCGCGCGGACGCCGTCGGCGAAGCGGACGGCCTCACGGACGTGCCTCACCCAGTACTCGGGCGACCGAAGGTCCCCACCGATCTCGCCGGTCAGGTTGGAGACGACCGGAATCGAAGGAGCGTGGTACGTCAGACCGTTGAGGACGTCCCGGAAGTCGTCCAGCATCGGGTCCATCAGCGGCGAGTGGAAGGCGTGCGAGACCCGCAGCCGGGTGGTCTTCCGGTCGGCGAAGTGCGCCTCGATCCCGGACACCGCCTCCTCCGCGCCCGAGAGGACGACGGACCGAGGACCGTTCACGGCCGCTATCGACACCAACTCGCCCAGCAACGGCCGGACTTCCTCCTCGGTGGCCTGCACGGCGAGCATCGCCCCACCGGACGGCAGCGCCTGCATCATCCGGCCACGGGCCGCCACCAGGGCGCAGGCGTCGGCCAGCGAGAACACCCCGGCCACGTGCGCCGCCGCGATCTCACCGATCGAGTGCCCGGCCACGAACTCCGGCCGCACGCCCAGCGATTCAACGAGTCGGAACAACGCCACCTCGACCGCGAACAGCCCGGCCTGGGCGTAGTCGGTCCGGTTCAGCAGCTCCTCGTCCGCACCCCACACCACCTCCCGCACCGGCAGCTCGAACTGCTCGCACACCGCGTCGAAGGACGCCGCGAACACTGGGAAGCGGCCGTACAACTCCCGGCCCATCCCCAGCCGTTGCGACCCCTGCCCGGAGAACAGGAACGCGCTCCTGCCCTCCATCGCCGCCCCCCGCGCCACCTCGACACCGTCCACCAGCACCGCGCGGTGCCCGAACCGCGACCGCCCCGCCAGGGTGAACGCCACATCCTCGGCCGGGAGTTCGAGAGGCTCCGCCAGCCGCACCAGCTGCGCTTCCAGTGCCTCCGGCGTCTTCGCCGATACCACCCAGGGCATCGATCCCGCCGCGCCCGCGGCGTCCGGTACGGCCTCGGGTTCGGCCTGCTCCAGGATCACGTGCGCGTTGGTGCCGCTGATCCCGAAGGAGGACACACCGGCCCGACGCGGACGGTCGGTGGCCGGCCACGCCGCGCCCTCCGCCAGCAGCTCGACCGCACCCGCCGTCCAGTCCACGTGCGAGGACGCCGCATCCACGTGCAGCGTGCGCGGCAGCGTCCCGTGCTGCATCGCCAGCACCATCTTGATCACGCCCGCCACACCGGCCGCCGCCTGGGCGTGCCCGATGTTCGACTTGATCGACCCCAGCAGCAGCGGCAGTTCACGGTCCTGCCCGTACGTCGCCAGCAGCGCCTGCGCCTCGATCGGGTCACCCAGCGTCGTCCCGGTCCCGTGCGCCTCGACGGCGTCCACATCCGCCGTCGACAGCCCCGCACTCGCCAGCGCCTGCCGGATCACCCGCTGCTGCGACGGCCCGTTCGGCGCCGTCAGCCCGTTCGACGCACCGTCCTGGTTGACCGCCGAGCCGCGCAGCACCGCGAGCACCCGGTGCCCGTTGCGCCGGGCGTCCGACAGCCGCTCCAGCACCACGACCCCGACGCCCTCGCCCCAGCCGACCCCGTCCGCCGCCTCCGCGAACGATCGGCACCGCCCGTCCGCCGACAGCCCGCCCTGCCGCGAGAACTCCACGAAGGTGCCCGGCGTCGACATCACCGTCACGCCACCGGCCAGCGCCAACGAGCACTCGCCGCCGCGCAGGGCCTGGGCCGCCAGGTGCATCGCCACCAGCGAGGACGAGCACGCCGTGTCGACCGTCACCGCCGGACCCTCGAACCCGAAGGTGTAGGAGACCCGCCCGGAGGCGACGCTCGGGGCGCTGCCGTTGCCCCGGAAGCCCTCGAACTCCTCGCCGTCCAGCAGCGCGCGGTAGTCGGTGTACATGACGCCCGCGAACACGCCGGTCCGGCTGCCGCGCAGCGACACCGGGTCGATGCCCGCCCGCTCGAACGCCTCCCAGGAGGTCTCCAGCAGCAGCCGCTGCTGGGCGTCCGTGGCCAGCGCCTCACGCGGGCTCATCCCGAAGAACTCGGGGTCGAACTCCCCGGCGTCGTGCAGGAAGGAGCCCATCCGGGTGTACGAGGTGCCCGGTGCCGACCGGTCCTCGCTGTGCAGCGCGTCGAGGTCCCAGCCGCGGTTCGTCGGGAACTCCGACACGGCGTCCACACTGTCCGCCACCAGCCGCCACAGCTCCTCGGGCGAGCGCACCCCGCCCGGGTAGCGGCAGGCCATCCCGACGATCACGACCGGATCCTCCGACGGCGCGAGCACCGCCCGGGGAGTCTCCACCACGGTCTCGGCGCCGTACAGGCCCTCCAGCAGGAAGCCGGCCAGCGCGCCCGCCGTCGGGTAGTCGAACACCACCGTCGCCGGCAGCTGGAGACCGGTCACCGACCGCAGCCGGTTGCGCAGCTCGACCGCCGTCAGCGAGTCGAAGCCGAGGTCCTGGAACGCCCGGGACGGGTCGACCGCCGCGCCGCCCTCGTGTCCCAGCACCACCGCGATCTGCTCGCGCACCAGCTCCAGCACCGCCGAGCGCCGCTCGTCACCGCCCAGCGCGGACAGCCGCTGTGCCAACGCCGCCGACCCGGCCGACCCCGCGACCACCGCGCGTCGGACCCGGCCGCGCACCAGGGCGCGCAGCAGCGCGGGCACCGGCTCCTGGGTCCGCAGCACGGCGAGGTCCAGGCGCACGGGCAGGATCGCGGGCTCGCCGGTCGCGAGCGAGGCGTCGAAGAGGGCCGCGCCCTCGGCGGGGGCGAGCTCCGGCAGGCCCGAGCGGGCGATCCGGTGCAGGTCGACCTCGGCGAGGGTGGCGGTCATGCCGCCGTCGCGGGTCCACGGGCCCCAGGCCTGGGAGACGGCGGGCAGGCCGAGCGTACGGCGGTGCACCGCCAGGGCGTCCAGGTAGGCGTTGCCCGCCGCATAGGCGGCCTGGCCCGGGCCGCCGAACACGCCGGAGACCGAGGAGAACAGCACGAAGGCCGCCAACTCACGCTCTTCGGTGGCCTGGTGGAGGTTCCAGGCGGCGTCCGCCTTCGGGCGCAGCACGGCCGACAGCCGGTCGGGGGTGAGCGAGCCGATCACGCCGTCGTCGATGACCCCGGCCGTGTGGACCACCGCACGGATCTCGTGCCGGGCGAACAGCTCCGCGACGGCCGTCCGATCGGCCACGTCGCAGGCCTCGACGGCCGCCTCGGCTCCCGACTCGGCCAGCTCGACGAGCAGTTCGTCGACACCCTCGGCGGCCGGGCCGCGCCGGCTCACCAGCAGCAGGCTGCGCACGCCGTGCTCGGCCACCAGGTGCCGGGCGATGACCCGGCCCAGGCCGCCCGTCCCGCCGGTGATCAGGACGGTGCCCGCACCGGCCCAGGCCACCGGCTCGTCCGTGCCGCGGGCGGCACGCGCCAGCCGGGCGGCCAGCACCCGGCCGTCCCGGAGCAGCAGTTGCGGCTCGTCCAACCCGAGGGCGGCAGGGGTCAGTTCGCCGTCCCCCGCGATGTCCACGAGCCCGAACCGGCCCGGCTCCTCCGACTGCGCGGATCGCACCAGGCCCCACAGAGCAGCTCCGGCGAGGTCCTCACCGGCCACCACGCCGCGCGTCACGAACACCAGCCGGGAGCCCGCGAACCGCTCCTCCGCCAACCAGCCCTGCACCAACTCCAGGGCCCACGCCGACCGCTCGTGCACCCCCTCGACAACCGGTCGCACGACCACCACCGGCGGCACCTCCACCGGAACCTCCGCCAGCGAGGCCACCTCCAGAAACTCCGCCGCGACCGGCTCCACCCGCACCCAGTCCACCCAGAACAGCGCGTCCCGGCCCGCGGCCGTCGCCGCACCGGCCGGGGCCGCCGCCCGCAGGGCCAGCGACCCGACCGAGGCCACCGGCAGTCCCTCGGTGTCGGCGACCGCCACCGCGACGGACTCCTCGCCGGTCCGGGTGACCCGCACCCGCACCGCCGAGGCGCCGGAGGCGTGCAGCGACACCTCCTCCCAGGCGAAGGGCACCACGCCGTGCGGCATGCCGTTGACGGCCGTCACGTGCAGGGCGGCATCCAGCAGCGCCGGGTGCAGGCCGTAGCCGGCGCCCTCGGTGCCCTCCGGCAGCGCGACCTCGGCGAACACCTCGTCGCCACGGCGCCAGGCGGCCCGCAGGCCCTGGAACGCCGGGCCGTAGGCGTACCCGCCGTCCGCCATGCCCTCGTACAGGCCGGTGAGGTCGACCGCCTCGGCGTCCATGGGCGGCCAGGTCGAGGTGTCGAAGGCCGTGCGGGTGTCGCCCACGGCCAGGGCGCCGGTCGCGTGCTGGTCCCAGCCGCGGCCGTCGGCGCCCTCGGGGCGGGAGGCGATCACGAAGGTACGCCGGCCGTTCTCCTCGGCCGCGCCGACGCGCAGTTGCAGCTGGACGCCGCCGTGCTCGGGCAGCACCAGCGGCGCGGCCAGGGTGAGTTCCTCGACGCGGTCGCAGCCGGCCTCGTCGCCCGCCCGGACGGCGAGTTCGAGGAAGGCGGTGCCGGGCAGCAGGACCTCGCCGCGGACGACGTGGTCGGCGAGCCAGGGGTGGGTCTGCCGGGAGAGTCGGGAGGTGAACAACAGGCCGCCGTCGTCAGAGAGTTCGAGGGCGGCGGTGAGCAGCGGGTGGTCGGCGGCGGCCAGGCCGGCGGCGCCCAGGTCGCCGGTGCCGGTCGGGGCGGGGGTGGGCCAGTAGCGGCGGTGCTGGAAGGCGTAGGTGGGCAGGTCCACGGTGCGGACGGCGGTGCCGGTGAACAGGGCGGCCCAGTCGACGGTCGCGCCGGTGACGTGCAGTCGGGCGAGCGCGGTGAGGACACCGGGCTCCTCGGGCCGGTCCTTGCGGAGGACGGAGGCCAGTACGGCTTCGCCGGTGAGGGAGTCGGCCGCCATCGCGGTGAGCACACCGTCCGGGCCGAGCTCCAGGAAGCGGGTGACGCCGGCCGCCTCCAGGGCGCGGATGCCGTCGGCGAAGCGGACGGCCTCGCGGACGTGCCGCACCCAGTAGTCGGGCGACTGGAGGTCGCGGGCGATCCCGCCGGTCAGGTTGGAGACGACCGGGATCGAAGGGGCAAGGTACGTCAGGCCGTTGAGGACCGAGCGGAAGTCGTCCAGCATCGGGTCCATCAGCGGGGAGTGGAAGGCGTGCGAGACGCGCAGCCGGCTGGTCTTCCGGTCGGCGAAGTGCTGACGGATCGCCTCGACGGCCTCCTCCGTGCCGGAGACGACGACGGACCGAGGGCCGTTGACGGCCGCGATCGACACCGACTCGCCCAGCAGCGGGCGGACTTCCTCCTCCGTGGCCTGCACCGCGAGCATCGCCCCACCGGACGGCAGGGCCTGCATCAGCCGACCACGGGCGGACACGAGTGCACACGCATCCGCCAGCGAGAACACCCCGGCCACATGCGCGGCCGCCACCTCGCCGATCGAGTGCCCGGCCACGAACTCCGGCCGCACACCCAGCGATTCGACCAGCCGGAACAGCGCCACCTCCACCGCGAACAACCCCGCCTGGGCGAAGGAGGTCCGGTTCAGCAGCTCCGCGTCGTCGCCCCACACCACCTCGCGCACCGGCAGGTCCAGCGCGGCACACACCTCGTCGAAGGCCGCCGCGAACACCGGGAACCGGCCGTACAACTCCCGTCCCATGCCCAGCCGTTGCGAGCCCTGACCGGAGAACAGGAACGCCGTCCCGCCACTTCGCACCACACCCTCGACGACCCCGGCCGCACCCGTACCCGCCGCGAGAGCGCCGAGCCCGCGCAGCAGCTCCTCCCGCTCCGAACCCACCACCACGGCCCGGTGGTTGAGCAGCGACCGGCTGGTCGCCAGCGACCACGCCAGGTCCCCGGTCGGCTGTCCGGCCGCACCGGCGTCCAGCAGCCGTGCCGCCTGGGCGCGCAGCGCGTCCCCGGTCCGGCCGCTCAGCACCCAGGGCAGCACACCCGGCGCCGGTGCCGCGTCCTCGGGAGCCGCGACGTCGGCCGCCTCCTCGGCCTGTTCCAGCACCACGTGCGCATTGGTCCCGCTGATCCCGAACGCCGACACCCCGGCCCGGCGCGGCCGGCCGGTCTCCGGCCAGTCCCGGGCCTCGGCCAGCAGTTCGACGGCCCCCTCCGTCCAGTCCACGTGCGAGGACGGCTCGTCGACGTGCAGGGTGCGCGGCAGCACCCCGGCGCGCAGGGCCATCACCGTCTTGATCACGCCCGCCACGCCGGCCGCCGCCTGGGCGTGCCCGAGGTTGGACTTGACGCCGCCGAGGTACAGCGGTCGGTCGGCGGGCCGGTTCCGGCCGTAGGTGGCCAGCAGGGCCTGGGCCTCGATCGGGTCGCCCAGGGTGGTGCCGGTGCCGTGCGCCTCGACGGCGTCGACCTGGTCGGGGGTGAGCCGGGCGTTGGCCAGGGCGGCCTGGACGACCCGCTGCTGGGAGGGTCCGTTGGGGGCGGTCAGGCGGCTGCTGGCGCCGTCCTGGTTGACGGCGGTGCCGCGGACCACGGCCAGCACCTCGTGCCCGAGGCGTCGGGCGTCCGAGAGCCGTTCGACCAGCAGCACGCCGACGCCCTCGGCCCAGGAGGTGCCGTCCGCCGCCTCCGCGAAGGGCTTGCACCGGCCGTCGGGGGCGAGCCCGCGTTGCCGGGAGAACTCGGTGAACAGCCGGGTGGTGGGCATGACGGCGACGCCGCCCGCGACGGCCAGCGAGCATTCGCCGGCCCGCAGCGCGCGGACCGCGAGGTGGAGGGCGACCAGGGCGGAGGAGCAGGCGGTGTCGACGGTGACGGCCGGGCCCTCCAGGCCGAGGGTGTAGGAGATCCGGCCGGAGAGCACGCTGACGGCTCCGCCGGTGAGCAGGTGGCCCTCGGTCTCCTCGGCCTGCCGGGCCAGCGAGCCGTAGTCGGTGTCGGCGCCGCCGATGAACACGCCGGTGTCGCTGCCGCGCAGCGCGGCGGGGGCGATCCGGGCGCGTTCGATCGCCTCCCAGGCGGACTCCAGCAGGAGCCGTTGCTGCGGGTCCATGGCGAGGGCCTCGCGCGGGGCGATGCCGAACAGTTCGGCGTCGAAGTCGGCCACGCCGTCGAGGAATCCGCCGTGCCGCACATAGCTCTTGCCGGGGGTGCCGGGGGTGGGGTCGTAGAGCGCCGCGGTGTCCCAGCCACGGTCGGTGGGGAGTTCGCCGATGGCGTCGGCGCCGTCGGCGACCAGCCGCCACAGGTCCTCCGGGGTGCGCACGCCGCCGGGGTAGCGGCAGGCCATCCCGATGATCGCGATCGGCTCGGCGTCCCTGGCCTCGACGGACTCCAGCCGCAGCCTGGTGCGCCGCAGGTCCGCGGTGACCTTCTTGAGGTAGTCGCGGAGCCTGTCCTCGGAGGTGCTGGCCATGGGTGGGAAACCTCGCAGTTCGGAAGGGTGGTACGGGTCGGCGGCCGGTGGCGCGGCGGGTGCTGCCGCGCCGGTCAGGCGAGTCCGAGTTCGCGGTCGATCAGGTCGAACATCTCGTCGTCGGTGGTGCCGTCGAGTCCGGTGTCCGGGTCGGCGCCGCCGTCGGCCGGTTCCGCCGCGCCGTCGTCGAGCCGCCACTGGAGGCTCTTGAGGCGGCTGAGCAGCCGGGCGCGGGAGTCCGGGTCGAGCTCGGCGGCGGAGAGCGCGACCTCCAAGCCGTCCAGTTCGGCGAAGACGGGCCGCTCCGGGGCAGTCTCGCCGACCGGTGCACCGGTCGGTGCGCCGAGCAGTTCGCGCAGCCGGCCGGCCAGGGCGACGGGTGACGGGTGGTCGAAGATCGTGGTGGTGGGCAGCCGCAGCCCGAGTTCGGCGTTCAGCCGGTTGCGCAGTTCGACGGCGGCCAGCGAGGACATCCCGTGGTCGAGGAAGCCCCGTTCCGGTTCGACCGCCTCGGGGGTGGCGTGGCCGAGGACGGCGGCCAGGTGGCCGACGACCAGGCCCTGGAGCAGCTGCTCCTGCTGGGCGGCGCCGAGCCCGGCGAGCCGGTCCAGGACGCCCCGCTCGCCGGTGGCCGCCGCGGTGGCGGCGGCCGTGCGCCGGACGGTGGCGCGCCGGGGCAGCAGGTCGGCGAAGAGCGGCGGTGCGCCGGCCGTGGCCAGGGCGTGCCGGTCGAGCCGGACGGCCGCCAGGTGCGGGCGGGGCACGGTGCTCGCGGCGTCGAGCAGGGCGAGGCCCTGGGCGGCCGAGAGCGGCAGCATGCCGGAGCGGGCGAAGCGGGCGATGTCCACGGCGTCCAGGGTGGACGTCATCGCACTCGATTCTCCCCAGTATCCCCAGCCGAGCGAGACGGCCGGCCGGCCCTCGGCGCGGCGGCGGTGGGCCAGGGCGTCCAGGAAGGCGTTGGCGGCGGCGTAGTTGGCCTGGGCCGGTCCGCCGGCGGTGGCGGCGAAGGAGGAGAACAGCACGAAGGCGGACAGGTCCAGGTGGGCGGTCGCCCGGTGCAGGTGCCAGGCCGCGTCGGCCTTGGGGCGCAGCACGTCGGTGAGCTGCCGGTCGGTCAGGTTGGCGAGCAGGCCGTCGTGCAGGACGCCGGCGGCGTGCACGACCCCGGTGAGCGGGTGCTCGGCCGGGACGGTGGCGAGCAGCGCGGTCAGGGCGGCCGGGTCGGCGGTGTCGCAGGCGGCGAGGGTGACGGTGGCGCCGAGGGCGGTGAGCTGCTCGCTCAACTCCGCTGCCCCGGGGGCCTGGTCGCCGCGCCGGCTGGTGAGCAGCAGGTGGCGGACGCCGTGTGCGGTGACCAGGTGGCGGGCGACCAGGGCGCCGAGGGTGCCGGTGCCGCCGGTGATCAGGACGGTGCCGTCCGGGGTCCAGGACCACACGGGGAGCTCGGAGGACACCGGCAGCGGGCGCAGCCGGGGGGCGGTCGGTTCGCCGCGCCGGAGGGCGAGCCGGGGCTCGTCGGGGACGGCCAGGGCGGCGGGCAGGGCGGCCGCGGAGGCCGGGTCGTCGTCGAGGTCGAGCAGCAGGAAGCGGCCGGGCTCCTCGGACTGCGCGGAGCGGATCAGTCCGTGCACGGCGGCTTGGGCGAGCGCGGTGACGTCCTCGTCGGGGGTGGTGGCTTCGGCGCCCCGGGTGAGCAGGGCGAGCCGGGAGTCGGCCAGCCGGGGTTCGGCGAGCCAGTCGCGGGCGAGCCGGTGGGCGGCCCGGACGGCCTGGTGGGTGGCGGTGACGGGGTCGTCGCCGTCGACGGCGGTGAGGCGGGTGAGGACGGTGTCGGGGGCGGGCTCGCCGGCGTCCAGGGCGGCGGTGAGGGCGGCCAGGTCGGCGTAGCGGGGGAAGCCCGGCACGTCGTCCGGTCCCAGGACCGCGACGCTCCCCTGCGGTGCGCCGGGGGTCACCGGGAGCCACTCGACCGCGTACAGCGGGTCGGTCGCCGGGCCGAGGTCGTCGGCGGCGATCGGGCGGACGGTGACGGCCTCGGCGGTGAGCACGGGGGCGCCGTCGGCGTCGACGGCGCTGAGCGTGTGGCTGCCGTCGGGGCCCGGGGTGAGCCGGACCCGGAGCAGGGCGGCGCCGGTGGCGTGCAGGGTGACGCCGCGCCAGTCCGCGGTGGCCGCGGCGCCGTCCCGGGTGGCGGCCAACAGGCCCTGGAGCAGGGCGGGGTGGAGGCGGAAGCCGGCCGCCTCGGCCCGGTGCTCCTCGGGCAGGGCGACCTCGGCGTACAGCTCGTCGCCGTGCTGCCGGAGCGCCCGGACGGTGCGGAAGCGCTCGCCGTGGTCCGCCGGGTCGACGTCCAGCGGCAGGGCGTCCTCGGACGGCCGGTCGCCCAGCGGCGTGCCGACGACCGTGCCGGTCGTGAGGGTGCCGGTGGCGTGCCGGGTCCACGGGGTGTCGGCGGGCGCGTCCGTCGGGCGGGCGTGGACGGTGAGCGGCCGTCGGCCCTCGCCGTCGGCCGGGTCGACGGTGAGCTGGAGGTCGAGGGTGCCGTGCTCGGGCAGGACCAGCGGGTCGTGCGCGGTGAGTTCGGCGACGGTCGGGCAGCCGACCTCGTCGCCGGCCCGGACGGCCCAGTCCAGCAGGGCCGTGGCGGGGACGACGGCGCTGCCGCGGACCCGGTGGTCGGCGGTCCACGGGTGGGTCGCGGTGCCGATCCGGCCGGTGAGCAGCACGGTGTCGCCGCCCGCGAGGTGGACGGCGCGGTCGAGCCCGGACGGGTCGCTCGCCCCGGCGACGGCGGTGGACCGGTCGAGCCAGTAGCGGCGGCGCTGGAAGGCGTAGGTGGGCAGGTCCACCGGGCGGCCGCCCGCCAGGGCGGGGCTCCAGTCGATCCGCACCCCGTGCACGTGCGCCTCGGCGAGCGAGGTGAGCAGCCGGGCGGGGCCGCCGTCCTCGCGCCGGACGGTGCCGAGCACCACGGCCCGGGCGCCGGCGCCGGCGGCGGTGTCCTCGACGGCCATGGCCAGCACGGGGTGCGGGCTGCATTCCAGGAAGGCGTCGTGGCCCTGGGCGAGCAGGGCGCGCACGGACTCCTCCAGCCGGACGGTCCGGCGCAGGTTGCGGTACCAGTAGGCGGCGTCCAACGGGGTGTCGCCGAGCCAGTCGGCGGTGACGGTGGAGAAGAACGGGATCCGGGCGGCCCGGGTGGTGATCCCGTCGAGTTCGGTGAGCAGGGTCCGCTCGATCCGCTCGACCTGGGCGGAGTGCGAGGCGTAGTCGACCGGGATCCGCTTGGCCCGTACGCCGTCGCGCTCGCAGTCGGCCAGCAGGTCGTCGAGGGCCTCGGGTTCGCCGGAGACGACGACCCCGGCGGGGCCGTTGGCGGCGGCGACCGAGATCCGGCCGCCGTACGGCTCGATCCGGGCGAGCACCTCGGTGTGGGCCTGCGGCACGGACACCATGCCGCCGTGGCCGGAGAGTTCGCGGGCGATGGCCTGGCTGCGCAGGGCGACCACCTTGGCGCCGTCCGCCAGGGAGAGCGCGCCGGCCACGCAGGCGGCGGCGATCTCGCCCTGGGAGTGGCCGAGGACGGCGGCGGGGGTGACGCCGTGGGCCTGCCAGCAGGCGGCCAGCGCGATCATGGTGGCCCAGAGCGCGGGTTGGGCGACGTCGACCCGGTCCAGTGCCGGGGCGTCGGGTGCGCCGCGCAGGACGGCGCTCAGCGACCAGTCCGTCCAGGGTGCCAGGGCCTGTTCGCAGGCGGCCACGGCGTCGGCGAACTCCGGCGAGCTGTCGAGGAGTTCCGCGCCCATGCCGATCCACTGGGAGCCCTGGCCGGGGAACAGCAGGACGGCCCGGCGGTCCCGCCCGGCGGCGTGCCGGCCGGTGACCACGCCCGGGGCGGGGGTGCCCTCGGCGAGGGCGGCCAGGGCGGCCCGCAGCTCCTCGGGGCCGGTGCCGATCACGGCGGCGCGGTGCTCCAGCAGGGCGCGCCGGGTGGCGAGCGAGTGGGCGAGGTCGAGCGGCGCGGGGGCGCCTTCGGCGTCGGGCTGCCCGAGGCGGTCCAGGTGGTCGAGCAGGGCGCGGGCCTGGCCGCGCAGCGCCTGGGCGCTGCGGGCGGAGAGCAGCCAGGGCGGCGTCACCGGCGCGTCGGCGACCGGCTCGGGAACGGAGGTCCCGGGGACGGACGGCTCGGGGACGGACGGCTCGGGGACGGACGGCTCGGCGGCCGCTTCGAGCAGCACATGGGCGTTGGTGCCGCTGAGCCCGAAGGAGGAGACGCCGGCCCGGCGCGGCCGTCCGGTCTCCGGCCAGCGGCGCGCCTCGGTGAGCAGTTCCACCGCGCCCTGCGACCAGTCCACATGGCTGGTGGGCCGGTCGATGTGCAGGCTCGGCGGGAGTTCGCCGTGCCGCAGTGCCAGGACCGTCCGGATCACCCCGGCGACCCCGGCGGCGGCCTGGGTGTGGCCCAGGTTGGACTTCACCGAGCCCAGCAGCAGCGGGAGTTCACGCTGCTGCCCGTAGACGGCCAGCAGCGCCTGGGCCTCGATCGGGTCGCCCAGCCTCGTCCCGGTGCCGTGCGCCTCGACGGCGTCCACCTCGGCGGGCGTCAGTCCGGCGTCGGCCAGCGCGGCCCGGATGACGCGCTGCTGGGCCGGGCCGTTGGGGGCGCTGAGCCCGTTGGAGGCGCCGTCCTGGTTGACGGCCGAGCCGCGCACCACCGCCAGCACCGGGTGTCCGTTGCGGTGGGCGTCGGAGAGCCGTTCGACCAGCAGCACGCCGACGCCCTCGGAGAAGCCGGTGCCGTCGGCGGCCTCGGCGAAGGGCTTGCAGCGGCCGTCGGCGGCCAGCCCGCGCTGGCGGGCGAAGTCGACCGGGATCATCGGGGTGGACATCACCGTGACACCGCCGGCGAGGGCGAGGGTGCACTCGCCGCCGCGCAGCGCGCGCACGGCCAGGTGCAGCGCGACCAGCGAGGAGGAGCAGGCGGTGTCCACGGTGACCGCCGGGCCCTCCAGGCCGAGGGTGTAGGCGACCCGGCCGGAGACGACGCTGAAGGCGTTGCCGGTGCTGATGTACGGGGCGGCCTCCTCGGGGACGCGGGCGACCCGGTCGAGGTAGTCGCCGGAGGACAGGCCGGCGAACACCCCGGTGCGGCTGCCGCGCAGGGTGCCGGGGTCGATGCCGGCGCGTTCGATCGCCTCCCAGGAGGTCTCCAGCAGCAGGCGTTGTTGCGGGTCCATGGCGAGGGCCTCGTTGGGGCTGATGCCGAAGAAGTCGGCGTCGAACCCGGCGACGCCGTCCAGGAAGCCGCCCTGGCGGGTGCGCGAGGAGTCGGGGTGGTCGGGGATGCCGTCGTAGAGCCGGTCGAGGTCCCAGCCGCGGTCGGCGGGGAAGTCGGCGACCGCGTCGGTGCCGGTGGCCAGCAGGGTCCACAGCTCCTCGGGGGAGCTGACGGCGCCGGGGAAGCGGCAGGCCATCCCGACGATCGCGATCGGCTCGTCGGTGCCGCCCGCTGCGGCGCCGGCCGCCGGGCCGGCGGCGTTCCCGGCGCCGAGGCCCTCGGCCAGGTGCTCGGCGAGCGCCCCGGGGGTGGGGTGGTCGAAGACCAGGGTGGCGGGCAGCCGCAGGCCGGTCGCGGTGTTGAGGCGGTTGCGCAGTTCGACGGCGGTCAGCGAGTCCAGGCCGAGGTCCCGGAACGGCCGTGCGGCGTCGACCTGTTCGGCCGAGCTGTGGCCGAGGACGGCCGCGGTGCAGCCGCTCACCAGGTCGAGCAGCGCCGTGTGGCGGTCGGCCGGGGCGAGCGCCGCCAGCCGGGCGGGCAGCCCGTCGGCGGCCGGACCGCTCTGGGCGGTGCGGCGCACCCGGGTGCGGACCAGTTCGCGCAGCAGCGCCGGGAGTTCGGCCGGTCCGCGGCCGCGCAGCGCGGCGGTGTCGAGGCGGACGGGCACCAGCAGGGCGCGCCGGGCGGCGAGGGCGGCGTCGAACAGGGCGAGGCCGTCGGGGGTGCCGAGGGTGAGCGCGCCGGATTGCCGGGCGCGGGCGCGGTCGGTCGCGCCGAGGTGGGCGGTCATCGTGCTGGCCTGGGCCCACAGGCCCCAGGCCAGCGAGGTGGCGGGCAGGCCGTCGACCCGGCGGTGCTGGGCGAGGGCGTCGAGCCAGGCGTTGGCGGCCGCGTACGCGCCCTGGCCGGGTGAGCCGAACACGCCCGCCGCGGAGGAGAACAGCACGAAGTCGGCGAGGTCGAGGCCGCGGGTGAGCTCGTGCAGGTGGTGGGCCGCGTCGACCTTGGGCCGCAGCACGGCGGCGAGCCGGTCGGGGGTGAGGCCGTCCACCACGCCGTCGTCGAGGACGCCGGCGGCGTGCACCACGGCGGTCAGCGGGTGCTCGGCGGGTACGGCGGCGAGCAGGGCGGCGAGTGCGGCGCGGTCGGCGGTGTCGCAGCCGGCGACCGTGACCCGGGCGCCGAGGGCGGTCAGCTCGGCGCTCAACTCCCCTGCCCCGGGCGCCTGGAGGCCGCGACGGCCGACCAGCAGCAGGTGCCGCACGCCGTGCCGGGTGACCAGGTGACGGGCCAGCTCGGCGCCGAGGGTGCCGGTGCCACCGGTGATCAGCACGGTGCCCTGCTGGCTCCAGGGGCGCGGCACGGTGAGCACGATCTTGCCGGTGTGCCGGGCCTGCGCCATGTACCGGAAGGCCTCCCGGGCCCGGGTGACGTCCCAGCAGGTGAGCGGGAGGGGCTGCAGCGCGCCCTGCTCGAACAGCTCGACCAGGTCGGCGAGCATCTGCCCGATCCGTTCCGGGCCGGCCTCCTGGAGTTCGAAGGCGCGGTAGCGGGCGCCGCCGTGGGCGGCGGCGACCTCCGCCGGGTCGCGGACGTCGGTCTTGCCCATCTCGATCAGCCGACCACCGGGGGCGAGCAGCCGCAGCGAGGCGTCGACGTACTCCCCCGCGAGGGAGTTGAGGACGACGTCCACGCCCGCGCCGCCGGTGGCGGTGCGGAAGCGGTCCTCGAAGTCCAGGGTGCGGGAGGAGGCGACGGCGCTGTCGGGCAGGCCGTCGGCGTGCAGCAGGTGCTGCTTGGCCTCGCTCGCGGTGCCGTACACCTCGGCGCCCCAGTGCCGGGCGAGCTGGACGGCGGCCATGCCGACGCCGCCGGTGGCGGCGTGGACCAGCAGGCGTTCGCCGGGCCGGAGCCCGGCCAGGTCGCGCAGCGCGTAGTAGGCGGTGAGGAAGACGACGGGGACGGCGGCGGCCCGGGCGAAGGTCCAGTCCTGCGGGACGCGGGCGAGCAGCCGGTGGTCGGTGACGGCGAGCGGGCCGAAGCCGCCCGGGACCATGCCCATCACCCGGTCGCCGACGGCGAGTCCGGTGACGCCCGGCCCGGTCTCGCGGACGATGCCGGCCGCCTCGGAGCCGAGGTGCCGGGCCCCGCCCGGGTACATGTCGAGGGCGTTGAGGACGTCGCGGAAGTTGAGGCCGGCGGCCCGGACCTCGATCCGGACCTGGCCCTCGGCGAGCGGTTCGACGGCGTCCGGGCAGGGCAGCAGTTCGAGGTTGTCGACGGTGCCCTTGGTGCGGATGTCCAGGCGCCACGGGCCGTCCGGGACGGGCAGCGGCGCCGCGGTGTGGGCGCGGGCCAGCCGGGGGGCGTGGGCGGTGCCGTGGCGCAGGGCCAGCCGGGGTTCGCCGTCGGCCAGGGCGGTGGCGAGGGCGGCGGGCAGGGCGCGCCAGGAGGCGGGGTCGTCGTCCAGGTCGGCGAGCACGATCCGGCCGGGGTGCTCGTTCTGGGCGGAGCGGACCAGGCCGTGCACGGCGGCGGCGGGCAGGTCGTGGACGTGCTCGGCCGGGTCGACGGCGAGGGCCCGGCGGGTGACGACGAGCAGGGTGGCGTCCGCATCCTCGGCGAGGTGGTCCCGCAGGACGGTGAGGGCGCGGTTCAGCGCGGCCTGCGGGTTCGGCCCCGTGACCTGGTAGAGCAGGACGTCGCCGCCGACGGCCAGGGTCACCCCGGCCTCGGCGAGGGCGGCCGCCTGGACGGGCGGTTCGCCGAGGACGGTCCAGCGGGCGGCGGCCGGGGCCGCCGCGGGGGCGGGCAGGGCCGGCCAGTCCAGGTGGTGGAGCGCCTCGCGGGCCACCCGGGCGGCCGGGTCGAGGGCGGCCTCGCCGAGCGGGCGCACGGCGAGGGCCTCGACGGTGGCCACCGGCCGGTCGGCCGGGTCGGTCATCCGGACGGACACCGCGTCGGGCCCGGCCGGGGTGAGCGTCACCCGCAGCGCGGTGGCCCCGGTGGCGTGCAGGGTGACGCCGCTCCAGGCGAACGGCAGCCCGGGGCGGCCGCGCAGCGGGCCGAGTCCGGCCGGGTGGAGGGCCGCGTCGAGCAGGGCCGGGTGCAGGCCGTAGCGGGGGGCGTCGGGGCGGGCCGGGCCGGGCAGCTCGACCTCGGCGTGGACGGCGTCGCCGAGCCGCCAGGCGGCGCGCACGCCCTGGAACACCGGGCCGTAGCCGTAGCCGTCCGCGCGCAGGGCCGGGTACCAGCCGTCGAGGTCGACCGGTTCGGCGCCGGCGGGCGGCCAGGCGGCGGGCGCCGGTTCGGGTTCGGCTCCGGCCGGGCCGACCCGGCCCTCGGCGTGCCGGGTCCAGGGCTCGGTGGCGTCCGCCTCCGCCGGGCGGGTGTGCACGGCGACCGGGCGCAGTCCGGTGTCGTCCGCGGCGCCGAGCTCGATCTGCACCTGGAGGGCGCCCCGTTCGGGCAGCAGGACGGGCGCGTGCAGGGTCAGTTCGTCGATCCGGCCGCAGCCGAGTTCGTCGCCCGCCCGCAGCACCGCCTCGACCAGGGCCGCGCCGGGGACGACCAGGGTGTCGGCCACGGTGTGGTCGGCGAGCCAGGGGTGGGTGTGCAGCGACCACCGGGCGGTGGCCAACAGGCCGCCGTCCCGGGCGAGTTCGACGGCGGCGCCGAGCAGCGGGTGTTCCGGTGCGGCCAGGCCGGCGGTGGTGACGTCGCCACCGGTGGCGCCGGGGCGCGGCCAGTAGCGCTCCCGCTGGAAGGGGTAGGTCGGCAGCTCGACGGGCCGGGCCCGGGTGCCGGCGAAGCAGCGCTCCCAGTCCACCCGGGCGCCGTGCACCCGGGCCTCGGCCAGAGCGAGCAGGAAGCGGGCGGGCCCGCCCTCGTCGCGGCGCAGGGTGCCGAGGGCGGCGGCAGGCAGGCCGCTGTCCTCGATGGTCTCCTGGAGGCCGGTGGTAACCACCGGGTGCGGGCTGACCTCGACGAACAGCCGGTGGCCGGCGTCCAGCAGGGCGCGGGTGGCCTGTTCGAACTCGACGGTCCGGCGCAGGTTGCGGTACCAGTAGGCGGCGTCCAGCCCGGCGGTGTCGATGAAGGTGCCGGTGACGGTGGAGCAGAACGGGATCTCGGCGGCGCGCGGGGTGATCGGGGCCAGCAGGTCCAGCAGCTCGCCTTCGATCCGCTCGACCTGGGCGGAGTGCGAGGCGTAGTCGACCGGGATGCGGCGGGCCCGGACTCCGGCGCGCTCGCAGTCGGCGAGCAGCTCGTCCAGGGCGTCGGGCTCGCCGGAGACCACCACCGAGCCGGGGCCGTTGACGGCGGCGACGGAGATCCGCTCGTCCCAGCGGGTCAGCCGCTCCCGCACGGCGGCGACCGGCTCGGCCACCGACACCATGCCGCCGAGTCCGGCCAGCTGCCGCAGCGCCCGGCTGCGCAGCGCGACCACCCGGGCGGCGTCGTCGAGCGAGAGCGCTCCGGCGACGCAGGCCGCCGCGATCTCGCCCTGGGAGTGGCCGAGCACGGCCGCCGGCCGGACGCCGTAGGAGCGCCACAGCTCGGCCAGCGACACCATGACGGCGAACAGCACCGGCTGCACCACCTCGACCCGGTCCAGGCCGGGGGCGTCGGCGGCACCGCGCAGCACCCCGGTGGCCGACCAGCCGGTCCACGGCGCCAGCGCGGCCTCGCACTCGGCGAAGCGGCGGGCGAACTCCGGTGCGGTGTCGAGGAGTTCGAGGGCCATTCCGGCCCACTGGGAGCCCTGGCCGGGGAACACCAGGACCGGGTCGCCGTCGCCCGGGCTCCGGCCCTCCAGCACCCCGGGGACGGCCCGGCCCTCGGCCAGCGCGTCCAGGCCGTCCAGGAGTGCGGCCCGGTCGGGCGCGACCACGGCGGCCCGGTGCTCCAGGCTCGCGCGGGTGGTGGCGAGGGCGAGGGCGACATCGTCGGGGGCGGGTTCGGCGGCGCGCACCCGGGCGGCCAGCCGGCGGGCCTGCGCGTGCACCGCCTCGGGGGTGCGGGCGGACAGCAGCCAGGGCAACGGGTGGGCGGGCAGCGGACGTTCGGGCGCGGAGTCCGCGGTGGGCTCCCCAGCAGGCTCCGACGCGGGCTCCCCAGCGAGCTCCGGAGCGGGCTCGGGTGCCGCCTCCAGGATCACGTGGGCGTTGGTGCCGCTGACCCCGAAGGAGGACACCCCGGCCCGGCGCGGCCGTCCGGTCGCGGGCCACGCCCGGGCCTCGGCCAGCGGTTCGACGGCGCCGGCGGTCCAGTCCACCTGCGGGGTCGGGGCGTCGATGTGCAGCGACTTCGGCAGCTCGCCGTGCCGCATCGCCAGCACGGTCTTGATCACCCCGGCGGCCCCGGCGGCGGCCTGGGTGTGGCCCAGGTTGGACTTCACCGAGCCCAGCAGCAGCGGGAGTTCACGATCCTGGCCGTAGACGGCCAGCAGCGCCTGGGCCTCGATCGGGTCGCCCAGCCGGGTGCCGGTGCCGTGCGCCTCGACGGCGTCCACCTCGGCGGGCGTCAGCCCGGCGTCGGCCAGGGCGGCCCGGATCACGCGCTGCTGGGACGGGCCGTTCGGCGCGGTCAGGCCGTTGGAGGCACCGTCCTGGTTGACGGCGGAACCGCGGATCACCGCGAGCACCGGGTGCCCGTTGCGGCGGGCGTCGGAGAGCCGCTCGACCAGCAGCACCCCGACGCCCTCGGCCCAGCCGGTGCCGTCGGCGGCCTCGGCGAAGGGCTTGCAGCGGCCGTCGGGGGCCAGGCCGCGCTGCCGGGAGAACTCGACGAACACCTGCGGGGTGGCCATCACCGTCACCCCACCGGCCAGGGCGAGGGCGCACTCGCCGCGGCGCAGGGCCTGGGCGGCCAGGTGCAGGGCGACCAGCGAGGAGGAGCACGCGGTGTCGACGGTGACCGCCGGGCCCTCCAGGCCGAGGGTGTAGGCGATCCGGCCGGACAGCACGCTCGCCGCGTTGCCGGTCATCACGTGCCCGGCCACGCCCTCCCGGGCCGGGTCCAACAGCACCTGGTAGTCCTGGAAGTTGGAGCCGACGAACACGCCGGTCCGGGAGCCGCGCAGGGTCCCGGCGTCGATGCCGCCCCGCTCGACGGCCTCCCAGACGGTCTCCAGCAGCAGCCGCTGCTGCGGGTCCATGGCCAGCGCCTCGCGCGGCGAGATCCCGAAGAAGGCGGCGTCGAAGTCGGCGACACCGGTGACGAAGGCGCCCTCGGCGACGTAGCTGGTGCCCTCGTGGTCCGGATCCGGGTGGTGCAGCCGCTCGGTGTCCCAGCCGCGGTCGGCCGGGAACGGGCCCACCGCGTCCCGGCCCTCGGCGAGCAGCCGCCACAGGTCCTCCGGCGACTCCACCCCGCCGGGGAGGCGGCAGGCCATCGCGACGATCGCGATCGGCTCGTCGGCGACCGGCCCGGACGCCGGACCGAACGCCGACCCGGACGCCGATTCCGCTGCCGCGCCCGCGAGTTCGGAGCACAGCCGGGCGGCCAGGGCGGTCGGCGTCGGGTGGTCGAACAGCAGGGTCGCGGGCAGCCGCAGACCGGTGGCGGCGGCGAGGCGGTTGCGCAGCTCGACGGCGGTCAGCGAGTCGAAGCCGAGGTCCCGGAACGCCCGAGCGGCGTCCACCGTGACCGGGCCGGTGTGCCCCAGCACGGCCGCCGCCTCGGTGCGGACCAGCTCCAGCAGCAGGCGCTGCCGCTCGGCCGTCTCCCGGCCGGACAGCCGCTCGGCCAGCGGGGAACCGCCGGTGGCGTCGACGGCGGGGGCGGCGGCCCGCCGGACCTCCGGCAGGTCGGCGATCAGCGCGCTCGGCCGGGCGGCGGTGAGCACGGGGGCGAGCGCGCTCCAGTCCACGTCGGCCACGGTCAGGCCGGACGCGCCCGAGCCGAGCGCGCGGACCAGCGCGGCCACGGCCCGGGCCGGGTCCATCGGGGTGAGGCCGCTGCGGCGCATCCGCCCGGTCAGGTCCGGGTTCTCCCCCGCCATGCCGCCGCCCGCCCACGGGCCCCAGGCGAGGCAGGTGGCGGGCAGCCCGGCGGCGCGGCGGTGCTCGGCCAGGGCGTCCAGATAGGCGTTGGCGGCCGCGTAGTTGGCCTGGCCGGGGTTGCCGAGGACGCCGGTGATCGAGGAGAACAACACGAACAGGGCGAGGTCCTGGCCGGCCGTCAGCTCGTGGAGGTGCCGGGCCGGGACGGCCTTGGCCCGCAGCACGGAGGCGAACCGCTCGACGGTCAGGCCCGCCAGCACACCGTCGTCCAGCACCCCCGCCGCGTGCACCACCCCGGTCAGCGGCTGCTCGGCGGGCACGGCGGCCAGGACGGCGGCCAGCGCCTCCCGGTCGGCCGCGTCGCAGGCGACGACGGTGACCCGGGCGCCCAGCGCGGCCAGCTCCTCGCTCAACTCCGCCACGCCGGGCGCCTGCCGACCCCGGCGGCCGAGCAGCAGCAGGTGCTCGGCACCGGCGCCGGCCAGCCGGCGGGCGACGTGGGCGCCCAGCGCGCCCGTCCCGCCGGTGATCAGGATCGTCCCGGCGGGCGCGGTCCAGTCGGGCCCGGCGGGCTGCGCGGGGGCGTGGGTCAGTCGACGGGCGTGGGCGCCGGAGGCGCGCAGGGCGAGCTGGTCCTCGGTCGTCCCGTCGGCCAGCAGGCCCGCCAGCCGGGCCGCCGTCCGGGCGTCGGCCGTCCCGGGCAGGTCGATCAGACCGCCCCAGCGCTGCGGGTGCTCCAGCGCGGCGACCCGCCCCAGGCCCCACAGCTGGGCCTGCTCCGGCCCGGGCACCCGGTCCGCGTCGTCGACGGCGACGGCGCCCCGGGTGAGGCACCAGAGCCGGGCCGGGCCGTCGGCCGCCTCCAGGGCGCGCAGCAGCTCGACGGTCGCCGGCAGGTGCCCGGGGACCTCGGGGAACTCCGGGTGCGGGCGGCCGTCGGCGGCGAGGAAGGAGAGGACCCCGGCGACCGGTTCGGCCGTGCCGTCGGCGAGCCGTGCGGCCACCGCGCCGACCCCGGCCACCGGCTCGGCCCGCAGGCCGCGCTCGGCCAGGGCGGCGAGGACGGCGGCGGGCCAGTCGGCCCCGCCGTCTTCCGCCCCTTCCGGCCCTTCCGGCAGCACGGCGAGCCAGCGCCCGGTCGGCACGGTGTCGGCGCGGCCGGACAGCGGCACCCAGCCGGTCCGGTAGGTCCAGGCGTCGAGGGCGTTCAGCAGCCGCCGCTGCCCGCGCCAGGAGGCCAGCACCGGGAGCAGACGGTCGAGCGAGGCCTCGGCGGCCTCCTCCGCGATCCCCAGCACCGCCGCGGCCTCCCGCAGCTCCCCGGCCTCGACGGCGGCCCAGAAGGACTCCTCGACCGGGTCGGCCGTGGTCGTGCCGGTGTCGCGCCGCTGGAGTTCGGGCAGCCAGTAGCGCTGCCGCTGGAAGGCGTAGGTGGGCAGCTCGACGCGGCGGGCCCCGGCGCCGGCCGGCACCGCCGTCCAGTCCGGTCCGGCGCCGCGCACGTACAGCCGGGCGAGGGCGGCCAGCAGGGCGGGCTCCTCGGGGCGGTCCTTGCGGAGGGCGGCGACCAGGACCGGGTCGGCGACCGGGGCCGCGTCGGCGGGCAGGGATTCGGCCGCCATGGCGCTGAGCACGCCGTCGGGGCCGAGTTCGAGGAAGCGGGTGACGCCGGCGGCTTCCAGGGCGCGGATGCCGTCGGCGAAGCGGACGGTCTCGCGGACGTGCCGCACCCAGTACTCGGGCGTCCGGAGGGCCTCGGCGATCCCGCCGGTCAGGTTGGACACGACGGGGATCGAAGGGGCCTGGTACGTCAGCCCGTTGAGGACGGTACGGAAGTCGTCCAGCATCGGGTCCATCAGCGGCGAGTGGAAGGCGTGCGAGACGCGCAGCCGGGTGGTCTTCCGGCCGGCGAAGTGCGCCTCGACCGCCGCGACGGCCTGCTCCGCACCCGAGACGACCACCGAGGTCGGGCCGTTGACGGCGGCTATGGAGACGAACTCGCCGAGCAGCGGCCGGACTTCCTCCTCGGCGGCCTGCACGGCGAGCATGGCCCCACCGGAGGGCAGCGCCTGCATCAACCGGCCCCGCGCCGCCACCAGGCTGCAGGCGTCCGCCAGCGAGAAGACACCGGCCACGTGCGCCGCGGCGACCTCGCCGATCGAGTGCCCGGCCACGAACTCCGGCCGCACACCCAGCGATTCGACCAGCCGGAACAGCGCCACCTCGACCGCGAACAACCCGGCCTGGGCGAACTCCGTCCGATTCAGCAGCTCCGCGTCCTCGCCCCAGACGACCTCCCGCAGCGGCAGCTCGAACCGCTCGCACACCGCGTCGAAGGCCGCCGCGAACACCGGGAACCTGGCGTACAACTCCCGCCCCATGCCCAGCCGTTGCGAGCCCTGCCCGGAGAACAGGAACGCGGTCGCGCCCTTGTCCACCGCGCCCAGGACGACACCGGCTCCCGCGCCCCCGCCCGCCAGGGCGTCCAGGGCGCGCAGCCGCTCCCCCGGGTCGGCGGCCAGGACGACCGCCCGGTGCCCCAGGGCCGCCCGGGTGGTCGCGAGCGAGTGGGCGACGTCCGCCGGGGCGAGCGGGCCGTGGCTCCGGAGGTGGGCGGCCAGCCGTCCGGCCTGGGCGTGCAGGGCGGTGGCGCTGTGCGCCGACAGCACCCAGGGCAGGACGGCCCCGGGCTCGTCCAGCATCGATCGCGACTCCCCGGGCTCCTCCGCGGGCTCCTCCACCGCCTCCAGCACCACGTGGGCATTGGTCCCGCTGACCCCGAAGGAGGACACCGCGGCCCGCCGGGGCCGGCCCTCGACGGCCGGCCACTCCCGGGCCTCGGCGAGCAGTTCGGCGGACCCGGCGGTCCAGTCCACGTGCGGGGTCGGCGCGTCGAGGTGGAGGGTGCGCGGCAGCAGGCCGTGCCGCATGGCCAGCACCGTCTTGATCACCCCGGCCACCCCGGAGGCGGACTGGGTGTGCCCGGTGTTGGACTTCAACGCGCCGATCAGCACCGGCCGTTCACGGTTCTGACCGTAGGTGGCGAGCAGCGCCGCGGCCTCGATCGGGTCGCCGAGCCGGGTGCCGGTGCCGTGCGCCTCGACCACGTCGACCTCGCGCGCGGGCAGCCCGGCGTCGGCCAGGGCGGCCCGGATGACCCGCTGCTGGGACGGACCGTTCGGCGCGGTCAGGCCGTTGGAGGCGCCGTCCTGGTTCACCGCCGAGCCGCGGACCACGGCCAGGACCGGGTGCCCGTTGCGCCGGGCGTCGGAGAGCCGCTCGACCAGCAGCACGGCCGCGCCCTCGCCCCAGGCGGTCCCGTCGGCCGCCGCCGCGAACGGCTTGCACCGCCCGTCGGCGGCCAGGCCGCCCTGGCGGGAGAACTCGGTGAACATCTGCGGGGTGGACATCACCGTCACCCCGCCGGCCAGGGCGAGCGAGCACTCCCCGCGGCGCAGCGACTGCACGGCCAGGTGCAGGGCGACCAGCGAGGAGGAGCAGGCGGTGTCCACGGTGAGGGCCGGGCCCTCCAGGCCGAGGACGTAGGAGATCCGGCCGGAGGCGATGCTGACGGTGTTGCCGGTGAGCAGGTGTCCGGCGGCCGCGTCGTCGATCCGCCCCCGGGCGGCGGTGGCGGCGCTGTCGTAGCCGCCGTGGCCGGCGCCGACGAACACCCCGGTCCGGGTGCCGTGCAGCGAGCCGGGGTCGATGCCGGCCCGTTCGACGGCCTCCCAGGCGGTCTCCAGCATCAGCCGCTGCTGCGGGTCCATGGCCAGCGCCTCGCGCGGCGAGATGCCGAAGAAGTCGGCGTCGAACTCCCCGGCGTCGTGCAGGAATCCGCTCCGCCGGGCGGTGACCGAGCCCTCGGGGAGGTCCCAGCCGCGGTCCGCGGGGAAGTCGGAGACGGCGTCGACGCCGTCCCGGACCAGCTCCCACAGCTCCTCGGGCGAGGAGACCCCGCCCGGCAGCCGGCAGGCCATGCCGACCACGGCGATCGGTTCCCGCTGCTGCTCGGTCACCTCGTGCAGTTGCTCGCGGGTCTCCTGGAGATCCGCGATCGCCCGCTTCAGGTAGTCGCGGAGCTTGTCTTCGTTCGACATCGGGACGTCAGCCTCTCCGGGGGTCTGCCAGGAACACCGCGCCCGGGAGGGCCCTGCCGCGCGCCCGTCCGGGGCGCCGACCGCCGACACCTGACGTCAGGTCCGACCCGTGGCCCGCCCAGTCTCGCCACGCTCGACCCCGGTTTTCCCTAGAGCCCCGAGCGGACCGGCTCCGGACGCGGGCGGGCCCGGCACCCGCAGGTGCGGGGCCCGCCCCTGCCGGACCGCGCTCACTCCCGGCCGCGCAGCCACTCCTCCACGATCCGCGCGGTGTCGGCCGAGTCCTCCCGGATCATCGACAGGTGGTCGGCGTCCACCCCGACCACCTGGGCGCCGGGCACCAGCGGTTCGGCCTGGGCGCGCTGCTCGATCGGCGTCTCGTCCGCGCCCGTGAGGGCCCGTTCGCAGCTGACCAGCAGCACGGGTGCCGAGGTGTGCTGGACCTCCAGCCGGTTGAGCAGCACCATCCACCGGCCCATCGCGGACAGCCGGGAGTTGGTCAGCCGCACCGGCGAGTCGGCGCCGGTGAAGTTGAGCCGCATCATGCCGGTGTAGTCGGTGCCCTCGTCGGCGTTGTGCTGGAAGCTCAGCGTGTCGAAGAGCACCACGCCGGCCGGGCGGATGCCCCAGGTGTGCTCCAGCAGGCCGGCCGCGGCGTAGGCGAAGGAGCCGCCGGAGGAGTGGCCGGCCAGCACGAACGGGTGGCCGTCGGCGGCCCGCAGGGCGCTCTCGGCGATCACCCGGGTGGCGACCTCCGGGGTGGCGGGCAGCCGCTCGCCGGTGGCGAAGCCGACCAGCGGGAGCGCCGACACCTCGCGCTCGCCCCGGAAGTGGGCGGCGAGCCGGGAGTACTGGTGCACCCCCGCGTTGGCGGTGGGCGCGCTGACGCAGATCAGCCGGGTCGGGCGCGGCCCCTCGGCGAGCCGGGCCGCCCAGGGCAGGTCCTCCAGTTCGGCGGTGGCCTCGAAGGTGGGGCGCAGCGCCGCGACGGTGGCCAGCATGCGCTGGGCCTCGGGCACCTTGCCGTTGGCCAGGGCGTCGGTGAACAGCCGCTCCAGGGAGTCGAGTTCGGGTTCGCCGCCGGGGACCAGCACGGCCCCGTCCGGGTCGTCGGCGCTGCGCTGGTCGGCGAGTTCGCCGCGGATCCAGGTGGCGAGCTCGCCCGGCGAGCGGCTGTCGAAGACGACGGTCGCGGGCATCCGCAGGCCGGTGGCGGTGGCCAGCCGGTTGCGCAGTTCGACGGCGGTGAGCGAGTCGAACCCGAGCTCGTAGAAGTCCCGTTCGGCGTCGACGGCCTCCGGGCCTGGGTGGCCGAGCACGGCGGCGGCCTCGGCCCGGACGGTGTCGACCAGGTACCGCATCCGGTCGCGCTCGCCGAGTTCCAGCAGCTGCCGGGTGAGGTCGGCGGCCGCGTCGGCCCCTACGGCGGCGCCGGCCGCGGTGCGCCGGGCGGCGCGGACCAGTCCGCGGAACAGCGGCGGCACGTCGCCCTGGGGGCGCATCCCGCCGGTCGCCAGCCCCATCGGGACGACCAGCGGTTCGACCGAGCCGAGCGCGGCCTCGAAGAGGTCGAGGCCCTGCTCGACGGAGAGCGGCGGGATGCCGCCGGACTGCATGCGCCGCATGTCGGTCTCGCTGAGTTCGCTGGTCATACCGGCGTCCTGGGCCCACGGGCCCCAGGCGAGCGAGGTGCCGGCCAGGCCGAGCGAGCGGCGGTGGTCGATCAGGGTGTCCAGGAAGGCGTTCGCGGCCGCATAGTTGCCCTGGCCGGGGCTGCCCATGATGCCCGCGATGGAGGAGAAGGTGACGAAGGCGGCCAGGTCGTGGTCGCGGGTGAGTTCGTGCAGCCGCCAGACCGCGTCGACCTTGGGCCGCAGCACGGCGGAGAGCCGCTCGGGGGTGAGCGAGGTGATGATGCCGTCGTCCAGCACACCGGCGGTGTGCACCACGGCGGTGAGCGGGTGCTCGGCCGGGATGTCCGCGAGCAGCCGTTCGGTGGCGGTCCGGTCCGAGGTGTCGCAGGCGACCACCCGGGCCTCGGCCCCGAGCGCGGCCAGTTCGGCGGCGAGCTCGGCGGCGCCGGGCGCGTCGGGTCCGCGCCGGCTGGTGAGCAGCAGGTGGCGGGTGCCGTTGGTCGCCAGGCGGCGGGCGAGGTGGCGGCCGAGGGCGCCGGTGCCGCCGGTGATCAGCACCGTGCCGTCGGGGTGCCAGGCGCGCGGCGCGGTGCGGGCGGCGGGCTCCCCGGCCGTGGCGTCAACCTCGGCCGTGGTGTCGACCCCGGTCGTGGCGTCGACCGCGGGGTCCGTCAGCCGGGCCAGCCGGCCGACCCGCAGTTCGCCGCCGCGGACGGCGAACTGGGCCTCGCCGTCGGCCAGCTGGCCGGGCAGCAGCGGCAGGACCGCCGCCACGTCCTCGACGCCCTCGACGTCGAGCAGGGCGAAGCGGCCGGGGTGCTCGGAGTTGGCCGAGCGGACCAGGCCCCAGGCGGCGCCGCCGGGCAGGTCGCGGACGGTGTCGCCGGCGGCGGCCCGGACCGCGCCCCGGGTGACGAAGACCAGCCGGGCGGCGGCCGCCCGGTCCTGGACCAGCCACTCCTGGACCAGGGCGAGGACGCGCCCGGTGTGGGCGTGCACGGCCTCGGGCACGTCGCCGTCCGGGCCGCGCAGGGCGACCAGGACCAGGTCGGGTACCGGGCGGCCGAGGTCGGCGAGCGCCGCGACCGAGGAGCCGGTGCCGTAGTCGTCCGGGCCGAGCGCCGTGCAGCGCGGCGGCACGGCGGCGGCCGGTGCGGCGGGGGCGGGGATCCAGTCGACCCGGAACAGCGGGTCCCGGCCGGTGCGGGCGTCGGTCGAGGTCTCCTGCGGGGCGCGCAGCGCGACCGAGCCGACGGTGAGCACGGCCCCGCCCTCGGGGTCGGTCGCGGTGACGGACACGGTGGCCTCGTCCAGGCGGACCAGGCGCACCCGCAGGGCGGCCGCTCCCCCGGCGTGCAGGGCGAGGCCCTGCCAGGCGTACGGCTGCGGGAGCTGCTCCTCGCTGCCGACGCCGAGCAGGACGGCGCCGTGCAGCACGGCGTCCAGCAGGGCGGGGTGCAGGCCGAAGTAGCGGGCGTCCTCGGCGGGTTCGCCGTCCAGTTCGACCTCGGCGAAGACCTCCTCGCCACGCAGCCAGGCCGTGCGCAGGCCGTGGAAGGCCGGGCCGCGACCGGGCTCGCGGTAGAAGCCGTCCAGGTCGACGGCGAGCGCCCCGGCCGGCGGCCAGACCGGCGGCGCGAGGTCGGGCAGGTCGCTCTCCTGGGGCAGCAGGGTGCCGGTGGCGCAGCGCGTCCACGGCTCGTCGGGGGCGGCGTCGCCGGGGCGGGCGTAGCAGGCCAGCGGTCGGGCGCCGGTGTCGTCGGGTGCGCCGACCCGGACCTGGACGACGGGTTCGTCGTGCTCGGCCAGCGGCAGCGGGTCACCGAGGGTCAGTTCCCCGATCCGGCCGCAGCCGACCTGGTCGCCGGCCCGGACGGCCAGTTCGACGAAGCCGGCGGCGGGGAAGGCGGGGCGGCCGGCGATCCGGTGGTCCAGCAGCCACGGGTGGACGCGCAGCGCCAGTCGGCTGGTGAACAGCACGCCGTCGGCGTCGGCGAGCGGGACGGCGGCGCCCAGCAGCGGGTGTTCGGCCGAGACCAGTCCGACCGAGCCGACGTCGCCGGAGAGCGCCGCGGGGCGCGGCCAGTAGCGGCGGTGCTGGAAGGCGTAGGTGGGCAGTTCGACCCGGCGGGCGCCGGTGCCCTCGAACAGCGCCGCCCAGTCGACCGGGACGCCGGCCGCGTACAGTCCGGCCAGCGCGGTCAGCAGGGTGCGCTCCTCGGCGCGGTCCCTGCGCAGGGCGGCGGTGCGCACGCAGTCGTTCGCGTCCTCGTCGAGGCTCTGCTCGGCGAGGGCGGTGAGCGCGCCGTCGGGGCCGAGTTCGAGCAGGGCGGTGGCGCCGGCCGCGCGGAGGGTGCGGATGCCGTCGGCGAAGCGGACGGCCTCGCGGACGTGCCGCACCCAGTACTCGGGCGACTGCAGGTCCTCGGCGATGCCGCCGGTGAGGTTGGAGACGACCGGGATCGAAGGGGCGTGGTACGTCAGGCCGTTGAGGACCGTACGGAAGTCGTCCAGCATCGGGTCCATCAGCGGCGAGTGGAACGCGTGCGAGACGCGCAGCCGGGTGGTCTTCCGATCGGCGAAGTGCGCCTCGACCGCCGCGACGGCCTGCTCCGCGCCCGAGACGACCACGGAGGTCGGGCCGTTGACGGCGGCTATGGAGACGAACTCGCCGAGCAGCGGCCGGACTTCCTCCTCGGTGGCCTGCACGGCGAGCATCGCCCCACCGGAGGGCAGGGCCTGCATCAGCCGGCCCCGCGCCGCCACCAGGGCGCAGGCGTCGGCCAGCGAGAACACCCCGGCCACGTGCGCGGCCGCGACCTCGCCGATCGAGTGCCCGGCCACGAACTCCGGCCGCACACCCAGCGATTCGACCAACCGGAACAGCGCCACCTCGACCGCGAACAACCCGGCCTGGGCGAACTCCGTCCGGTTCAGCAGCTCCTGGTCCATCCCCCAGACCACCTCACGCAGCGGCAGCTCAAACCGCTCGCAGACCTCGTCGAAGGCCGCCGCGAACACCGGGAACCGTTCGTACAACTCCTGCCCCATGCCGAGCCGTTGCGAGCCCTGACCGGAGAACAGGAAGGCCGTCGACCGTTCGGCCGCCTGGCCGCGGGCGACCTCCGTCAGCCCTTCGCTGCAGGCCAGCAGCACGGCCCGGTGCTCGAAGCCGGAGCGGCCGGCAGCGAGCGAGAACCCGATGTCCAGCGGGGAGAGTTCGAGGGCCGAGGCCCGGGTGAGGTGGGTGTCCAGCGCCGGGCCGGAGCGGGCGGAGAGCACCCAGGGGACGACGGCCGGCAGCAGCCGCTGCTCGTCGCCGTCCTCCTCGGCGCCCCCGGCCGGGACCGGCGCCTGTTCGAGGATCACATGGGCGTTGGTGCCGCTGATCCCGAACGAGGACACCCCGGCCCGCCGGGGGCGCTCGACCTCGGGCCAGGGCCGGGCCTCGGTGAGCAGGTCGATGGCGCCGGCCGACCAGTCCACGTGTCCGGACGGCCGGTCCAGGTGCAGCGACTTCGGCAGTACGCCGTGCCGCATGGCGAGCACCGTCTTGATCACCCCGGCGACCCCGGCGGCGGCCTGGGCGTGGCCGATGTTGGACTTCAACGAGCCGAGCAGCAGAGGCCGTTCACGGTCCCTCCCGTAGGTGGCCAGCAATGCCTGGGCCTCGATCGGGTCGCCGAGGGCGGTGCCGGTGCCGTGGCCCTCGACCGCGTCGACGTCGGCGGCGGACAGTCCGGCGCTCGCCAGGGCCTGGCGGATGACGCGCTGCTGGGAGGGGCCGTTGGGGGCGGTCAGGCCGTTGGAGGCGCCGTCCTGGTTGACGGCGGAGCCGCGCACCACGGCGAGCACCGGGTGTCCGTGCCGTTCGGCGTCCGAGAGCCGCTCCAGCACCAGCACGCCCACGCCCTCGGACCAGTTGGTGCCGTCCGCGGCGTCCGAGTAGGCCTTGCAGCGGCCGTCCGCGGCGAGCCCGCCCTGCACCGTGAACCCGGCGAAGCTCACCGGGGTGGTCATCACCGTCACGCCGCCCGCCAGCGCCAGCGAGCACTCGCCGGCCCGCAGCGCCTGGGCGGCCAGGTGCAGGGCGACCAGGGAGGAGGAGCAGGCGGTGTCCACGGTGACGGCCGGGCCCTCCAGGCCGAGGGTGTAGGAGATCCGGCCGGACAGCACGCTGGAGGCCAGGCCGGTGCCGGAGTGGCCGCCGATGTCCTCGCGGGAGTTCATCATCAGGGTGGCGTAGTCCAGGCCGTTGGTGCCGACGAAGACGCCGGTCCGGCTGCCGCCGAGCTGCTCGGGGTCGACCCCGGCACGCTCCAGCGCCTCCCAGGAGGTCTCCAGCAGCAGCCGCTGCTGCGGGTCCATGGCGAGGGCCTCGCGCGGCGAGATGCCGAAGAACCCGGCGTCGAAGTCGGCGACGCCGTCGATGAAGCCGCCCTCCAGGGTGGCGCTGCGGCCGCGGCCGTCCCGGTCACCGGCCAGCAGGGTCCGCAGGTCCCAGCCGCGGTCCTCGGGGAAGCCGGCGATGCCGTCACCGCCCGCGGCGACCAGCCGCCACAGCTCGTCCGGCGAGGTCACCCCGCCGGGCAGCCGGCAGGCCATGCCGACGATGGCGATCGGGTCGCCGTCCACCGCCGGTCCGCCGGTGGCGGGCAGGGACGGCGCGGCGGGCGTGTCCAGGAGCTCGGCCAGCAGGTGTTCGGCCAGCGCCTGGGCGGTCGGGTAGTCGTACACCGAGGTGGCGGGCAGCTTCAGGCCGGTGGCCGCGCCGAGCCGGGCGGGCAGTTCGACGGCGGTGAGCGAGTCGAAGCCGAGGTCGCGGAACTTGCGGTCGGCCAGGACGGCGGAGCGGTCGGGGTGGCCGAGCACCGCCGCGACCTGGGCGCGCACCAGGTCGGTGAGCAGGGCGGTGCGCTCGGCCGGGGCGAGCGCGCGGAGTCGGCCGGTGAGTTCGGAGGCGGCGGTGGCGAAGCCCCGGCGGGTCTCGGCGGCGGCCTCCAGCACCGGGCGGGCGGCGGGGAGGTCGCGCAGCAGCGGGTTGCCGCGCAGGCCCACCAGGCTCTCCAGGACCTGCGGCTGGGCCAGGTCCAGCAGCACCAGCGCCGGGGCCGGTCGGCTGACGGCCTGGCGCAGCGCGGCCAGCGCGAGGTCGGGGTGCAGGGCCGGGACGGCCGCCCGCGGGGTGCGGCCGTCGGCGTCGGCCGGGGCGGTGTACTCGGCGCCGACCCAGGCGCCCCAGGCGACGGCGGTGGCGGGCAGGCCCTCGGCGCGGCGGCGCCGGGCCAGCGCGTCCAGGACGGCGGCCGGGGCGGCGAGCGCGGCCCGGCCGGGGGTGCCGACGGCGCCGGCGACGGCGGAGCAGAGCACGAACGCGGTCAGGTCGAGGCCGCGGGTCAGCTCGTCCAGGTGGCGGGCGCCGAGCGCACGGGCGTGCTGGGCGGCGGCGAGGCGTTCGGGGGTCAGGTCGTCCAGCACGCCGTCGTCGACGACGCCCGCCGCGTGCACGACGGCGGTCAGCGGGGCGTCCGCGGGCAGGTCGGCGAGCAGGGCCGCGAGCGCCGCGCGGTCGGTGACGTCGCAGGCGGCGACGGTCACCCTGGCGCCCTGGGCGCGCAGTTGCGCCGCGAGGTCCGCCGCGCCGGGGGCGTCCGGGCCCCGACGGCCGGTCAGCAGCAGGTGCTCGGCGCCCTCGGCGGCGAGCCAGCGGGCCACGGCGGCGCCCCGGCCGCCGGTGCCGCCGGTGACCAGCACCGTGCCCCGGGTCTCCCCCGGGGTCCAGCCGGCGTCCGGGGAGCCGGCCGGGGCCGGGACGAGCCGACGGGCGTGCACGGCGGTGGCCCGGATCGCGAGCTGGTCCTCGCCGTCGGTCGCGGCGAGCACGGCGGCGAGCCGGCGCACCGCGGCCGGGTCCGGGGTCTCGGGCAGGTCGACCAGGCCGCCCCACTGCTGCGGGTGCTCCAGTGCGGCGACCCGGCCGAGGCCCCAGACGGCGGCCTGCTCGGGCGCGGTCGGCGCCTCGGTGCGGGCGACCGCGACCGCGCCCCGGGTCAGGCACCACAGCGGGGCGGTGAGCCCGGCGTCGCGCAGCGCCTGCAGCAGGACGAGCGTCCCGGCGGCGGGCAGCTCACCGGGGCCGAGCGCCAGCAGCGACAGCACACCGGCGAACGGCCGCCCGGTGGTGGGCAGTTCGCGCAGCAGCGCGGTCAGCTCGGCCCGCTCCGGGGTCCGTACGGACAGGACCAGGGCGTCCGGGCCGACCGCCTCGCAGGCGGCCGCCGCCCACGCCTCGTCGCCGCCCTCGGCCGGGGTGACGACCAGCCACGGGCCGGACGGGCGGGCCGTGGAACCGCCCGGCAGGGCGGGCCAGGCCTCGTGGAAGCGCAGCGCGTCCAGCAGGGACTGGTCCCGGTGGTGGCGCCGCCAGGCGGACAGCGCGGGCAGGACGGTGCCGAGCGCCGCGCCGTCCACGGCGAGGTCGGCCGCGAGCGCGTCCAGGTCCTCGCCCTCGACGGCGGCCCAGAACCGGGCGTCCAGCGGGTCCTCCGGCCGGGCCGCGCCCGGGCGGACGGCCGGGGCGTGCGTCCGGGGCCAGTAGCGCTCGCGCTGGAAGGCGTAGGTGGGCAGGTCGACGCGCCGGGCGCCGGTGCCGTCGAAGACCCGGGCCCAGTCGACGGGGACGCCGACGACGTGCAGCCGGGCGAGCGCGGTCAGCAGGGCGGCCTCCTCCGGGCGGCCGCGGCGGCAGGCCGGTGCCACGACGGCGTCCGGGGCGTCGGTGAGCGTCTGGCGGACGGCCGGGGACAGTGCCGCGTCGGGGCCGAGCTCCAGGAAGTCGGTGGCGCCGGCGGTGTGGAGGGTACGGAGGCCGTCGGCGAAGCGGACGGTCTCACGGACGTGGCGCACCCAGTAGTCGGGCGACTGGAGGTCTTCGGCGATCCCGCCGGTGAGGTTGGAGACGACGGGGAGCGAAGGGGCCTGGTAGGTCAGGCCGTTGAGGACGGCACGGAAGTCGTCCAGCATCGGGTCCATCAGCGGGGAGTGGAAGGCGTGCGAGACGCGCAGCCGGGCGGACTTCCGATCGGCGAAGTGCTGACGGATCGCCTCGACGGCCTCCTCCGTGCCGGAGACGACCACGGAGGTCGGGCCGTTGACGGCGGCGATCGCAACGAACTCGCCGAGCAACGGCCGGATTTCCTCCTCGGTGGCCTGCACGGCGAGCATCGCGCCGCCCTCCGGCAGCGCCTGCATCAACCGGCCCCGCGCCGCCACCAGGGCGCAGGCGTCCGCGAGCGAGAACACCCCGGCCACGTGCGCGGCGGCGATCTCGCCGATCGAGTGCCCGGCCACGAACTCCGGTCGCACGCCCAGTGATTCGACCAGCCGGAACAGCGCCACCTCGACCGCGAACAGCCCGGCCTGGGCGTACTCCGTCCGGTTCAAGCGCTCCTCCTCCTCGCCCCAGAGCACCTCCCGCAGCGGCAGCTCGAACTGCTCGCACACCGCGTCGAAGGCCGCCGCGAACACCGGGAACCGTTCGTACAACTCCCGGCCCATGCCGAGCCGTTGCGAGCCCTGACCGGAGAACAGCAGGGCCGTTCGGCGCTCGCCGTCGGCGACCGCGCCCCGGGCCACCTCGGTGCCGTCCAGCAGCACCGCCCGGTGGGCGAACCGCGACCGTCCGGCGGCCAGCGACAGGCCGATGTCCAGCGGCGAGCCGGCCACGCCCGCCAGCCCGGCCAGCTGCGCGTCCAGCGCCGGTTCCGACTTGCCCGCCAGCACCCACGGCACGACGGCGGCCCGTACCGGCCGCCCCTCGACGCCCTCGACACCCTCGACGCCCTCGACACCCTCGACGCCCTCGAAGCCCTCGAAGCTCTCGCCGCCCTCGACCGGGAGCGGCGCCTGCTCGACGATCACATGCGCATTGGTGCCGCTGATGCCGAAGGCGGAGACACCCGCCCGACGCGGCCGACCGGTCTGCGGCCAGTCCTCCGCCCGGGTGAGCAGCCGGATGTCACCGGCCGTCCAGTCCACGTGCGAGGACGGCGCGTCCACGTGCAGGGTGCGCGGCAGCACCCCGTGCCGCATCGCGAGCACCGCCTTGATCACGCCCGCCGCACCGGCGGCGGCCTGGGTGTGGCCGATGTTGGACTTCAACGAGCCGAGCAGCAGCGGCCGTTCACGGTCCTGCCCGTAGGTGGCCAGCAGCGCCTGGGCCTCGATCGGGTCGCCGAGGGTGGTGCCCGTGCCGTGGCCCTCCACGAAGTCGACCTCCGCCGCCGAGAGCCGGGCGTTGGCGAGGGCCTGGCGGATCACCCGCTGCTGGGCCGGGCCGTTCGGCGCGGTCAGCCCGTTGGAGGCGCCGTCCTGGTTGACGGCCGACCCACGGACGACGGCCAGCACGGGGTGCCCGTTGCGCCGGGCGTCGGAGAGCCGCTCCAGCACCAGCACGCCCGCGCCCTCGGACCAGCCGGTGCCGTCCGCCCCGTCCGCGAAGGCCTTGCAGCGCCCGTCCGGGGCCAGCCCGCCCTGCCGGGTGAAGCCGGGGAAGCCCAGCGAGGAGGACATCACCGTCACGCCGCCGGCCAGGGCGAGGGTGCACTCACCGCTGCGCAGCGACTGCGCGGCCAGGTGCATCGCCACCAGCGAGGAGGAGCAGGCCGTGTCGACGGTGACCGCCGGGCCCTCCAGGCCGAAGGTGTACGAGATCCGGCCGGAGACCACGCTCGCCGCCAGGCCGGTGCTCGCGTGCCCCTCGATGTCCTCCGCGGAGTTCATCACCAGGGTCAGGTAGTCCTGGCCGCCGGTGCCGACGAAGACGCCGGTCCGGCTGCCGCGCAGCTCCGTCGGGTCGATGCCGGCCCGCTCGACCGCCTCCCAGGAGGTCTCCAGCAGCAGCCGCTGCTGCGGGTCCATGGCGAGGGCCTCGCGCGGCGAGATGCCGAAGAACCCGGCGTCGAAGTCGGCCACCCCGTACAGGAAGCCGCCCTTGGCGGTGGCGCTGCGGCCCCGGTCGCCGGGGTCGCCGCCGAGCAGGGTGTCGAGGTCCCAGCCGCGGTCGGTGGGGAAGTCGGAGATGCCCTCGCGCCCTTCGGCGACCAGCTCCCACAGCTCCTCGGGGGTAGCGATCCCGCCGGGCAGCCGGCAGGCCATGCCGACGATCGCGATCGGGTCGTCGGTGGCGGCCGCCGTGAGCGCCGCGGCCGCGGGTTCGGGCCGGCCGCCGAGCAGCTCGGCGAGGAGGAGGTCCGCGATCGCGGTGGGGGTCGGGTGGTCGAAGACCAGGGTGGCGGGCAGGCGGAGGCCGGTGGCGGCGGTGAGGCGGTTGCGCAGCTCCAGCGCGGTCAGGGAGTCGACGCCGAGGTCGTGGAAGTCCCGCTCGGGGGCGACGGACTGGGGTCCGGGGTGGCCGAGCACGGTGGCGGCCTCGGTACGGACCAGGTCGAGGAGGTGGCGCGGCCGGTCGGCCTCGCGCAGGGCGGCCAGGTGCGCGCCGAGGGCGGCGCCGGTGCCGGTGGTGGCGCCGGAGGCGGTGCGGCGGCCCGCGGGCAGCAGGGCGCGGAACATGGTCGGCACCTCGCCCCGCGGGCGGGCCCCGGCGGCCATCCGGCCGGTCGCGACCAGGAAGGGCTCGTCGACGGCCATGGCGGCGTCCAACAGGGCGAGGCCCTGCGCCTCGGTCAGCGGGGGGACGCCGGAGGAGCGGATGCGGTGCAGGTCCGCCTCGGCGAGGGTTCCGGTCATGCCGGACGTGGGCACCCAGGCGCCCCAGCCCAAGGACTGGGCGGGCAGGCCGAGTTGACGGCGCCAGGAGGCGAGGGCGTCCAGGAAGACGTTCGCCGCCGCGTAGTTGCCCTGGCCCGCGCTGCCCATCACCCCGGAGACGGAGGAGAACAGCACGAAAGCCTGCAGATTCTGACCGGCCGTCACCTCGTGCAGGTGCCAGGCCGCGTCGACCTTGGGCCGCAGGACGGCGGACAGCCGCTCGGGCGTCAACGCCGTCACCACGCCGTCGTCCAGCACACCGGCCGCGTGCACCACACCCGTGACCGTCCGGTCCTTGAGCGCCTTCGCGAGCGCCTCCCGGTCGGCCGCGTCACAGGCCAGCACCTCGACCCGGGCGCCCGACGCCGCCAACTCGGCCACCAGGTCCTCGGCACCGCCGCGTCGGCTCAGCAGCAGCAGGTCCCGCACGCCGTGCTCGGCTATCAGGTGCCGGGCGACCAGCCGGCCCAGGCCGCCGGTACCGCCGGTGACCACCACCGTGCCGTCGCCCCAGCCGGCGGAAGGCCCGGCGGAGGGCCCGGCGAGGGCGGCGCGGGCCAGCCGGCCGACGCGCACCGCGCCGTCGCGCACCATCACCTGGGACTCCCCGACGGCCAGCGCGGCATCCAGCGGCAGGTCACCGTCCGTGTCCACCAGGACGAAACGGCCCGGGTTCTCGGACTCCGCCGCCCGCACCAGACCCCACACGGCGGCAGCGGCCAGGTCCGACACCTCGCCCACCGCGCCCACCGCGCCCCGGGTGAGGAACACCAGGCGCGAGCCCTCGAAGCGCGGCTCCGCCAGCCACTCCTGCACCAGACCCAGCGCCCACGCCGTCACCTCGTGCACGGCCTCCGGGCCCTCGGCACCGCCCGGCACCGGCGCCACCACGACCTCCGGCACCTCGACGAGCGCCGACAGCGAGGCAGGCTCCCCGTCCAGGGTCACCGCCGACACCCGCCCACCCGCACGCGAGGGCGCGGGCACCCACTCCAGCCGCAGCAGCGAACCACCCGCCCCGGCGCCCTGCGCCACGGCCGGGGGCTCACCCAGCGTCAGCGACTCCGCCGACAGCACCGGCTCCCCGGCGGCGTCCGCCACGGCGAGCGCCAACGTCTCCGCGCCCGTCCGCACCAGCCGCGCCCGCACCACGGTCGCCCCCGAGGCGTGCAGCGACACCCCGGACCAGCCGCTCGGCACCAGGCCACGGCCGTCCGCCCGCACCACCGCCGCCAACAGCGCCGGGTGGAGACCGAACCCGGCCGCCTCCGTCGGCAGCACCGCCTCGACGAAGGTCTCCTCGCCGCGCCGCCAGAGCGAGCGCAGTCCGTCGAAGGCCTCGCCCAACTCGGCCTCCTCGCGCACCGCCGCCGGGTCGGCCACCACCGCCCCCTTGGGCGGCCAGACCGAGGCGTCGAACGCGGCCGACCGCTCACCCCGGACGAGCTCGCCCGCAGCGTGCTCCACCCACGGCGCGTCGGGGTCGGCGTCCGTACGGGAGAAGATCCGCACCGGGCACGCGCCGGAGCCCTCCGGCGCGCCCACCTGGATCTGGACCACGACCGAGCCGTCCTCGGGCAGCACCAGCGGCTCGGCGAGCGTCAGCCGCTCGACCCGGTCGCAGCCCACCTGGTCCGCGGCCCGCACGGCCAGCTCCAGGTACCCGGTCGGCGGGAACACCGCGACCCCGTCCACCCGGTGGTCACCCAGCCACGGCTGGGCCGCCAGCGACAGGCGCCCGGTCAGCAGGGTGCCCTCGGCGTTCGCCAGGGCGACGGTCGCGCCCAGCAGCGGGTGTTCGGCGGAGGCCAGACCGGCGCCGGTCAGGTCCCCGAGCCGCCGGGCCGGGCGCGGCCAGTAGCGCTCGTGCTGGAACGGGTACGTGGGCAGGTCGACCCGGCGGGCGCCGGTGCCGTCGAACAGCCGCGCCCAGTCCACCGGTACACCGGCGACGTGCAGCCGGGCCAGGCCGGTGACCAGCGTGCTCTCCTCCGCACGGTCGCGGCGCAGCAGCGGGACGGCCGGGGTGTCGGGGTCCTGGACCAGGGCCGACAGGACACCGTCCGGGCCGAGCTCGACGAAGGCCGTGGCCCCGGCCTCGCGCAGCGCGCGCAGGCCGTCGGCGAAGCGGACCGTCTCGCGGACGTGCCGCACCCAGTACTCGGGTGACTGCAGGTCCTCGGCGATCCCACCGGTCAGGTTGGACACGACGGGGATCGAAGGCTCGCTGTACGAAAGGCCGTTCAGCACCTCATGGAAGTCCGCCAGCATCGGATCCATCAACGGCGAGTGGAACGCGTGCGAAACCCGCAGCCGGGTGGTCTTCCGCCCGGCGAAGTGTTCGCGGATCGCCTCGACGGCCTCCTCCGCACCCGAGACCACGACGGACTCGGGGCCGTTCACCGCCGCGATCGCCACCAAGTCGCCCAGCAGTGGCCGGACTTCCTCCTCCGCGGCCTGCACGGCGAGCATCGCGCCGCCGGACGGCAGCGCCTGCATCAACCGACCACGGGCGGAGACCAGCGCACACGCGTCCGCGAGCGAGAACACCCCCGCCACATGCGCGGCCGCCACCTCACCGATCGAGTGCCCGGCCACGAACTCCGGCTCCACACCCAGCGATTCGAGCAGCCGGAACAGCGCCACCTCGACGGCGAACAGGCCCGCCTGGGCGAAGTCCGTCCGGTTCAGCAGCTCCTGGTCCGTTCCCCAGACCACGTCCCGCAGCGGCAGTTCGAACCGCTCGCACACCGCGTCGAAGGCCGCCGCGAACACCGGGAACCGGTCGTACAACTCCCGTCCCATGCCCAGCCGTTGCGACCCCTGCCCGGAGAACAGGAACGCCGACGACCGCTCGACCGCCGCACCCCGCGCGACCTCACCGCCGTCCACCAGCACCGCCCGGTGCCGCAGCCGCGACCGCCCGGCCAGCGACAGCCCCACGTCCACCGGCGAGCCGTCCAGCCCGACGAGGCCGGCCAGTTGCGCGCCCAGCGCAGCCTCCGACTTCGCCGAGACCACCCACGGCACCACACCCGGCACGACAGCCGGCCCGACGACCCGCGCGGCCGGCGACTCCTCGGGCGTTTCCGCCTCCGCCTCCGCCTCCGCCGGTTCCTCCTCCGGCGCCTGCTCCACGATCACGTGCGCGTTCGTCCCGCTGATCCCGAAGGCCGAGACGCCCGCCCGGCGCGGCCGGCCGGTCTCCGGCCAGTCCCGGGCCTCGGCGAGCAGTTCCACCGCGCCCGCCGACCAGTCCACCTCGCCGGACGGCGCGTCCACGTGCAGGGTGCGCGGCAGGACCCCGGCGCGCATCGCCAGCACCGTCTTGATCACTCCCGCGACCCCGGCGGCCGCCTGGGTGTGTCCGATGTTGGACTTCAAGGAGCCCAGCAGCAGCGGCCGTTCACGCTCCTGCCCGTAGGTCGCGAGCAGCGCCTGCGCCTCGATCGGGTCGCCGAGCGGGGTGCCCGTGCCGTGGCCCTCGACCGCGTCCACCTCGGCGCCCGACAGTCCGGCGGCCGCCAGGGCGGCCCGGATGACGCGCTGCTGGGACGGGCCGTTCGGCGCGGTCAGCCCGTTGGAGGCGCCGTCCTGGTTGACGGCTGAGCCGCGCACGACGGCCAGCACCGGGTGCCCGTTGCGGCGCGCGTCGGACAGCCGCTCCAGCACCAGCACGCCCGCACCCTCGGCCCAGCCCGTCCCGTCGGCGGCGTCCGCGAAGGCCTTGCACCGCCCGTCCGGGGCCAGTCCGCCCTGGCGGCTGAACCCGGCGAAGCTCATCGGTGTGGACAGCACGGTGACGCCGCCCGCCAGGGCGAGGGTGCACTCACCGGCCCGCAGCGCCTGCGAGGCCAGGTGCATCGCCACCAGCGAGGAGGAGCAGGCGGTGTCGACGGTGACCGCCGGGCCCTCCAGGCCGAAGGTGTACGACACCCGGCCGGAGAGCACGCTCGCCGTCAGGCCGGTGGTCGCGTGGCCCTCCATGTCCTCCTCGGCGTTCATCACCACGCCGACGTAGTCGACGCCCGCCGTGCCCACGAAGACGCCGGTCCGGCTGCCGCGCAGGCCCGCCGGGTCGAGGCCGGCCCGCTCGAAGGCCTCCCAGGAGGTCTCCAGCAGCAGCCGCTGCTGCGGGTCCATGGCCAGCGCCTCGCGCGGCGAGATCCCGAAGAAGTCGGCGTCGAAGTCGGCCGCGGCGATGAAGCCGCCCTCGATCGCGGCGCTGCTCCCGGCCCCCTCGCCGAGCAGCGCCGCCATGTCCCAACCCCGGTCGGCGGGGAAGGCGGTGACGCCGTCCCGCCCGTCGGCGACCAGCCGCCAGAGCTCCTCGGGGGTGGTCACCCCGCCCGGCAGGCGGCACGCCATGCCGACGACGGCGATCGGCTCGTGCCGGCCGGACTCGACTTCCAGCAGCCGTTGGCGGGTCTGGTGCAGGTCGGCCGTGACCCACTTGAGGTAGTCAACGAGCTTGCTGTCGTTCGACATGGGAGGTGGTGCCTTCCTGTGTTGGAGCGGGTGCGGTCAGCGGTCGCTGAGACGGCCGAGCTCGTTGTCGATGAAGGCGAGGACCTCGTCCGCGCTCGCCGCTTCGAGTCGCTCCGCGACGCCGTCCTCGGCATTCTCCGCGTCGAGGATTCGCAATTTCTCCAGCATTCGGCGCAGCCGGAGGGAGACCGCGTCCCGGGTCGCCCGGTCGGTGTCGCCGGTCGCCAGGGCCTCGTCGAGCCGGTCGAGTCGGCCGAGCAGTTCGGCGCCGTCGGCGGCGTCCCGCTGGTCCAGGAGCACGCCGAGGAGGTGGGCGGCCAGCACGCCCGGGGTGGGGTGGTCGAAGACCAGGGTGGCGGGCAGGCGGAGGCCGGTGACGGCGGTGAGGCGGTTGCGCAGTTCCAGTGCCGTCAGGGAGTCGACGCCGAGGTCGTGGAAGTCCCGGTCGGCCGCCACGGCTTGCGCCGAGCCGTGGCCGAGCACGGCCGCCGCCTCGGTGCGGACCAGGCCGGTGAGGTGCCGGAGCCGGTCGCCCTCGCGCAGTCCGGCCAGCCGGGTGGCCAGCGCGGTGGCCGTCCCGGTGCTGCCGCCGCCCGACGCAGCCGCCCGACGGGCGCCGCGGACCAGGCCGCGCAGCAGTGCCGGGACGGTGCCGGGCATCCTCGCCGGGCCGGTGGCGCGGCCGATCGGGACCAGGTGCGGCGCGTCGACGGCCATCGCGGCGTCGAGCAGGGCCAGTCCCTGCTCCTCGGTGAGCGGCGGGACCCCGGTGGCGCGGATGCGGTGCAGGTCGGCCTCGCTCAGTTCCCCCGTCATACCTGCGGTGGGCACCCAGGCGCCCCAGCCCAAGGACTGGGCGGGCAGGCCGAGTTGACGGCGCCGGGAGGCGAGTGCGTCCAGGAAGACGTTCGCCGCCGCGTAGTTGCCCTGGCCCGCGCTGCCCATCACCCCGGAGATCGAGGAGAAGAGGACGAACGCCTTGAGGTCCTGGCCCGCGGTCAACTCGTGCAGGTGCCACGCCGCGTCGACCTTGGGCCGCAGCACGGCGGACAGCCGCTCGGGCGTCAACGCCGTCACCACACCGTCGTCCAGCACACCGGCCGCATGCACCACACCCGTGACCGTCCGGCCCCGGAGCGCCTTCGCGAGCGCCTCCCGGTCGGCCGCGTCACAGGCCAGCACCTCGACCCGGGCGCCCAGCTCCGCCAACTCGCCCACCAGCTCGGCCGCTCCACCGCGTCGGCTCAGCAGCAGCAGGTCCCGCACGCCGTGCTCCACGACCAGGTGCCGGGCGACCAGCCGGCCCAGGCCACCCGTACCGCCGGTGACCACCACCGTGCCGTCGCCCCAGCCGGCGGACGTCCCGCCGCCGGTCACCCGGGCCAGCCGGCCGACCCGGACGGCACCCCGGCGGGCCACGAACTGGAAGTCACCGCCCGCCGGTTGGGCGGCAAGGACGGGAAGCGCGGCCGCGGTGTCCGCGTCGGCCCCGACGTCCAGCAGGGCGAACCGGCCCGGGTTCTCCGCCTCGGCCGCCCGCACCAGACCCCACACGGCGGCACCGGCCAGCTCCGACACCTCACCCGCCCCGCCCGCCGCGCCCCGGGTGACGAACACCAGCCGCGAACCGTCGAAGCGCTCCTCGGCCAGCCACTCCTGCACCAGACCCAGCGCCCACGCCGCCACCTCGTGCACCGCCGCCGGCCCCTCGGCGCCACCCGGCACCGGCACGAGCACGACCTCCGGCACCTCGACCAACGCCGCCGGCTCCCCGTCGAGGGTCACCGCGCGCACGGGCCCGCCCGCCGACGGCGTCGCGTCCACCCAGTCCAGCCGCAGCAGCGCCCCGGCGGGCCCGGCGGCCGCGGTCACGGCGGCCGGTTCGCCCAGCGTCAGCGACCCCGCCGACAGCACGGACCCGCCCGCCGCGTCCACCACCTCGACCGACACCGAACCCGCACCCGCACCCGCCCGGGCGACGCGCAGCCGCACCACGGCCGCGCCGGTCGCGTGCAGCGCCACCTCCTGCCAGTCCACCGGCACCAGCCGCTCGCCGTCCTCCGGCCCGAGCAGACCGGCCGCCTGGACGGCCGCCTCCAGCAGCGCCGGGTGCAGCCCGTACGGGGCCGCGTCCTCGGCCCGACCCGGCAGGACGGCCTCGGCGAACACCTCCTCGCCGCGCTGCCAGACCGCCTGGAGGGTGCGGAACGCCGGACCGTGGTCCAGCGGGTCGTGGCAGCTCTCCGGCTCGACGGCCGACGCGTCCGCCGGGGGCCACACAGAGGTGTCGAAGCCGCCCTCGCGGCCGCCGACGGCCAGGGTGCCGGCGGCGTGGCAGGTCCACGGATCCTCCTCCCCGGCGGCCTCCGGGCGGGCGTAGCAACCCAGTCGGCGCGTCCCGGCCTCGTCGGGGGCACCCACCACCAGCTGGACCACGACGGCACCGTCCTCCGGCAGCACCAGCGGCTCGGCGGGCGTCAGCCGCTCGACCCGGTCGCAGCCCACCAGGTCCGCGGCCCGCAGGGCCAGCTCCAGGAGGCCGGCGACCGGGAAGACCGCCGCCCCGCCGACCCGGTGGTCGCCCAGCCACGGCTGGGCCGTCAGCGACAGCCGACCGGTCAGCAGGACGCCCGCCGAGTCGGCCGGGGAGACCACCGCCCCCAGCAGCGGGTGCTCGGCCGGCCGCAGGCCCGCGCCGGTCACGTCGCCGGTGCGGGCGGCCTGCGCGGGCCAGTAGCGCTCGTGCTGGAAGGCGTAGGTCGGCAGGTCGACCCGCCGGGCGCCGGTGCCGTCGAAGACCCGGGCCCAGTCGACGGGCACGCCGACGACGTGCAGCCGGGCGAGCGCGGTCAGCAGGGCGTGCTCCTCCGGACGGTCCGCGCGCAGCGCCGGGGTGGTGACGCGATCGGCGCCCTCGGCGGGGTTCGTGTCGCTGCGGTTCGGCTCGGCGAGGTTCGGCTCGGCGAGGTTCCGTTCGGCGAGGGCGGTGAGCACGCCCCCGGGGCCGAGCTCCAGGTGGTCGGTGGCACCCGCTTCGGCGAGGGCGCGGATGCCGTCGGCGAAGCGGACGGTCTCCCGAACGTGGCGCACCCAGTACTCGGGCGACTGCAGGTCCTCGGCGATCCCGCCGGTGAGATTGGAGACGACCGTGAGCGAAGGCTCCTGGTACGCCAGGCTGTTGAGGACCTCCCGGAAGTCCGCCAGCATCGGATCCATCAGCGGCGAGTGGAAGGCGTGCGAGACCCGCAGCCGACTGGTCCGCCGCTCGGCGAAGTGCGCCTCGACCGCCGCGACGGCCTGCTCCGCACCCGAGACGACCACCGAGCTCGGCCCGTTGACGGCGGCGATCGAGAGGACCTCGCCCAGCAGCGGCCGGACTTCCTCCTCGGTCGCCTCGACCGCGAGCATCGCGCCACCCTCCGGCAGGGCCTGCATCAGGCGGCCACGGGCGGAGACCAGCGTGCAGGCGTCCGCGAGGGAGAAGACACCGGCCACGTGCGCGGCGGCGACCTCACCGATCGAGTGCCCCGCCACGAATTCCGGCTCCACACCCAGCGATTCGAGCAGCCGGAACAGCGCCACCTCCACCGCGAACAGCCCCGCCTGGGCGAAGTCGGTCCGGTTCAGCGGTTCCTCGTCCGCACCCCACACCACCTCCCGCACCGGCAGCTCGAACCGCTCGCACACCGCGTCGAAGGCCGCCGCGAACACCGGGAACCGGCCGTACAACTCCCGCCCCATGCCCAGCCGTTGCGACCCCTGACCGGAGAACAGCAGCGCGAGCCGCCGTTCGCCGGCCGCGCCCCGGGCCACCTCGGTACCGTCCAGCAGTACCGCCCGGTGCCCGAACCGGGCCCGGCCGGTCAGCGACAGCCCGATGTCCAGCGGCGAGCCGTCCACGCCGGCGAGCCCGGCCAACTGCGCTTCCAGCGCCGGTTCCGCGGCGCCCGAGACCACCCACGGCACCACGCCCGGCACGACGGACGGCGGTTCGACCGCCGACTCCACCGGTGGCACCTGTTCGAGGATCACGTGCGCGTTCGTCCCACTGATCCCGAACGAGGAGATCCCCGCCCGCCGGGGCCGCTCGCCGTTCGGCCACTCCCGGGCCTCCGTCAGCAGTTCCACGGCGCCCGCCGACCAGTCCACGTGCGAGGAGGGCGCGTCCACGTGCAGCGTCTTCGGCAGCATCCCGGCGTGCATCGCCTGTACGGTCTTGATCACCCCGGCGACGCCGGCGGCGGCCTGGGTGTGGCCCAGGTTGGACTTCACCGAGCCCAGCAGCAGCGGGAGTTCACGGTCCTGGCCGTAGGTGGCCAGCAGCGCCTGGGCCTCGATCGGGTCGCCGAGCGGGGTGCCCGTCCCGTGGGCCTCGACCGCGTCGACGTCGGCGGCCGACAGCCCGGCGTTGGCGAGGGCCTGGCGGATAACCCGCTGCTGGGACGGGCCGTTCGGCGCCGTCAGCCCGTTGGAGGCACCGTCCTGGTTGACGGCCGAGCCGCGCACGACGGCCAGCACCGGGTGCCCGTTGCGGCGGGCGTCGGAGAGCCGCTCCAGCACCAGCACGCCGACCCCCTCCGACCAGCCGGTGCCGTCCGCCCCGTCCGCGAAGGCCTTGCAGTGCCCGTCCGGGGCCAGGCCGCCCTGGCGGGTGAAGCCGAGGAAGCTCATCGGGGTGGACAGCACGGTGACGCCGCCGGCCAGGGCGAGGGTGCACTCGCCGCTGTCGAGGGACTGCGCGGCCAGGTGCATCGCCACCAGCGAGGAGGAGCAGGCGGTGTCGATGGTGAGCGCGGGCCCCTCCAGGCCGAGGCAGTACGACACCCGGCCGGAGATCACGCTGTTGGCCAGCCCGGTGCTCGCGTGGCCCTCCACCTCCTCCCGCGAGTTCATCACCAGCGAGGCGTAGTCCTGGCCGGTGGTGCCGACGAAGACGCCGGTCCGGCTGCCACGCAGCGCCGTCGGGTCGATGCCCGCCCGCTCGACCGCCTCCCAGGAGGTCTCCAGCAGCAGCCGCTGCTGCGGGTCCATGGCGAGGGCCTCGCGCGGCGAGATCCCGAAGAAGCCCGCGTCGAACTCGCCCAGGCCGGTGAGGAAGCCACCCCGGCGGGTGGCGCTGACGCCGTGGCCGCTGCCGAACAGCGCGTCCAGGTCCCAGCCGCGGTCGGTCGGGAAGCCGGAGATGCCGTCGCGGCCCTCGCTCAGCAGCCGCCACAGGTCCTCGGGCGAGGCGACACCGCCGGGGAAGCGGCAGGCCATGCCGACGATCGCGACCGGTTCGCCGGCGGCGGGGGTGGCGGCGGCCGGGGTGGCCGATTCGCTTGTGTTGTCCAGGAGTTCGCCGAGCAGGTGGGTGGCGAGGGCCTGCGGGGTCGGGTGGTCGAAGACCATGGTCGCCGGGAGCCGCAGCCCGGTGGCGGCGGTGAGACGGTTGCGCAGTTCGATCGCGGTGAGGGAGTCGAAGCCGAGCTCGCGGAACTCCCGTCCGGGGTCGACGGACCGGCCGGAGGGGTGGCCGAGCACGGTGGCGGCCTCGGTGCGGACCAGGTCGAGGAGGTGGCGCGGCCGGTCGGCCTCGCGCAGGGCGGCCAGCCGCTCGGCGAGCGCGGCGCCCGTGCCGCTGGTGGTGCCGGAGGCGGTGCGGCGACCGGCCGGCAGCAGGGCGCGGAACAGGGCCGGCACCTCGCCGCGCGGGCGGGCCCCGGTGGCCATCCGGCCGGTCGCCACCAGGTAGGGCGCGTCCACGGCCATGGCGGCGTCCAGCAGGGCCAGGCCCTGGTCCTCGGTCAGCGGCGGGACCCCGGCGGAGCGGATCCGCTGCTGGTCGGTCTCGCTCAGCGTCCCCGTCATACCTGCTGCGGGCACCCAGGCACCCCAGCCCAAGGACTGGGCGGGCAGGCCCTGTTGGCGGCGCCAGGAAGCGAGTGCGTCCAGGAAGACGTTCGCCGCCGCGTAGTTGCCCTGGCCCGCGCTACCCAGCACACCGGAGATCGAGGAGAAGAGGACGAACGCCTTCAGATCCTGACCCGCGGTCAACTCGTGCAAGTGCCACGCAGCATCAACCTTGGGCCGCAGCACGGCGGACAGCCGCTCGGGCGTCAACGCCGTCACCACACCGTCGTCCAGCACACCGGCCGCATGCACCACACCGGTGACCGTCCGGCCCCGGAGCGCCTCGGCGAGCGCCGCCCGGTCGGCCACGTCGCACGCGACGACCTCGACCTCGGCGCCCAGCTCGCGCAACTCCTCCACCCAGGAGCCGAGTCCGCCCCGGCGGCTCAGCAACAGCAGCTCCCGGACGCCGCGTTCGGCCACCAGGTGGCGCGCCACGAGCCGGCCCAGGCCACCGGTGCCGCCCGTGACGACCACCGTGCCGTCGCCCCAGCCGTCGAACGAGCCACCGCCCGGCGCCCGGGTCAGCCGGCCGACCCGGACGACGCCGTCGCGGACCACCACCTGCGACTCGCCGACGGCCAGCACCTCGGCCAACGGCAGCCCGCCGTCGGTGTCCGCCAGCACGAACCGACCCGGGTTCTCCGTCTCCGCCGCCCGGACCAGACCCCATACGGCGGCACCGGCAAGGTCCGACACCTCGCCCACCTCGCCCACCGCACCCCGGGTGACGAACACCAGGCGCGAGCCCTCGAAGCGCGGCTCGGCCAGCCACTCCTGCACCAGGCCCAGCGCCCACGCCGTCACCTCGTGCACGGCCTCCGGGCCCTCGGCACCGCCCGGCACCGGTACGAGCACGGCCTCCGGCACCTCCACCAGGGAGGCCAACTCCCCGTCCAGGGTCACCGACCGCACCTCCGACACCCGGCCGAGCGGGGCCGCGACCCAGTCCAGGCGCAGCAGCGACCCGTCCACCGCACGCGAGGCGGCGACCGGCTCGGCCAGCTCCACCGACTCCGCCGAGAGCACCGGATCCCCCGCCGCGTCGGCCAGGGCCAGCGCCAGCGTCTCCGCGCCCGTCCGGACCAGCCGGGCCCGCACCACGGTCGCCCCCGAGGCGTGCAGCGACACCCCGGACCAGGCCACCGGCACCAGCCCGCGGCCGTCCGCCCGCACCACCGCCGCCAGCAGCGCCGGGTGCAGACCGAAGCCCGCGGCCCCGTCGGCCGACTCCACCTCGACGTAGGTCTCCTCGCCCCGCTGCCAGACGCCCTCGCCCTGCGCGACCGCGCCGGCCGGCGGCCAGGCGGCGGCATCGAAGACGGCGGCGTCGAAGCCCGCGGTGCGCGCCCCGGCGGTCAGCAGGCCGGTGGCGTGTTCGGTCCAGGGCTCGTCGAGGGAGCCGTCCGGGCGCGCGAAGAAGGTCACCGCCCGGGCTCCGGTCCCGTCCGGCGAACCCGCCCGGACCTGGACCGTCGTGGCGCCGCCGGTGCCCAGCGGCAGCGGCCGGGTGACGGTGAGCCGCTCGACCCGGTCGCAGCCGACGTGGTCGCCGACCCGGAGCGCCAGCTCCAGGAACCCGGCCGCCGGGAAGACCTCCGTGTCACCGTCCCAGGCCGCCGTGTCGGGCGAGAGCCGGCCGGTGAAGACCACGCTGTCCGTACCGGCCAGCGGGACCGCCGCACCGAGCAGCGGGTGGTCCGCCGCCAGCAGCCCGGCGGAGGCGACGTCCCCGGCCAGGCTGCCGGGGGCGGGCCAGTAGCGCTCGTGCTGGAAGGGGTAGGTGGGCAGCTCGACGCGCACGGCGCCGGTGCCGTCGAACAGCCGCGCCCAGTCCACGGGTACGCCCGCGACGTGCAGCCGGGCCAGGCCGGTGACCAGCGCGCTCTCCTCCGCACGGTCGCGGCGCAGCAGCGGGACCGCCGGGGCGTCGGTGTCCTGGACCAGAGCCGACAGGACGCCGTCCGGGCCGAGTTCGACGAAGGCCGTGGCCCCGGCCTCGCGCAGCGCGCGCAGGCCGTCGGCGAAGCGGACCGTCTCGCGGACGTGGCGCACCCAGTAGTCGGCTCCGGTCGCCCCGGTGACGAACTCACCGGTCAGGTTGGAGACCAGCGGGATCGAAGGCTCGTGGTACGAAAGGCCGTTGAGGACGGCCCGGAACTCCGCCAGCATCGGATCCATCAGCGGGGAGTGGAAGGCGTGCGAGACCCGCAGGCGGGTGGTCTTCCGGTCGACGAAGTGCGCCTCGATCGCGGCGACGGCCCGCTCCGCACCGGAGACGACCACCGAGGTCGGGCCGTTGACAGCCGCGATCGACACCAAGTCGCCCAGCAGTGGCCGGACTTCCTCCTCGGAAGCCCGGACGGCGAGCATCGCGCCGCCCGACGGCAGCGCCTGCATCAGCCGACCACGCGCCGCCACCAGCGCACACGCATCGGCCAGCGAGAACACCCCGGCCACGTGCGCGGCCACGACCTCGCCGATCGAGTGCCCGGCCACGAACTCCGGCTCCACACCCAGGGATTCGAGCAGCCGGAACAGCGCCACCTCCACCGCGAACAGCCCCGCCTGCGCGAACGAGGTCCGGTTCAGCAACTCCTGGTCCGAACCCCACACCACATCCCGCAGCGGCAGGTCCAGCGCGGCACACACCTCATCGAAGGCCGCCGCGAACACCGGGAACCGGGCGTACAACTCCCGGCCCATGCCGAGTCGTTGCGAGCCCTGCCCGGAGAACAGGAACGCCGTCGACCGCTCCGCCGCCACCCCACGGGCCAGTTCGGCGCCGGCCACCAGCACCGCCCGGTGCCGGAACCGCGACCGCCCCGCCAGCGACAGCCCGACGTCCAGCGGCGAGCCGCCCGCCGTGGCCAGCCGGGCCAGCTGCGCGCCGAGCGCGGCCGCCGACTTCGCCGAGACCACCCACGGCACCACCCCCGGCACGCCGGACGACGGTTCGACCGACGCCTCCTCGACCTCCGCGGGCGCCTCCTCGACGATCACATGGGCGTTCGTCCCGCTGATCCCGAACGAGGACACCCCCGCCCGCCGGGTCCGCCCGCCGCCCGGCCACTCCCGGGCCTCCGTCAGCAGCCGCACCTCCCCCGCCGACCAGTCCACCCGCCCGGACGGGTGCTCCGCGTGCAGGGTCTTCGGCAACACCCCGGCCCGCAGCGCCATCACCGTCTTGATCACGCCCGCGACCCCGGCCGCCGCCTGGGCGTGGCCCAGGTTCGACTTGACCGAGCCGAGCCAGAGCGGTCGGCCGCTCTCCCGCCCCTGCCCGTAGGCGGCCAGCAGCGCCTGGGCCTCGATCGGGTCCCCGAGCGGGGTGCCCGTGCCGTGGCCCTCGACCGCGTCCACCTCGTCGGCGGACAGTCCCGCGTTGGCCAGGGCGGCCCGGATCACCCGCTGCTGGGACGGCCCGTTGGGCGCGGTGAACCCGTTGGACGCGCCGTCCTGGTTCACCGCCGAGCCGCGGACCACGGCCAGCACCCGGTGCCCGTTGCGGCGCGCGTCCGAGAGCCGCTCCAGCACCAGCACGCCGACGCCCTCGGACCAGCCGGTGCCGTCCGCGCCGTCCGCGAAGGCCTTGCACCGCCCGTCCGGGGCCAGCCCGCCCTGGCGGCTGAACTCCAGCAGCGCCCCCGGGGTCGACATCACGTTGACCCCGCCCGCCACCGCCAGCGTGCACTCGCCCGCCCGCAGCGCCTGGACCGCCCAGTGCAGGGCGACCAGCGAGGAGGAGCAGGCGGTGTCCACCGTCACCGCCGGCCCCTCCAGGCCGAGGGTGTAGGAGAGCCGGCCGGAGAGGGCGGAGGCGGCGATGCCGGTGCCGATGTCCCCGGTGGCGTCGGCCAGGGAGCGCACCAGCAGGTAGGCGTAGTCCTGGCCGTTGGTGCCGAGGAACACCCCGGTGCGGCTGCCGCGCAGGGCGGTCGGGTCGAGGCCGGCCCGCTCGAACGCCTCCCAGGAGGTCTCCAGCAGCAGCCGCTGCTGGGGGTCGGTGGTGACGGCCTCGCGGGGCGAGATCCCGAAGAAGTCGGCGTCGAAGCCGGACACCGCGTCGAGGAAGCCGCCGCGCCGGGAGACCCGGGTGCCGCGCTCGTCGACGCCGGTGTCCCGCAGGGCGCCGAGGTCCCAGCCGCGGTCCGACGGGTAGTCCCCGGTGGCGTCGCGGCCGTTCGCCACCAGCTCCCAGAGCTCCTCGGGCGAGCCGATGCCGCCCGGGTAGCGGCAGCCCATGCCGATGACGGCGACGGGTTCGGTGGCGGCGGCCAGCAGCCGGCGGTTCTGCTGCCGCAGCCGTTCGGACTCCTTGAGGGAGGACCGGAGAGCGGCGACTACCTTGTCGTGGGGCGTGGTCATGGGTGCTCCGTCAGTCCTGGGCGTGGTCGGGGTCGTTGCGCAGGGCGGCCTGCACCAGGTCGTCCAGGTCCATCGCGTCGATGGCCTCGTCACCGTCGGCGGCACCGTCGGCACCGCCGTCCGCGTCGTCGGCGGGCCCGCCGTCGGCGAGCTTGAGCAGCACGTCCAGCACGCCGCTGCGCCGCAGCCGCTCCAGCGGGACGGACTCGACGAGGGCCCGCAGGCGGTCCCGCTCGGGCTCCGCGTCCGCCCCGCCCCGGTCGGCCCCGGTGACCAGCAGGCCGAGCAGGTGCTCGGCGAGCTCGCTCGGGCTCGGGTGGTCGAAGACCAGCGTCGGCGAGAGGTCGAGGCCGCTGGCGGCGCCGAGCCGGTTGCGCAGTTCGACGGCGCCGAGCGAGTCGAAGCCGAGGTCCCGGAAGGCCTTGTCCGGGCCGACCGCCTCGATGCCGGGCAGCCCGAGCACCTCGGCGGCCCGGGTGCGGACCAGGGTGAGCACGGCGGCGGCCCGGCGGGCCGGGGTGAGCCCGGCGAGTTCGGCGCGCAGCCCGCGGCCGTTCCCGGGGTCGGCGCCGGGGCCCTGCGGCTCGGCGTAGCCGGGGAGTTGGGCGAGCAGTCGGCTCGGCCGGACGGCGGTGAAGGCGCGCACGAAGCGCTCCGGGTCGACGTCGGCGACCAGGGTGGTCGGGGCGTCGTCCAGGACGGTCCGGCGCAGCGCGGTGACGGCGGCGGCCGGGTCGAGCGGCCGGATGCCGGTGCGTCGGGCGGCCTCGGCGGCCCGGGCGTCGGCGGCCATGCCGGCGCCGCCCCAGGCGCCCCAGGCGATCGAGGTGGCCGCGCGGCCGTGGGCCCGGCGGCGCTCGGCGAGCGCGTCGAGCACGGCGTTGGCGGCCGCGTAGCTGCCCTGGCCGGGGTTGCCGACGGCGGCCGAGGCGGAGGAGAACAGGGCGAAGACGGCCAGGTCCTGGTCCGCGGTCAGTTCGTCGAGCAGCAGGGCCGAGGCGGCCTTGGCCCGGTGGACGGCCGTGAAGCGCGCCGGGTCGAGGCCGTCGATCACCCCGTCGTCGAGGACGCCGGCGGCGTGGACGACGGCGGTCAGCGGGTGGTCGGCGGGCACGGCGGCCAGGACGGCGGCGAGCGCCTCCCGGTCGGCGGCGTCGCAGGCCGTGATGGTGACGGCCGCCCCGGCGGCGGTGAGGTCCGCGCGGAGTTCGGCCGCGCCGGGCGCGTCGGGGCCCCGGCGGCTGAGCAGGACGAGGTGCCGGGCCCCGGCGGCGGCGAGGCCGCGGGCGACCTCGGCGCCGAGCGCGCCGGTACCGCCGGTGATCAGCACGGTGCCGGTGGGCTCCCAGACGCCCTGGTCGTCCCGGGCGCCGCCGGATCCTCCGGGGGTGGCGGCCAGGCGGCGGGCGAGCAGGCCGGTGCGGCGGACGGCGAGCTGGTCCTCCCCGGCCGGGTCGGCCAGCACGGCGGCCAGCAGGGCCGCGGTGTCCCGGTCGACGGTTCCGGGCAGGTCGATCAACCCGCCCCAGCGCTGCGGGAGTTCGAGCGCGGCGACCCGGCCGAGGCCCCAGACGGCGGCCTGCGGCAGGCCGGTGACGAGGTCACCGGGGGCGGCCGCGACGGCCTCGCGGGTGAGGCACCACAGCGGGGCGCCGATCCGGGCGTCGCCGAGGGCCTGGAGCAGGGTGGTGGTCCGGGCCGGTCCGCCGGGGGCACCGTCCGCCATGGTCTCGTCGAGTGCCAGCAGCGACACCACGCCCGCGAAACCACCGGCCGGGAGCGGGAGTTCGGCGAGCTGCCCGGCGAGCCGGGCGCGGTCGGCGTCGGCCGCGACGGTCAGCCGGACGGTGTCCGGGCCGAGCGCGCCGAGCACGGCGTCCGTCCAGGCCCCGTCGCCCCGGTCGGCGGGCAGGACCGCCAGCCAGTTGCCGGTCGGGGCGCCGGAGCGGACCCGGTCGAGCGGCTGCCAGACGATCCGTCGGCGCAGCCCGTCCACGGCGGCCCGCTCCTCGCGCCGGTCCTGCCAGTCGCGCAGCGCCGGGAGGACCTTGGCGAGCGCGTCGCCGTCGACGTCGAGGGTGTCGGCGAGCGCGTCCAGGGACTCGGTGCGCAGCGCGGTCCAGAACTCCCCGTCGGGGGCGGCGGCCGGGGCCGGCGCGGCGGCGGGATCCGCCCAGTAGCGCTGCCGCTGGAACGGGTAGGTGGGCAGGTCGACCCGGCGGGCGCCGGTGCCCTCGAAGACGGCGGGCCAGTGCGGGGCGAGCCCGTCGACGTGCAGCCGGGCGACGGCGGTGAGCAGGGTGGTCCGCTCGTCGCGGCCGTGCCGCAGCGCGGTGGCGGTGACCACCGGGCGGGCGGGATCGGCCTGCTCGACCGGGCCGTCCGAGCCGTTCGAAGAAGCCGAGCCGTTCGCACCGTTCGAAGAAGCCGAGCCGTCCGAAGCGGCCTGGACGAGCGCGGAGAGCACGCCGTCCGGGCCGAGTTCGAGGTGTCGGCGCACCCCGCGGTCGGCGAGGGTGGCCAGGCCGTCGGCGAAGCGGACGGCCTCCCGGACGTGCCGGACCCAGTAGTCCGCCCCGGCCGCCCCGGTGACGAGCTCACCGGTCAGGTTGGAGACCAGCGGGATGCGCGGGGCGGAGTAGGCGATGCCCCGGGCCGCCCGCTCGAAGTCGTCGAGCATCGCGTCCATGTGTACGGAGTGAAACGCATGGCTCACCCGCAAACGCCTAGTCCTGCGCCGCTCGGCCGCGAGGCCCGCGGCGATCCGCTCGACGGCGTCCGCGTCCCCGGAGAGGACGACGGCGCGCGGGCCGTTGACGGCGGCGATCGAGACGCCGTCGGTCAGCCGCGGCAGCAGCTCCGCCTCGGTCGCCTCGACGGCGACCATCGCTCCCCCACCGGGCAGCGCCGACATCAGCCGGGCCCGGGCGGCGACCAGGGTGCAGGCGTCCTCCAGCGAGAACACCCCGGCCACGTGTGCGGCCGCCAGCTCCCCGATCGAGTGGCCCAGGACGAAGTCGGGGCGCAGGCCCCAGGACTCCACCAGCCGGTACAGCGCCACCTCCAGCGCGAACAGCGCCGGTTGGGCGAAGCCCGTGTCGTCCAGCAGGGCGGCCTCCGCCGACCCCTCCGCCGCGAACAGCACCGGTCGCAGCGGACCGGCGAGCCGGCCCTCGAAGCCGGCCAGGACGGCGTCCAGCGCCTCGGCGAACACCGGGTAGGTGGCGTACAACTCCTTTCCGGCGCCGGGGCGTTGCGCACCCTGGCCGGGGAACAGGAAGGCGGTCCGGCCGCTGCGGGCCTCGCCCTGGACGGCGGTGCCGTCGCCCTGCCCGTCGGCGAGGGCGCCTAGGGCCCGGACGAGCTCCGTGCGGTCGGCGGCGAGCAGCACGGCCCGGTGGTCGAGCAGGGTGCGGGTGGTGGCCAGCGAGTGGCCGAGGTCGCGGGCGGTCAGGCCGGGGTCCCCGGCGAGCCGGTCGAGCAGGCGGGCGGCCTGGTCGCGCAGGGCCGCCGGGGTGGCGGCGGAGAGCGGCACGGGCAGCGTCCGGTCCTCGGCCGGCTCGGTGACGGACGGCTCGGTGACGGACGGCTCGGCAGCGGGCGCGTCGGCCGCCGTCGGCTGTTCCAGGATCACATGGGCGTTGGTCCCGCTGGCCCCGAAGGCCGAGACCCCGGCCCGGCGCGCCCGGCCGGTCGCCGGCCAGTCCCGGGCCTCGGTGAGCAGTTCGGCCGCGCCGGCCGTCCAGTCCACATGGGCGGACGGGGTGTCGAGGTGGAGGGTGCGCGGCAGCAGGCCGTGCTGCATGGCCAGCACCATCTTGATCACCCCGGCCACCCCGGAGGCGGCCTGGGTGTGCCCCAGGTTGGACTTCAACGCGCCGATCAGCACCGGCCGTTCGCGGTCCTGCCCGTAGGTGGCGAGCAGCGCCTGCGCCTCGATCGGGTCGCCGAGCCGGGTGCCGGTGCCGTGCGCCTCGACGGCGTCCACCTCACCGGGCGTCAGTCCGGCCCCGGCCAGGGCGCGCCGGATGACGCGCTGCTGGGACGGGCCGTTGGGCGCGGTGATGCCGTTGGAGGCGCCGTCCTGGTTGACGGCCGAGCCGCGCAGGACGGCCAGCACCCGGTGGCCGAGGCGTTCGGCGCCGGAGCGCCGCTCGACCACCAGCACGCCGACGCCCTCGGACCAGCCGGTGCCGTCGGCGGCGTCCGCGAAGGCCTTGCAGCGGCCGTCCGGGGACAGCGCGCCCATCTCGCCGAACTCCACGAAGCCGACCGGGCTGGACATCACCGTCACACCGCCGGCCAGGGCGAGCGAGCACTCCCCGGCGCGCAGCGCCTGGGCGGCCAGGTGCAGGGCCACCAGCGAGGAGGAGCAGGCGGTGTCCACGCTCACGGAGGGCCCCTCCAGGCCCAGGGTGTAGGAGAGCCGGCCGGAGAGCAGGCTCGCGGACTGGGCGGTCTCGACGTGGCCGAGCTGGCCGATCGAGGGCCGGTAGTCGCCGCTGCCGCCGCCGACGAACACGCCGGTGTCGCCGCCGCGCAGGCCGGCCGGGTCGATCCCGGCCCGCTCCAGGGCCTCCCAGGCGGTCTCCAGCAGGATGCGCTGCTGCGGGTCGACGACGAGCGCCTCGCGCGGCGAGACGCCGAAGAAGGCGGCGTCGAACTCGGCGGCGTCGTACAGGAATCCGCCGTGCCCGGTGACGCTGCGGCCGCGGCCGTCCCGGTCGCCGTGGGCGAGCCGGTCGAGGTCCCAGCCGCGGTCGGTCGGGAACGGGCCGATCGCGTCCGTCCCGGTGAGGAGCAGCTGCCAGAGGTCCTCGGGCGAGCGGACGCCGCCGGGGTAGCGGCAGCCGATGCCGACGATCACGATCGGGTCGTCGGTGTCGACCGCGGCGACCGGGCGCTCCGTCTCGCCTTCCTCGTCGAGGAGTCGGGCCCGCAGGTGGGCGGCCATGGCGGCCGGGGTCGGGTAGTCGAACACCAGGGTGGCGGGCAGCCGCAGGCCGGTCGCGGTGGTGAGCCGGTTGCGCAGGTCGACGGCGGTCAGCGAGTCGAAGCCGAGGTCCTTGAACGGGTGTCCGGCGGGGACGTCGTCGGCGTCGGCGTGCCCGAGCACGGCGGCCGCCTCGGCCCGGACGAGCGCGAGCAGCGTCTCGGTGCGTTCGGCGGCGGAGCGGGTGCGCAGTTCGGCGCGCAGCGCCTCGGCCCGGGCGGAGCCGGGTGCCCGGCCCGTCCCGTCGGTGGCCGTCCCGTCCGCGACAGCGACCGCGTCCGCGGCCGCCCGGGCCTCGGGCAGGTCGGCGAACAGCCGGGTCGGCCGGGTCTCGGCGAAGGCGGGGGCGAAGCGCTCCCAGGCCACCTCGGCGACGGTGACGGCGGCCGGGCCGTCGACGGCCGCCGCCAGGGCGGTCAGCGCGCGCTCGGGGGCCATGGGCGGCAGCCCGTTGGCCCGCAGGTGCGCGGCGAGGGAGTCGGGCGTACGGCCGGCCCAGGCGCCCCAGGAGACGGCGAGGCCGACCCGTCCGGCGGCTCGGCGGCGCTGGGCGGCGGCGTCCAGCAGGGCGCCGGCGGCGGCCTCCTCGGCGCGGCCCTTGACACCCCAGGTGCCGGCGATGGACCCGAACAGCAGGTAGGCGTCGAGCGGCCGGTCGCCGAGGGCGGTGTCCAGCGCCGCGAGGTCGGCGAGCAGCCCGGCGAGCCGCCCGTCGGCGGTGTCCGACGCGGCCGCGCGGCCGGTGTGCAGGACGGCGGTGAGTTCGGGCAGGCCGAGCGCGTCCGCCAGGGCAACGGGGTCACCGGGGGTGCCGAGGATGACGCGCAACTCGGATCCGGATTCGGCGAGTTCGGCCCGCAGCTGGTCGACGGCGGCGTCGGTCGCGGGGTCCTCGGTGAGCAGCGCCACCTGCCGGGCCCCGGTGGCGGCGAGCCAGCGGGCGGTGGGCGCCGCGTGGCCGGTCGGGTCGCCGATCAGCAGCACGGTGCCGCGCGGGGTCCAGGGGCGCGCGTCGGCGTCCGTGGCGGCCCGGACCAGGCGGCGGGCGAAGGCCCCCGAGGCGCGCAGGGCGAGCTGGTCCTCCCCGTCGGCGGCGGTCAGCAGGGCGCGCAGCCGGGCTCCGGTGCGGGCGTCGGGCGCCTCCGGGAGGTCGATCAGACCGCCCCAGCGCCCGGGGTGTTCGAGCGCGGTGACCCGGCCGATGCCCCAGGCGGCCGCCTGGGCGGCGCCGGCCGGGGCCTCGGTGTCGCCGACGGCGACGGCGCCCCGGGTGAGGCACCACAGCGGCGCCTCGACGCCGGCCTCGCCGAGGGCGGCGAGCAGCTCGTCGGGGCGGGCGAGCCCGGTGGGCAGCGCGTCCTCGGCGGCGAGCAGGGCGACCACCCCGGTGACCGTTCCGGCCAACGGGGCGAGCGCCTCGGCCAGGGCGGCGCGGCCGTCCCGGTCGGCTTCGAGGCGGAGCACCTCGGCGCCGAGGGCGCCGAGCACCGCAACCGTCCACGGGTCGTCGCCGTCCCGGCCGGTCGGCAGCAGGGCCAGCCAGCCGCCCGGGAGGGCGTCCGGTCCGGCGGGGGCCGGGTACGGCCGCCAGACGACGCGGTGGCGCAGTCGGTCGGCGTCGGTCCGGGCGGTCTGCCGGCGGCGCCAGGTGGAGAGGGCAGGCAGCAGGGCGGCGAGCGTGGTGTCGTCGTCCAGGCCGAGGGCGGTACCGAGCGTGGCGGTGTCGGCGCGCTCGACGGCGGACCAGAAGGCGGCGTCCGCCGGGTCGCCGGCGGCGGCGGGCTCGGGGGCCCGCTCGGGCCAGTACCGCTCGCGCTGGAACGGGTAGGTGGGCAGGTCGACCCGGCGGGCGCCGGTGCCGGCCAGCAGGGCGGTCCAGTCGACCGGTACGCCCGCCACGTGGGCCCGGGCCAGGCCGGTGACCAGCGCGGTCTCCTCCGGCCGGTCCCGGCGCAGCAGCGGGACGGCCACGCAGTCGTGGTCGCCGGTGGACCGCTGGGCGAGCGCGCTGAGCACGCCGTCCGGGCCCAGTTCCAGCAGGGCGCCGGCTCCCGCCGCGACCAGGGCGCGGATGCCGTCGGCGAAGCGGACGGTCTCCCGGACGTGCCGCACCCAGTACTCGGGCGACCGCAGGTCCCCGTCGATCCCGCCGGTGAGGTTGGAGACGACCGGGAGCGAAGGCGCCTGGTACGTCAGGCCGTTGAGGACCGCACGGAAGTCCGCCAGCATCGGGTCCATCAGCGGCGAGTGGAAGGCGTGCGAGACCCGCAGCCGACTGGTCCGCCGCTCGGCGAAGTGCGCCTCGACCACCGCGACGTCCTGCTCCGCACCGGAGACGACCACCGAGCTCGGCCCGTTGACGGCGGCGATCGAGAGGAACTCGCCCAGCAGCGGCCGGACCTCCTCCTCGGTCGCCTCGACCGCGAGCATCGCGCCGCCGGAGGGCAGCGCCTGCATCAATCGGCCCCGGGCCGCCACCAGCTCGCACGCGTCGGCCAGCGAGAACACCCCGGCCACGTGCGCCGCCGCCACCTCGCCGATCGAGTGCCCGGCCACGAACTCCGGCCGCACACCCAGCGATTCGAGCAGCCGGAACAGCGCCACCTCCACCGCGAACAACCCCGCCTGGGCATAGGCCGTCCCGTTCAGCGGCTCGGCGTCCGCGCCCCACACCACGTCCCGCAGCGGCAGGTCCAGGTGCTGGTCCAGCCGGGCGCAGACCGCGTCGAAGGCCTCGGCGAACACCGGGAACCTGGCGTACAACTCCCTTCCCATGCCGAGTCGTTGCGAGCCCTGCCCGGAGAACAGGAAGGCCACCGGCCGGTCCGTCGCGCGGCCGCGCGCGATCTCGACGCCGTCCAGCAGCACCGCCCGGTGGGCGAGCGAGGCCCGGCCGGCGGCCAGCGAGTGCGCCACGTCCAGTGCGGACGCCCCCTCGACCGCGCCGAGCCCGGTGAGCGAAGCGTCCAACGCCGCCTCGGACTTGGCCGAGACCACCCACGGCGCGGCATCGGCCGCCAGCGGGGCACCGGCCGCCACCGTCGCTCCCGGATCCGTCTCCGGCGCGGGCGCCGCTTCGAGCAGTACATGGGCGTTGGTGCCGCTGACCCCGAAGGCCGAGACACCGGCCCGGCGCGGGCGGCCGGTCTCCGGCCACTCCCGGGCCTCGGTCAGCAGCTCGACGGCGCCACCGGTCCAGTCGATGTGCCGCGAGGGCGCGTCGACGTGCAGGGTGCGCGGCAGCCGTCCGTGCCGCAGCGCCTGGACCGTCTTGATCACCCCGGCCACGCCGGCCGCCGCCTGGGTGTGCCCCAGGTTGGACTTCACCGAGCCGACCAGCAGCGGCAGTTCACGCCCGGGCCGGTAGGCGGCCTGCAGCGCGTGCGCCTCGATCGGGTCACCGAGGGCGGTGCCGGTGCCGTGCGCCTCGACGGCGTCCACCTCGGCGGCGGTCAGGCCCGCGTCGGCCAGCGCCGCGCGGATCACCCGCTGCTGGGCCCGCCCGTTCGGCGCGGTCAGCCCGTTGGAGGCGCCGTCCTGGTTGACGGCACTGCCGCGCAGGACGGCCAGCACCGGGTGCCCGTTGCGGCGGGCGTCGGAGAGCCGCTCCAGCACGATCACGCCCGCGCCCTCGGCCCAGCCGGTGCCGTCCGCCGCGTCCGCGAAGGCCTTGCAGCGGCCGTCGGCGGCCAGTCCGCCCTGCGCCGTGAACTCGACGAAGGCGTCCGGGCTGGACATCACCGAGGCGCCGCCGGCCAGGGCCAACGAGCACTCCCCGGCGCGCAGCGCGCGGGCGGCCAGGTGGAGCGCCACCAGCGCGGAGGAGCAGGCGGTGTCCACGGTGACGGCCGGGCCCTCCAGCCCGAGGGTGTAGGAGAGCCGGCCGGACAGCACGCTCGCGGTGTTGCCGGTGGCGGCGTGGCCGCGCACGTCGGCGGTGCCGCGGCGCAGCACGGTCAGGTAGTCCTGGCCGTTGGTGCCGACGAACACGCCGGTGTCGCTGCCGCGCAGCCGGTCGGGGGCGACGCCGGAGCGCTCCAGCGCCTCCCAGGAGGTCTCCAGCAGCAGGCGCTGCTGGGGGTCCATGGCGAGGGCCTCGCGCGGCGAGATGCCGAAGAAGCGCGCGTCGAAGCGGCTGGCGTCGTCGAGGAAGCCGCCGTACAGGGTGGCCGAGCCGCCCCGGCCGAGGGCGTCGAGGTCCCAGCCCCGGTCGGTCGGGAACGGACGGACGGCGTCGGTGCCGTCGGTCAGCAGCCGCCACAGGTCCTCGGGGGTCCGGACGCCGCCGGGGAAGCGGCAGGCCATGCCGGTGATCACGACCGGGTCGTCGGTGACCGGGCGCGCGGCGGCGGTCGGGCCGCTCTCCGGCAGGTCGCCGAGGAGTTCGGCGAGCAGGTGGGCGGCCAGGTCGGCCGGGGTCGGGTGGTCGTAGACCAGGGTGGCGGGCAGGGTGAGCCCGGTGGCGGCGGTCAGGGTGTTGCGCAGTTCGACGGTGGTGAGGGAGTCCATGCCGAGGTCGGTGAAGGCCTGGTCGGCGCCGATGCCCTCGCCGCCGGAGTGGCCGAGGACGGCCGCCACCCGGGTGCGCACGAAATCCAGCAGGAAGCGCTGCCGAGCCTGCTCGGGCAGGTCGGCGAGCCGCTGCCGCAGTCCGGTCTCCGGGGCGGCCCCGCCGCGGCGCCGGTCCGGCCCGACGAGGTCGGCGAGGTCGGCGAGGTCCGCGATCAGCGGGAACGGGCGCTGCGCGGTGAACACGGCGGCGAAGCGCTGCCAGTCGATGTCGGCGACGGTGAGCGCGGTGTCCTCGTGGTCGAGGGCGTGGCCGAGGGCGGCCAGCGCGCGCTGCGCGGCCATCGGCGCGTAGCCGCCGCGGCGGACCCGCTGTTCCACTCCGCTGCCGGCCCCGGCCATGCCCTGGCCGGCCCACGGGCCCCAGGCGATCGCGGTGGCCGGGCGGCCCTCGGCACGCCGCTGTTCGGCGAGGGCGTCCAAGTGGGCGTTGGCGGCGGCGTAGTTGGCCTGGCCGGCGGCGCCGAGGGTGCCGGCGGTGGAGGTGAACAGGACGAAGGCGTCGAGCTCGGCCTCTCGGGTCAGTTCGTCGAGGTGCCGGGCCGCGTCGACCTTGGGCCGGAACACCTCGGCGAAGCGCTCGGCGTCCAGGGTGTCCAGGGTTCCGTCGGCCACCACGCCGGCGGTGTGGAACACCGCGGTGAGCGGCCGGTCGGCGGGTATCGCGGCGAGCACGGCCGTGAGGGCCTCGCGGTCGGCGGCGTCGCAGGCGGCCAGGGTGACCTCGGCCCCGAGGGCGGTGAGGTCGGCGCGCAGTTGTTCGGCACCGGGGGCGTCGGCCCCGCGCCGACCGAGCAGCAGCAGGTGTTCGGCGCCCTGTTCGGCGAGCCGGCGGGCGAGTTGGCTTCCGATCCCGCCGGTGCCGCCGGTGATCAGCACGGTGCCGCGCGGCGTGTACGGCCGCGGGGCCGGACGGTCGCCGAGCGGGTGCCGGACCAGCCGACGGGCGAAGGTGCCGGAGGCGCGGACGGCGAGCTGGTCCTCGCCGTCCGCGCGGGCGAGCGCGGCGGCGAGGCGGCGCAGCACGGTGTCGTCGGGCCGAGCCTGAAGGTCGAACTGCTCCGGGAGGTCGATCAACCCGCCCCAGCGGGTGGGCAGTTCGAGCGCGGCGGAACGGCCGAGGCCCCAGACGGCGGCCTGCCGGGGGTCGGCGGGCCGGTCGGAGCGGCCGGTGGCGACGGCGCCCCGGGTGAGGCACCAGAACGGGGCGGTGAGGTCCGCGTCGCCGAGGGCCTGGACGGCGGTGACGGTGGCCGCGAGCGGGTCGTCGCCGAGGGCGAGCAGGGACAGCACGCCGGTGAACCGCCCGGCGTCGCCCAGCTGTTCGGCGCCCAGCTGTTCGGCGAGCGCGGCCCGGTCACCGGAGACCCGCAGGGTCACTCCGTCGACCAGCCCCTCCACCCAGCCGGCGTCGTCCTGGGTGAGCACCAGCCAGCGGCCGGACGGCCGTTCGGTCGCGGCGCCGTCCAGCGGGGTCCAGACGGCCCGGTAGCGCCAGGCGTCGACCGTCGACCGTTCGCGGCGGCCGCGGCGCCAGTCGGCCAGCGCGGCGACGGTGTCCGGGTCGAGGGCGAGTCCGGTGTCCAGGGCGCTCAGGTCGCCCCGGTCGACGGCGGCCCAGAACGCGGCGTCCACCGGGTCGGCTCCCGCGGTCGGCACCGGTCGCCCGGCCGTCGGCCAGTAGCGCTGCCGCTGGAAGGGGTAGGTGGGCAGGTCGGTGCGGCGGGCGCCGGTACCGGCGAACACCTCGGCCCACTGCGGCCGACTTCCGTGTACGAAGAGGGTGGCCAACGCGGCGGTGAGGGTGGGGACTTCGGGTCGGCCGCGGCGCAGTGCGGGGGCGCCGGGCAGTGCGCCGTCGTCCCCGAGGGTGTCCCGGGCGGCGGCGGTGAGGGTGCCGTCCGGCCCGAGTTCGAGCAGCAGGCCGGCGCCGCGCTCGGCGAGGGCGCGGACGGCGTCGGCGAAGCGGACGGTGCCGCGCACCTGCCGGGTCCAGTAGTCGGGCGCGCCGAGTTCCTCGACTCCGACGGGTGCGCCGGTCACGGTCGAGATCAGCGGGACGGTCGGGGCGTTCGGGGTGAGGGTGGCCGCGACCCGGGCGTAGGCGTCGAGCATCGGCTCCATCAGCGGCGAGTGGAAGGCGTGCGAGACGCGCAGCCGCTTGGTCTTCCGGTCGGCGAACTCCGCTGCGATGCGCAGGACTTCGCCCTCCTCTCCGGCGAGGACGACGGCGCGCGGGCCGTTGACGGCGGCGATCGAGACGCCGTCCGTCAGCAGCGGCAGTACCTCCTCCTCCGTCGCCTGGACCGAGACCATCGCTCCCCCGGAGGGAAGCTCCGACATCAGCCGGGCCCGGGCGGCGACCAGGGTGCAGGCGTCCTCCAGCGAGAACACCCCGGCCACGTGTGCGGCCGCCAGCTCCCCGATCGAGTGGCCGACCAGGTAGTCCGGCCGGATGCCCCAGGACTCCACCAGCCGGTACAGCGCCACCTCCAGCGCGAACAGCGCCGGTTGGGCGAGGCCCGTGTCGTCCAGCAGGGCCGCCTCCGCCGACCCCTCCGCCGCGAACAGCACGTCCCGGAGCGGGAGTTCGGAGGCGAGGTCGAAGCGGGCGAGCACCGCGTCCAGCGCCTCGGCGTAGACCGGGTACCGCTGGTACAGCTCGCGTCCCATGCCCGCGTACTGGCTGCCCTGCCCGGTGAACAGGAAGGCCAGGCCGCCGCCGACGGGCCGGCCGGTGACCAGGGCCGCGTCGGGCAGCCCGTCCCGCAGGGCGGTGAGGGCCCGGCGCAGCCCGGCGCGGTCGCCGGTGCTGACGGCGGCCCGCCGGTCGAGCGCGGCCCGGGTGGTGGCGAGCGAGAACGCCAGGTCGGCGAGTGGCGGTTCGGGCTGCCGGTCCAGGGCGGTGAGCAGTCGGTCGGCCTGGCCGCGCAGGGCCTCCTCGGTGCGGGCCGAGAGCACGACGGGCAGCGTCCCGCCCTCCGCCGGGGCGGGCGCCGGGGTCGACGCGGGCCCCTGTTCGAGGACCACGTGGGCGTTGGTGCCGCTGAGGCCGAAGGAGGAGACGCCGGCCCGGCGGGGGCGGCCGGTGTCCGGCCAGTCCCGGGCCTCGGTGAGCAGTTCGACGGCGCCGTCGCTCCACTCGACGTGGCTGGACGGCCGGTCGATGTGCAGGCTGGCCGGGACCAGGCCGTGGCGCAGGGCGAGCACCGTCTTGATCACCCCGGCGACGCCGGAGGCCATCTGGGTGTGGCCCAGGTTGGACTTCACCGAGCCGAGCAGCAGCGGGAGTTCACGGTCCTGGCCGTAGGTGGCCAGCAGCGCCTGGGCCTCGATCGGGTCGCCGAGGGCGGTGCCGGTGCCGTGCCCCTCCACCACGTCGACCTCGCCGGCGGTCAGCCGGGCGTCGGCGAGCGCGGCGCGGATGACCCGCTGCTGGGACGGCCCGTTGGGGGCGGTGAGCCCGTTGGAGGCACCGTCCTGGTTGACGGCCGACCCGCGCACCACCGCGAGCACGGGGTGGCCGAGGCGTTCGGCGTCGGAGAGCCGCTCGACCAGGACGAGGCCGACGCCCTCGGCGAGGCTCATCCCGTCGGCGGCCTCGGCGTAGGCCTTGCAGCGGCCGTCGGCGGCCATCGCGCGCTGGCGGCTGAAGCCGACGAAGGCGTTCGGGGTGGCCATCACGCTGACGCCGCCGGCCAGGGCGAGCGTGCTCTCCCCGTTGCGCAGCGACTGGCAGGCCAGGTGCAGGGCGACCAGCGAGGAGGAGCAAGCGGTGTCGAGGGTGACGGCCGGGCCCTCGAAGCCGAAGGTGTAGGAGATCCGGCCGGACAGCACGCTCGGGATGGTGCCGGTGACGAGGTGGCCCTCGGCGCCGTCCTGGACGGAGTCGCCGGGGCTGTAGTCCTGGTAGCTGGCGCCGATGAAGGTGCCGGTGCGGCTGCCGCGCAGCGCCGCCGGGTCGAGGCCGGCCCGCTCGACCGCCTCCCAGGCGGTCTCCAGCAGCAGCCGCTGCTGCGGGTCCATGGCCAGGGCCTCGCGCGGGGAGATGCCGAAGAAGGCGGCGTCGAAGTCGGCGACCTCGCGCAGGAAGCCGCCGCGCACCGAGTAGGTGCGGCCGGGCGTGTCCGGGTCCGGGTCGTACAGTCCCTCGGTGTCCCAGCCGCGGTCGGCGGGCCACTCGGTGACGGCGTCGCCGCCGTCGGCGACCAGCTGCCACAGCTCCTCGGGCGAGCCGACGCCGCCGGGGTAGCGGCAGCTCATGCCGATGATCGCGATCGGTTCGTCCCGGGTGGCGGGGGCGTTCCCCAGCGCGTCCGGACCGGTGGCGTCCGGGCCGGCGGCGGCCGTGGTGCCGGCGATCCGCTCGCGCAGGTGGCGGACCAGGGCGCGCGGGTCGGGGTGGTCGAAGACCAGCGTGCTGGGCAGGGTCAGTCCGGTGGCGGCGGCCAACCGGTTGCGCAGGTCGACGGCGGTGAGCGAGTCGAAGCCGACGTCGCGGAAGGCCCGCTGCTCGGAGAGCACCTCGGGCGAGGCGTGGCCGAGCGTGGTGGCCGCCTCGGCGCGGACCAGGTCCAGCAGCCGGCGCTCCTGCTCGGCGGCCGGCAGGGCGCGCAGCCTGGCGGCGAACTCGCCGTCACCGGCCGCGCGTTGGGCGCTCTCGGCGAGCCGGCGCACCTCGGGGACGTCCTCGAACAGCGCGGTGGGGCGGCCGGAGGTGAAGACCGGGTGGTAGCGCTCCCAGTCGACGTCGGCGATCGCGAGCACCCGCTCGTCGGCGTCCAGGGCCTGGCGCAGCCCGTCCAGGGCGAGGGCCGGGTCCATGAAGACCAGGCCGCTGCGGCGGATCTGGCCGGGGTCGACCCGGCCGAGCTTGAGGTCGTCGGACCAGATGCCCCAGGAGACGGCGGTGGCCCGGCCGCCGCGGGCGCGGCGGTGCTCGGCGAGCGCGTTGAGGTAGGCGTTCCCGGCGACGTAGGCGGCGTGCCGGCCGCTGCCCCACAGGCCGGCGGTGGAGGAGTACAGCACGAAGGCGTCGAGCTGGTCGTCGGGCAGGAGCTCGTCCAGGTGCCGGGCGCCGGCGGCCTTGGCGTGCAGGACCTTGGCGAAGGCCTCGGGGGTGGTCTCCTCGATGGAGAGCAGTTCGATGACGGCGGCGGTGTGCACCACGGTGCGCACGGGGTGGCCGTCGGCGGCCAGGGCGTCGAGCATCCGGGCGACGGCGTCGCGGTCGGTGAGGTCGCAGGCGACCATGGCGGCCTGGCAGCCGAGGGCGGTGAGTTCGGCGAGCAGGTCGGCGGCGCCGGGGGCGTCCGGGCCGCGGCGGCTGGTGAGCACGATCCGCTCGGCGCCGTCGGCGGCGAGCCGGCGGGCCAGGTGCGGGGCCAGGGTGCCGGTGCCGCCGGTGATCAGCACGGTCCCACGCGGGGCCGACGTGCCGGTGCCGGTGGCCGGGCCGGCCGCCGGGCGGGCGGTGGCCGGCTCCGCGCGGACGATCCGGCGGACGTAGGCGCCGGACGGGCGGATCGCCACCTGGTCCTCGCCGCGGTCGCCGAGGGCACCGGCCAGCACGGCTACCAGCCGTTCGCCGCCGCGCTCGTCGAGCCGTTCGGGCAGGTCGACCACCCCGCCCCAGCGCTGCGGGTGCTCCAGGGCGGCCGTCCAGCCGAGGCCGTGGACCTGCGCCTGCAGCGGGTTGGCCAGCCGGTCGCCCCGGGTGGCGGCCACGGCGTCCCGGGTGAGGCACCACAGGGGTGCGTCCCGGCCGGTGTCGCCGAGGGCCTGGACCAGCGCGAGGGTGAGGGCGAGGCCCTCGGGCAGCGCCGGGTGGCGTTCGCTGGGCGCTTCGGCGGCGGCGAGCAGGGAGACGATCCCGGCGGGCCCGGCGGCGCCGGCGGCGTCGAGGGCGGCGAGGCACTGGTCGAGCCGCTCGGCGAGGTGTTGCCGGTCGGTGCAGTCGTCGTCCAGGACGAGGTGCTCGACCCGGGCGCCATGGGCGGTCAGCGCCTGGACGACGTCCTGGTCCGCGCCGGTGTCCGTGGTGACGAGCAGCCAGGTCCCGTCCAGCCGGGCCGCGGCGCCGGCGGTGGCGGGGGCGGTGCCGAGCGGCTTCCAGACCGCCCGGTAGCGCCAGGAGCCGACCGTGGAGCGGTCCCGTCGGCGCCGGTGCCAGTCGGTGAGCGCGGGCAGCACCGGGGCGAGCGCGCCGCTGTCGATGCGCAGCCGGGCGGCCAGCGTCTCGACGTCGGCCTCCTCGACGGCGCTCCAGAACTCGCCGTCCTCGGGCTCCCCGCCGGGGCGCGGGGTGACGGCCCACAGGTGTTCGTGCTGGAAGGCGTAGGTGGGCAGCGGGACGGCGCGGGCGCCGGTCAGCAGTCCGGACCAGTCGGCCCGGGCGCCGCGCACCCAGGCCTCGGCGAGCGAGCCGAGGAAGCGGGCCCGGTCGCCCTTGTCGCGGCGCAGGGTGCCGACGGCGACGGCCCGGCCGGCGCAGTCCTCGGCGGTGGCCTCGATCGCCATGGTGAGCACCGTGTGCGGGCTGATCTCGACGAACAACTCGTGGCCCTGGGCGATCAGTTCGCGGATCGTCGGGTCGAAGCGCACCGGTTGGCGCAGGTTGCGGTACCAGTAGTCGGCGTCCAGCGCGGTGGTGTCCAGCCGCTCCCCGGTGACGGTGGAGTGGAACGGCACCTCGGCGGCGCGCGGGCGAATCGGGGCGAGGGCCGCCACCAGTTCCCCGGCGAGCAGCTCGACCTGGGTCGAGTGCGAGGCGTAGTCGACGCTGATCCGCCGGGCGCGCACCTCCTCGGCCTCGAACGCGGCCATCAGGGTGTCGAGTTGCTCGGCCGGTCCGGCGACGACGACGGTCCTCGGGCCGTTCACGGCGGCGATGCCCACCGTGCCGCCGTGGGCGCGCAGCCGCTCCTCGGCCTCGACGGCCGACAGCGGCACCGAGACCATCCCGCCGGAGCCGGCCAGCACCCGGCCGATCAGCCGGCTGCGCAGGGCGACCACCCGGGCGCCGTCCTCCAGGGACAGCGCCCCGGACACCACGGCGGCGGCGATCTCGCCCTGGGAGTGCCCGACCACCGCGTCCGGGTGGACGCCGTGGGCGCGCCAGAGGTCGGCCAGCGCCACCATCACGGCGAAGGTGGCGGGCTGCACCACGTCCACCCGGTCCAGCGCGGGCGCGCCGTCGGCCTGTCGCAGCACGTCGAGCAGCGACCAGTCGACGTGCGCCGACAGCGCGGCCGCGCACTCGGCCAGCCGTTCGGCGAACACCGGTGACTCGTCGAGGAGTTCGGCGGCCATGCCGGCCCACTGGGAGCCCTGACCGGGGAAGACGAAGACCGTCCGGCCGACGCCCTCGGCGAGGCCGTGCACGGTGTTGGGCGCGGAGGTCCCGGCGGCGAGCGCGGTCAGGCCCGCGCGCAGCTCCGCCGGGTCGGCGCCGAGCACCACGGCGCGGTGCTCGAACAGCGTCCGGGTGGTCAGCAGGGCGTGGGCGACGTCGCGCGGGCGCGGGTCCGGCCCGGCGTCCAGGTGCTCGGCCAGCCGGGCGGCCTGGGCGCGCAGCGCCGCGGGCGTGCGGGCGGAGAGCACCCACGGGACGGGCCCGTCGGCGGTGTCCGCGCCGACCGGGGCGGCGGCGACCACGGCCGGCGCCTCCTCCAGCAGGACGTGGGCGTTGGTGCCGCTGATGCCGAAGGAGGAGACCGCGCAGCGGCGGGTCCGCTCGCCGACCGGCCAGGCGACCGGGTCCTGGAGCAGGGCGACGGTGCCCGGGGTCCAGTCGATGTGCGAGGAGGGCTGGTCGGCGTGCAGGGTGCGCGGCAGCAGTCCGTGCCGCAGCGCCTGGACCATCTTGATCACCCCGGCGACGCCGGCCGCCGACTGGGTGTGGCCGAGGTTGGACTTCACCGAGCCGAGCAGCAGCGGGCGCTGGGGGTCGCGGTCGCGCCCGTAGGCGGCCTGGAGCGCCTGGGCCTCGATCGGGTCGCCGAGGGCGGTGCCGGTGCCGTGCGCCTCGACGGCGTCGATGTCGGCGGCGGTGAGGCCGGCGTTGCCGAGGGCGGCGCGGATGACCCGCTGCTGGGCGGGCCCGTTGGGGGCGGTGAGGCCGTTGGAGGCGCCGTCCTGGTTGATCGCCGAGCCGCGGATCACCGCGAGCACCGGGTGGCCGTTGCGCTCGGCGTCGGAGAGCCGTTCCAGCACCAGGACGCCGACGCCCTCGGCGAGGGTCATGCCGTCGGCGGCCTCGGAGAAGGGCTTGCAGCGGCCGTCGGCCGCCAGCGCGCGCTGGCGGCTGAAGGCGATGAAGGCGTTGGGGTTGGTCATCACGGTGGCGCCGCCGGCCAGCGCGAGGCTGCTCTCGCCGCCGCGCAGCGACTGGCAGGCCAGGTGCAGGGCGACCAGCGAGGAGGAGCAGGCGGTGTCGACGGTGACGGCCGGGCCCTCCAGGCCGAGCAGGTAGGCGAGTCGGCCGGAGAGCACGCTCGGGCTGGTGCCGGTGACGGCGTGCCCGGCGGAGCTGTCGTCCATGCCGAGCCCGTACTCCTGGTACGTGGAGCCGATGAACGTGCCGGTGGCGCTGCCGTGCACCGAGGACGGGTCGATGCCCGCGGACTCGAAGGCCTCCCAGGTGGTCTCCAGCAGCAGCCGCTGCTGGGGGTCCATGGCCAGGGCCTCGCGCGGGGAGATGCCGAAGAAGGCGGCGTCGAAGTCGCCGGCCTGGTGGAGGAAGCCGCCCCGGGTGGAGTAGGTGCGGCCGTTGGCGTCCGGGTCGGGGTCGTAGAGGCCGGTGTCCCAGCCCCGGTTCTCCGGGAATTCGGAGGTGGCGTCGGCGCCTTCGGCGACCAGCCGCCAGAGCTGCTCGGGGTCGGCCGCGCCGCCGGGGAGGCGGCAGCCCATGCCGACGATCGCGATCGGTTCGGCGGGATCGATCGCACTCATCTGACGAGTCGTCAGCTCGGCGTCGGTGCCGATCAGTTCGTCCCGCAGGAAGACCGCCAGGGCGCGCGGGTTGGGGTGGTCGAAGGCCAGGGTGCTGGGCAGTGACAGCCCGGTCAGGGCGGCCAGCCGCTTGCGCAGCTCGACGGCGGTCAGCGAGTCGAACCCGGCGTCGCGGAAGGCCCGCTTCTCCGGGACGGCGTCGGCGGAGCCGTGGCCGAGGACCACGGCCGCCTCCCGGCGCACCAGGTCCACCAGCAGCCGGTCCCGCTCGGGCCCGGCCAGCCCGCGCAGCCGGCGGGCCAGGTCGGTGGCGGCGCCGGTGTCGGCGGCGGCGGTCCGGGCCAGGGCGCGGACCTCGGGGAGCTCGTCGAACAGCGCGCTGGGCCGGGCGGCGGTGAAGACCGGGGCGTAGCGCTCCCAGTCGACGTCGGCGACGGTCACCGCGGCGTCCTCGTGGACGATCGCCCGGCGCAGCTCGGTGAGCGCGGTCTCCACGGCGAGGAAGCGCAGCCCCTGGCGGCGCAGCCCGTCGGAGACCGCCTCGTGGGCGGCCATCCCGGCGCCGGCCCACGGGCCCCAGGCGATCGAGGTGGCGGTCAGGCCGCGGGCCCGGCGGTTCTCGGCGAGTGCGTCCAGGTAGGCGTTGGCGGCGGCGTAGCCGCTCTGCCCGGCGCTGCCCCAGACCCCGGCGACGGAGGAGAACAGGACGAAGAAGTCCAGGTCCCGGTCAGCGAGCAGGGCGTCCAGGTGGGCGGCGCCGTGCAGCTTGGCGGCGGTGAGCCGGTGCAGTTCCTCGACCGGGGTGTCGGCCAGCGGGGCGGCCTGGCCGACCCCGGCGGCGTGCACCACGCCGGTCAGCGGGTGCTCGGCCGGGACGACGGCCAGGGCGGCGGCGAGCGCCTCCCGGTCGGCCGCGTCGCAGGCCAGCACGGTGGCGGTGGCCCCGGACTCGGCGAGTTCGGCGACGAGTTCGGCGACGCCGGGCGCCTGCGCGCCGCGTCGGCCGGTGAGCAGCAGGTGCCGGGTACCGGCCCGGGCCAGCCAGCGGGCGACCTCGGCGCCGAGCGCGCCGGTGCCGCCGGTGACCAGCACGGTGCCGTCGGCGCTGAACTCCTCGGCCCGGGGCAGCTCGTCGACGGCGTAGCGGACCAGGCGGCGGCCGTACGCGGCGGTGCCGCGCAGCGCGATCTGGTCCTCGCCGGTGCGCTGCCCGCCGCCCGCGAGGATGCCGACCAGGCCCTGCACGGTCGGCGCGTCCAGCACCGGCGGCAGGTCGACCAGCCCGCCGGGCGCCTGCGGCCGCTCCAGGGCGGCCACCCGGCCGAGGCCCCAGGCGGCGGCCTGGACGGGGTTGGTGAGCGGGTCGGCCGGTCCGGTGGAGACGGCGCCCCGGGTGACGGTCCACAGCGGGACGGCCGAGCGCAGGTCGCCGAGCGCCTGGGCGAGCAGGGCGCCCAGCGCGAGGCCGGTCGGCAGGCCGGCTCCGGGGGTGGGCCGGTCGGCCAGCGGGAGCAGCGACAGGAGGCCGGCGAGGGAGCCGAACCCGTCGATCCGGTCGGCGAGTTCGGCGCGGTCGAGGCGGCTCCCGTCGAGCACCAGCCGTTCCAGCCGGGCGCCGTGGCCGCGCAGGGCGGCGAGGAGTTCGGTGTCGTCGACGCCGTCGGCGGTGACCACCAGCCAGGTGCCGTCCAGCACGGGCGCGGCGGCGGGCCGGACGGGCTGCCAGCGCACCTGGTAGCGGGCGGCGTCCAGCAGGGACTTCTCGTGCCGGGTGCGGCGCCAGTCGGCGAGCGCGGGGAGCAGGGCGTAGAGGCCGGCGTGCTGTTCGTCGCGCAGGCCGAGCAGCCCGGCGAGTTCGGCGGCGCTGCCGCGCTCGACGGCGCCCCACAGGGCGGCGTCGGCCGGGTCGGCGGCCGGGGTGGTCGCGCCGGGCTCGGCCTCGGGCCAGTAGCGCTCGTGCTGGAAGGCGTAGGTGGGCAGTTCGGTGTTCCCGGCGCCGGTGCCCGCGTACAGGGCGGCCCAGTCCGGGGCGTGGCCGCGGACGTGCAGGGCGGCCAGGGCCAGGGCGGTGGAGCGCTCCTCGGGGCGGCCGGCCCGCAGCAGCGGGACGGCGGTGTGGCCGGCCTCGGTGTCCTCGGTGAGGACCTCCTCGGTCAGCGCGGAGAGCACGCCGTCCGGGCCGAGTTCCAGGAAGGTGGCGGCGCCGGCCGCCCGGGCGGTGCGGACGGCGTCGGCGAAGCGGACGGCGCGCCGCACGTGCTCGACCCAGTACTCCGGGGAGCACAGCTCGGCCTCGGTGGCGGGCCCGCCGGTGGTGTCGGAGACCAGCGGGATGCGCGGCGGGTGGAACGCCAGCCCGGCGACGGCCCGGCGGAAGTCCGCCAGCATCGGTTCCATCAGCGGCGAGTGGAAGGCGTGCGAGACGCTCAGCCGCTTGGTCCGGCGGCCCTCGGCGGCGAACTCCCCGGCGATCCGCAGGACTTCGTCCTCCAGGCCGGAAAGGACCACCGCCCGGGGGCCGTTGACGGCCGCGACGGCGACGCCGGGCACCAGCCGGGGCAGCAGCTCCGCCTCGGTGGCCTCGACCGAGACCATGGCGCCGCCCTCGGGCAGCGCGTCCATCAGCCGGGCCCGGGCGGCGACCAGCGCGCAGGCGTCGGCCAGGGTGAGCACCCCGGCGCAGTGCGCGGCGGCGACGGCACCGATCGAGTGGCCGAGCAGCAGGTCGGGCCGTACGCCCAGGGACTCGATCAGCCGGAACTGCGCGACCTCGACCGCGAAGACGGCGGGCTGGGCCCAGCCCGTCCGGTTCAGCAGCCGCTCGTCCGCGCCGTACAGGACCTCGCGCAGCGGGCGCTCCAGCCGGGGGCCGAACTCGGCCAGCACCTCCTCCAGCGCCCGGGCGAACACCGGGAAGCGGGCGGCCAGTTCACGTCCGGCACCGAGGCGCTGGGCGCCCTGGCCGGCGAACAGCAGGGCGAGCCGGCCGCCGCCGCTCTCGCCCTCGACCAGGCCCGCGGCCGGTTCCCCTACGGCCGACGCGGCCAGCGCGGCCAGCAGTTCGTCCCGGTCGGCGCCGACGGCCACCGCGCGGTGGCCGAACGCGGTGCGGGTGGTGGCGAGCGCGCGGCCGACGTCGGCCGGGCGCAGTTCGGGGCGGGCGGCGACGAAGGCCCGCAGCCGGGCGGCCTGGTCGCGCAGGGCGGCGGGGCTGCGTCCGGCCAGCGGCCAGAGCAGTACGGGCTCCGCGACGCCGTCGGCGGGGGCCGGGGCGGTGGTGACGGGGGCCGGGGCGGCGGGGGCCTGTTCGAGGATGACGTGGGCGTTGGTGCCGCTGAAGCCGAAGGAGGAGACGCCGGCCCGGCGGGGGCGGCCGGTCTCCGGCCAGGGGGTCTCCTCGGTGAGCAGCTCGACGGCGCCCTCCTCCCAGTCCACGTGGGAGGACGGCTCGGCGGCGTGCAGGGTGCGCGGGACGAGGCCGTGCCGCATCGCCAGCACCGTCTTGATCACCCCGGCGACGCCGGCGGCGGCCTGGGTGTGGCCGAGGTTGGACTTCACCGAGCCGAGCAGCAGCGGGAGTTCACGGTCCTGGCCGTAGGTGGCCAGCAGCGCCTGGGCCTCGATCGGGTCGCCGAGCGGGGTGCCGGTGCCGTGCGCCTCGACCACGTCCACCTCGGCGGGCGACAGCCCGGCGTTGGCGAGGGCGGCGCGGATGACCCGCTGCTGGGACGGCCCGTTGGGGGCGGTGAGCCCGTTGGAGGCGCCGTCCTGGTTGACGGCCGAGCCGCGCACGACGGCCAGCACCGGGTGCCCGTTGCGCCGGGCGTCGGAGAGCCGCTCCAGCACCAGCACGCCGACGCCCTCGGCCCAGCCGACCCCGTCGGCCCGGTCGGAGAAGGCCTTGCAGCGCCCGTCCGGGGAGAGGCCGCGCTGCCGGGAGAACTCGATCAGCGAGGTCGGGGTGGACATCACGGTGACGCCGCCGGCCAGGGCGAGGGTGCACTCGCCGGTGCGCAGCGCCTGCATCGCCCAGTGCATGGCGACCAGCGAGGAGGAGCAGGCGGTGTCCACGGTGACCGCCGGGCCCTCCAGCCCCAGGGTGTAGGAGACCCGGCCGGAGGCGATGCTCGGCGAGGTGCCGCTGCCCTGGTGGCCCTCGAAGCGGCCGCCGGCCAGCAGCGCCGAGTAGTCGTTGTACATCACGCCGGCGAACACGCCGGTGCGGCTGCCGCGCAGCGCGACCGGGTCGATCCCGGACCGCTCGACCGCCTCCCAGCAGGCCTCCAGCAGCAGCCGCTGCTGGGCGTCGGTGGCCAGCGCCTCGCGCGGGCTCATCCCGAAGAACGCCGGGTCGAAGTCGGCGGCGTCGTGCAGGAAGCCGCCGAACCGGCTGTAGCTGGTGCCCAGGTGGTCCGGGTCCGGGTGGTAGAGCGCGTCGAGGTCCCAACCGCGGTCGGTGGGCAGGCCGGAGACCGCGTCGGTGCCCTCGTGCAGCAGCTGCCAGAGGTCCTCGGGCGAGGCGACGCCGCCGGGGTAGCGGCAGCTCATGCCGACGATGACGATCGGGTCGGTGGGGTCGGCGCCGACGGTGGCGCGCAGCGGCGCCCGGTCGGCGGCGGCCCCGGTCCCGGCCGCCCCGGTCAGGCCCTCCAGGACGTGCCCGGCCAGCGCGGTCACGCTCGGGTGGTCGAAGACGACGGTGGCCCGGATCCGCAGGCCGGTCGCCGCACCGAGCCGGTTGCGCAGCTCGACGGCGGTCAGCGAGTCGAAGCCGAGGTCCTGGAACGGGCGCTGCGGGTCGACCTCGGCCGGGTCGGCGTGCCGGAGCACGGCGGCGACCTCGGCCCGGACCAGCTCCACCACGGCCTCGGTCCGGGCCCGGGCGTCCAGTCCGGCGAGCCGGCGGGCGAGCGTCCCGGCCGTCTCGGAGACGGCCGCGGCGGAGCGCCGGACCGGGGTGCGGATCAGGCCGCGCAGCAGCGGCGGCACGTCCCGGGCGGCCCGCAGCACCGGCAGGTCCAGCCGGACGGGCAGCAGCAGGGTCTGCGGGCGGGTGAGGGCGGCGTCGAACAGGGCGAGGCCGTCGGCGGCGGACAGCGCCGGGGTGCCGGCCGCGGCCAGCCGGTCGAGGTCGGCCCCGGTGAGGCCGCCGGTCATGCCGCCGGTCGGCGCCCACGGCCCCCAGCCGAGCGACCGGGCGGGCAGCCCGGCGGCCCGGCGGTGGTGCACCAGCGCGTCGGCGAAGGCGTTGGCGGCCGCGTAGTTGCCCTGGCCGGGCGCGCCGGCCGTGCCGGAGAAGGAGGAGAACACGGTGAAGGCGGCCAGGTCGAGGCCGCGGGTGGCCCGGTCCAGGTGCCACAGGGCGTCGGCCTTCGGCCGCAGCACGGCGGCCAGCCGCTCGGGGGTCAGCGAGGTGATCACCCCGTCGTCGAGCACCCCGGCGGCGTGCACCACGGCGGTCAGCGGGTGCGCGGCCGGGATGCCGGCCAGCAGCCGGTCCACGGCCGCCCGGTCGGTGAGGTCACAGGCCTCGACGGCGACCTCGGCGCCCGACTCGGCCAGGGCGGCGGCCAGTTCGACGGCGCCCTCGGCCTTCGCCCCGCGCCGGCTGACCAGCAGCAGGTGCCGGACGCCGTGCTCGGCCACCAGGTGCCGGGCCAGCACGGCGCCGAGCCCACCGGTGCCACCGGTGATCAGCACCGTCCCCGCCGGGTCCCATTCCGTACCCGCAGTGCTCCCCGCACCCGTGCCATCCGCGACGGTCGGCGCGTTCGCCCGGCCCAGTCGGGCCGCGAGCACCTCGCCGCCCCGGACGGCCAGCTGCGGTTCGTCCCCGGCGAGCGCCCGCTCGGGCAGCGGGCCACCGGCCGGGTCGAGGTCGACCAGGCCGAACCGGCCCGGGTGCTCGGCCTGCGCGGAGCGCACCAGGCCCCAGACGGCGGCCGCGGCCGGGTCGGTGACCTCGTCGTCCGACCCGGTGGTGACGGCGCCGCGGGTCACGAAGACCAGCCGGGCGCCCTCGGTCGCCTCGTCGGCCAGCCACTCCTGGAGCCGGGTCAGGGCCTCGGCGGCCAACGCGTGGGCCGAGCCGACCGGATCGGCCGGGTCGCCCGCGAGCGGCACCAGCACCACCTCCGGCTCGCCGTCACCCGCCGACGGCAGCACCCCGAGGCCCAGCGGGTCCGGCCCGCCGACGGCCACCGCTGCGGCCACCGTCACGGCCGCCGCCGACCCGCCGCCCCGCGGCCGGGTCCAGCGCAGCTCGAACAGCGCCTCCCCCGCCGGACCGGCGCCGACGGCCGCCACCGCGCCCGCCTGCCCCGGCAGCGCCCGCAACGCCAGCGCGCCGACCGAGGCGACCGGCCCGCCCGCGGCGTCCGCCACCGCGACGGCGACGGCGTCCTCCCCCAGCGCCGAGAGCCGCACCCGGACCGTCGACGCCCCGCCCGCGTGCAGGCTGACGTCCTGCCAGCAGAACGGCACCCCGCCCGGCACCAGGAAGGCCGCCGCGTGCAGCGCCGCGTCCAGCAGCGCCGGGTGGATGCCGAACCCGCCGGCCTCGCCGCGCACCGCCTCGGGCAGCGCGACCTCGGCGAACACCTCCTCGCCCCGGCGCCAGGCGGCGGTCAGCCCCCGGAAGGCCGGGCCGTAGCCGAAGCCCGCCCCGGCCAGCCGCGCCTCCAGCCCGTCCGGCCCGGCCAGCTCCAGCGGCTCCGCCCCGGCCGGCGGCCAGGACTCGAACTCCTCGGCCGGGTAAGGCTGTTCACCCACCGCCAGGACGCCGTCGGCGTGCTGGGTCCAGGGCGCGTCCTCGTCCCCCTCGGGGCGGGCGTAGATCCCGACGCTGCGCCGCCCGGTGCCGTCCGGCCGGCCGACCCACACCTGGACCTGCACGCCGCCCTGCTCGGGCAGCGGCAGCGGCGCGGTGAGGGTGAGCTCCTCGACCCGGTCGCAGCCGGTCTCGTCGCCCGCGCGCACCGCGAGCTCCAGGAACGCGGTGCCGGGCAGCAGGACGGTGCCGGCCACGGCGTGGTCGGCCAGCCACGGGTGGGTGCGCAGCGACAGCCGGCCGGTCAGCAGCAGGCCGTCGGTGTTGGCGAGCGAGACGGCGGCGGCCAGCAGCGGGTGGTTGGCCGAGCCGAGTCCGGCGGCCCGGACGTCACCGGTGCGGGCGAGCGCGCTCTTCGGCCAGTAGCGGCGGTGCTGGAAGGCGTAGGTGGGCAGGTCGGCGTGGTGGGTGCCGGTCCCGGCGAAGTAGGCGTCCCAGCGGACCGGCACGCCGCGGACGTGCAGTCCGGCGAGGGCCTCGGTCAGCGCCTCGGTCTCCTGGCGGCCGGGGCGCAGCGCGGCGAGCGCGGTCACCGGCTCGTCGACGCAGCCCTGGGCGAGCGCGGCGAGGGTGCCGTCCGGACCGAGTTCGAGGAACAGTCCGGTGCCGTGGGCGCCGAGCCAGTCGACGGCGTCGGCGAAGCGGACGGTCCGCCGGACCTGGTCGACCCAGTAGTCGGCGGAGGTGAGCTGTTCGACGGTGGCGGGCGTGCCGGTGACGGTGGAGACCACCGGGATGACCGGCGCCTGCGGGGAGAGCCCGGCGACGACGGTGCGGAACGCGTCGAGCATCGGGTCCATCAGCGGCGAGTGGAAGGCGTGCGAGACCTTCAACCGGCGGACCTTGCGGCCGAGCGCGGCGAAGTGGGCGGCAACGGCCTCGGTGGGCCCGTCCTCGCCCGCGACCACCACGGCGCTCGGGCCGTTGACGGCCGCGAGCGACACCGACTCGCCCAGCAGCGGCCGGACTTCGGCCTCCGTCGCCTGGAGCGCGATCATCGCGCCGCCCTCCGGCAGCGCCTCCATCAGCCGGGCCCGGGCGGAGACCAGCGCGCAGGCGTCGGCGAGCGGGAAGACCCCGGCGACGTGCGCCGCGGCGATCTCGCCGACCGAGTGGCCGGCCAGGAAGTCCGGGGTGACGCCCCAGGACTCCAGCAGCCGGAACAGCGCGACCTCGATCGCGAACAGCGCGGGCTGGGCCTGGCCGGTGCGGTTGAGCAGGTCCTCGTCGGCGCCGAGGATCACCTCGCGCAGCGACGGGCCCGACCGGTCGTCGAGGGCGGCCAGACCGGCCAGCACCTCGTCCAGCGCGGCAGCGAACACCGGGAAGCGGGCGGCCAGTTCGCGGCCCATGCCGAGGCGCTGGGCGCCCTGCCCGGCGAACAGGAAGGCGAGCTTGCCGCGGCCCTGGACGGTGCCCTGGACGAGTCGGCCGTCGCCGGTACCGGCGGCGAGTGCGGTGAGCGCGGCGACCGCCCCGGCCCGGTCGGCCGCGGTGACCACCGCGCGGTGCTCCAGGGCGGCCCGGGTGGTGGCGAGGGCCCGGGCGAGGTCGGCGTCGGTGGCCGCGTCGACGTCGGCTCCGGCCGCACCGGGGGCCAGGAACGCCCGCAGCCGCTCGGCCTGGGCCCGCAGCGCCTCCGGGGTCCGCCCGGAGACCAGCCACGGCAGCGCCCCGGCCGGGTCCGTCGCCTGGCCGGAAGCCTCCTCCGAGACCTCCGAGACCTCCGAGACCTCCGGAGTCTCCGCCTCATCCGGCGCCTCCTCGATGATCACGTGCGCATTGGTGCCGCTGAGCCCGAAGGAGGACACCCCCGCACGGCGCGGTTCCGCGCCCCTGGGCCAGTCGGTCGCCTCGGTGAGCAGCCGGACCGCACCGGACTCCCAGTCCACGTGCGAGGACGGCGCGTCCACGTGCAGCGTGCGGGGCAGCAGGTCGTGCCGCATCGCCAGCACCGTCTTGATCACCCCGGCCATGCCGGCCGCCGCCTGGGTGTGGCTGAGGTTCGACTTCACCGAGCCGAGCAGCAGCGGCGTCTCCCGGTTCGACCCGTACGTGGCGAGCAGGGCCTGGGCCTCCACCGGGTCGCCGAGCACGGTGCCGGTGCCGTGCGCCTCGACCACGTCGACCTGATCGGCCGAGAGGCGGGCGTTGCGCAGCGCCTGCTCGATCACCCGCTGCTGGGAGGGGCCGTTGGGTGCGGTCAGCCCGTTGGAGGCGCCGTCCTGGTTGACGGCGCTGCCGCGCAGGACGGCCAGCACCCGGTGCCCGTTGCGCCGGGCCGCCGAGAGCCGTTCCAGCACCAGCACGCCGACGCCCTCGGACCAGCCGGTGCCGTCCGCGGAGTCGGCGAAGGAGCGGCAGTGGCCGTCGGCGGCCAGCCCGCCCTGGCGGGCGAACTCGACGAAGGTGGTGGGGGTGGACATCACGGTGACGCCCGCGGCGAGCGCCAGCCCGCACTCCCCCGCCCGCAGCGACTGGGCGGCCAGGTGCAGGGCGACCAGCGAGGAGGAGCAGGCGGTGTCCACGGTGACGGCGGGGCCGACGGCGCCGAAGACGTACGAGAGCCGGCCGGAGATCACACTGGTGGCGTTGCCGGTCAGCACGAAGCCCTGGACGTCGTCGTCGGGGCCGGTGCGGTAGTCCTGCGGCATGGCGCCGACGAACACGCCGGTGCGGGTGCCGCGGATCCCGGTGGGGTCGATGCCGGCCCGCTCGAACGCCTCCCAGGCGGTCTCCAGCAGGACCCGCTGCTGCGGGTCCATGGACAGCGCCTCGCGGGGCGAGATCCCGAAGAAGCCGGGGTCGAAGTCGGCGGCGCCGCGCAGGAATCCTCCCCGGACGTCGGTCGGGCCGTCGGCCGGGTCGAGCTCCCAGCCGCGGTCGGCCGGCAGGCCGGTGATGCCGTCCCGGCCGGCGACCAGCATCGCCCAGAGGTCCTCGGGGCTCGCCACCCCGCCGGGGAAGCGGCAGCTCATGCCGACGATGGCGATCGGCTCCCGGGCGGCGGCCTCCAGTTCGTCCACCCGCTGCCGGGAGCGCTGGAGGTCCGCGCTGGCCCGCTTGAGGTAGTCCCGGAGCTTCTGTTCCTTGTCCATCATCGACGCAACCCATCTGGAGGACCGGCGAACGGCAGGGGTCCGCTGTGGACGGCCCGCGTGCTCCGCACGCGCGGCGCTCGCATTCCCGCACTTCGGCGATCAGTCTCGATCGAGCGGGCACGGGAAATCCCTAGGGTCTGTCTCCTCCCGCGGTCCGGCCGAGGGCGCCCGGGGCGGCGGGGCCGTGGACTCTAGGGAATTGCCGGGCGTTCCGGCTGGATCGTCGGATGCGCGAGCCCTGGGTGCGGTCCGTCGGGCGCGCCGCGGGCCACCGACGTCGACGAGGATGACCGCCATGCCCGAAACCGTCCCGCACGGGGACCAGCCGAGACCGCCGTGGCCCACCGAGGCCGCCGCGGACGACACGGCGGAGGAGTTGAGCGCGCTCGACGAGCAGCTGATCGCTCAGCTGGTCCAGCGGATCCGACTGGCCCGCGGCCACCAACTGAGCCGCCGCGCGGCCGGGTTGCCGACCACCAGCCTGGCCCAGGAGAACGCGATGCTGCGCCGGTACGCGGCCCGGCTGGGCGACCAGGGCGCCGGGATAGCGCTGGCGATCCTGGAGCTCTCCCGCCCGACGGCCGTCCCGGGCGCCGAACGGCTGTAGGGCGGTGGGGGACCGGGCTGTACCGCCCGGTCCCCCACCGCCCTGTCGCCCGGGCCCGCCGTCACCAGCGGGCGCCGGTCAGCACCTCGCCGTAGTCGCGGGCCAGCCGGGCCTGTTCGAGGTCGGACTCGACCATCATCCGCATCAGTTCGGGGAAGTCGACCGTCGGTTCCCAGCCCAGGACGCGGTGCGCGTTCCGCGCGTCCGCGCAGAGCGTCTCCACCTCGGCGGGCCGCACCAGCGCGGGGTCGACCTCGACGTACTCCTCCCAGTCCAGGCCCACGCAGGCGAAGGCGATCCGGGCCGCGTCGCGCACCGAGTGCATCCGGCCGGTCCCGATGATGTAGTCGCCCGGCTCGTCCTGCTGGAGCATCAGGTGCATCGCCCGGACGTAGTCCCCGGCGAAGCCCCAGTCGCGGACGGCGTCGAGGTTGCCGAGCAGCAGCCGGTCCTGGAGGCCGAGCTTGATCTGCGCGACCGCGAGCGAGATCTTCCTGGTCACGAACTCCGCACCGCGGCGCGGCGACTCGTGGTTGAACAGGATCCCGGAGACGCCGTACATCCCGTAGGACTCGCGGTAGTTGCGGGTGATGTAGTGCCCGTAGGTCTTCACCACCCCGTACGGGCTGCGCGGGTGGAACCGGGTGTGCTCGTGCTGCGGGGTCTCCGCGACCATGCCGAACATCTCGGAGCTGGAGGCCTGGTAGAAGCGGATCTGCCCGTCCCCGCCGCCGGTCGCGGCCGGCTTGTTGATCCCGCTGACCATCCGGATCGCCTCCAGCACCCGCAGCACGCCGGTGCCGTTGACCTCGGTGACGAGTTCCGGCTGACGCCAGGACATCGGCACGAAGGAGATCGCCCCGAGGTTGTACACCTCGTCCGGCTGGATCGTGTCGACCGCGGACACCAGACTGGTCTGGTCCATCAAGTCGCCGTCGACGAACCGCAGTTCCGGGATCAGCCGACTGACCCGGTCCTTCCGGGGGTTGGCCTGCCCCCGACTCAGGCCCCACACCTGGTACCCCAGGGAGATGAGGTGCTCGGCCAGGTAAGACCCGTCCTGGCCGGTCACCCCGGTGATCAGTGCTCGCTTGGACATCCGTTCCCCTTCAGCCACTGCTCGCGGTCCGCTCTCGGCACAGCCAGCGAACCACCGGCGGGGCTAAGGAATTTGCGAGACTTCCCGCGCCGGCCCGGGGGCGCGACGGGAAGCGGCGGAAGGAACGGGAGCCGGACAGGTCACCGGAGCCGGTGACGGGGGGCGCGCGGTACGGGAAGCGGTACGGCCGTCGTCCGGTGCGCCGTCTCCGACGCGACCGGCTTCCCCACGACGGCGGTACCGCCCGACGTACCCGTTGGCATCGCCGCGCGCCCCCTCCCCCTGTTTCACAGGCCGCCGAACCGTCCCCGGGGGAACCCGCCCGGGTCGGGACTCGGCGAAGCGGTCCGCCGCCAGGCCCCACGCCCGGGCGACGAACCGCTTCCTCGCAGCTCACGCTAGGTGCGACCGGGCCCGCACCGGCCCGTCCATACGCCTTCTTGACGGGTCCGGCCGCCGTCTTGACGCGTCCTTCGCACCACTCGCCGCCGAACCGGAACGCCGGGGTCCCCCGGAACGGCCGGGCCCCCGAACGGCCGCGCAAGGGATTCGCCAAGGGACCGACGACGGCCCCTTCCCACCAGCCCGGGAGTGCTACACCGGACATCAGGAGGTGTACGATGCGCCGTTTCACCGCTCGGACCCGGCTGCCGCTGTTCGCGGCCGTGGCCGCCCCGCTCGCCCTCTGCGCGGTGCTGCTGCCGTGGCGGGCCGGCATCGCCGGCACCGACGTCGCCCTGCTGCTGGTGGTGGTCGTGGTGGCGGTGGCCGCCCTCGGCCGCCGGAGCGCCGGCGCGGTGGCCGCGGTGGTGGCGGCCGCCGGCTTCGACTTCTTCTTCACCCGCCCCTACGAGCGGTTCTCGATCAGCAAGTCCGGCGACCTCACCACCGCGGTGCTGCTGCTCTGCGTCGGCCTGGTCGTCTCCCAACTGGCGGCCAGGGCGAGACACTTCGAGGTCGTCGCGATCACCGACGCGGGCTACCTGGCCCGGATCCACGACACCACCGTGCTGGCCCGCACCGCCGGCACCGCCCTCACCGTGGTCGACCACGTCCAGGCCGAACTGATCGACCTGCTGCAACTGCGCGGCTGCCGGTTCGAGTACGGCTCACTGCTGGGCCACCCGCCGCGCCTGGAGCACGACGGCTCGGTCACCGTCGCCCGCAAGCCGTGGGACGCCGACCGGCTGGGCCTGCCCGACGAGGACGTGGAACTGCGACTGTTCGGGAACGGGAAGTACATCGGCCGCTACCTGATGCAGCCCACCCCCGGCGCGGCGCCCTCCCGGCAGGCGCGCCTGGTCGCGGTGACCCTGGCCGACCAGGCCGGGACGGCCCTGGAGGGCCTCTGGGGCCCGCACGAGACGGTCACCTGACCGCACCCCCTCCGGGCCGCACCGCCAGGACCGGCACGATCGTCAACAGACCATAAGGATCCGACCGGCCGGAGTCAGGGAGACGTCAGGACGGCGCTCCCGCCCTCCGCTCGCGGGCATAGCCTCGGTGGCGCACCCCGGCGATCCCGGGGTGCGCCGCCAGCCCGCATCCCCGTGGAGGAACACCATGAGCCAGCGCCTGTACGCCGAGGACCCGGAACCGTCCGAACGCAACCCGACCGGACCTCTCCTGGTACCCGTCCGGTCGGGCCCGTTGGGCCACACGGCCCGTGTCTTCCGTACCGCGCTGGGCGACCGGACCGCGGTCGCCTTCACCTCCGAGGAGCGGCTCACCGCCGTCCTCGGCCCGGACCAGCCCTGGATCACCCTGGCCGAGCCCGCCCTGCGCGCCCTCACCGAGCCGCTCGGCGTCACCGCCCTCACCGTCGACCCGCAGCTGGCCGCCCCCGCGGCGAAGCCCCTGCCCCCGCACACCAGGCCCACTGCCACCCTTGACGAGCGGGTCCCGCTCGGCGCCGCGCCCACCCCCTGACCGCTCGCACCGGTCTCATCCGCCCCCGTCGTCACGCCCGTTCGGCACCCCCGCCGCCGCATACCCGGCGGCCTCGTCGGAAACGCCGCCGCACCGGCCGACGAAGTGTCAGGACAACGTCCAGTCAACGTCGTTCCTCGCCGAGCCGGCACCCGGCAGGCTGCTGCGCGGGCCGCAGGCGGCGGAGCAGGACCCGTCGGCCGCGGTCGGTCCGAGCCAGCCAATCTCGATGAGGGGACATCGTCACATGCGCAAGTGGATGGGCGCCGCGGTCGGCGCCGCGGCACTTCTCGGTTCAGTGTTCGCCGGCGGCACCGCCTCCGCCGACACGACGGCTTCGCGGCACCTCAGCCCGGGTGCGTACACCGGCTACAACACGCTGAAGAGCGTGGCGACGGGCAAGTGCGTCGACGACAGCAACTACGGGCTGCGCGACTTCGGCTGTCAGGACCCGTACGGCCAGTACGCGGCCTTCCAGCAGTTCCTGCTCCTCGTCCAGCCCAACGGTTCCGTCGTGATCCAGAACAAGGCGACGGGCAAGTGCGTCGACGACAGCAACTACGGGCTGCGCGACTTCGGTTGCCAGGACCAGAGCGGCCAGTACGCCGGATTCCAGCAGTTCTGGCCCATCCCGGGCTCGGCCCCCAACACCACGGTGTTCCAGAGCGTGGCGACGGGCAAGTGCATCGACGACAGCAACTACGGGCTGCGCGACTTCGGTTGCCAGGACCAGAGCGGCCAGTACGCCGGGTTCCAGCAGTTCGTCATCACCGGCTACTAGACCGGCCACCGGACCGGGCCGAGCGCGGGCGTCGCCGGCGTCGGCCGGGGCCGGTCACCGCGCAGACCTCCGGGGTGGCGACGGGGCCCGTGCTCCCCACCACCCCGGAGGGCTCCCGGCGGGTCAGGCCCCGGTGATGGTCCTGCCCGGCATCGGCTCCGCGAGCGCCGCCCGCCGTTCGGGCGCACCGAAGGCGTCCGCGAAGTACTGCGTCTCGTGCACCACCTGCCCGTCGGCGAATTCCATGATGCTCACCGAGTAGGTGGGCACCCCGTCGTACGTGATGACGCACTCGCTCACCCACAGGTCCCCGCCGCCGGTGATCCGGTGGACGGTGAAGTGCCGGTCGGCGGGGTGGCCGCCGCGTTGCGCCGAGATCGCCGCACGGCCCCGGAACCGTTCGCCCGACTGGGGGTAGTCGAGGATCGCGTCCGCCGCGTAGACGGCGTGCTCGGCGTCGCCGTCCCCGCGTTCCGACGCCCGCCAGTGCTCCTCGATCGCGGCCCTGGTCCTGCTGTCAGCGGCATCCATCGCACTGCCCCCTTCCACCGGCGGCCGGCGGCCGGAGCGGTCCTGGTACCGGGAAGGCCCCGGCTCGCCGGGACGCCGGGCCGCTGAAACGTCATGGGCAACGGTGACAGCGTAGATCGCCGAGGCCGCAGGGGGGCGGCCACCGCCTACCGCCGCCCCGGACTCCGGACGGCATCAGCCGCGTTGCACGGTGACCCGGTCCACGGCCGTGCCGTCCTCGGTGACGGACCGCACCTCCATCCGGGCCGGTGCGCCGCCGGCGACAGCGGGGGTCACGTCGACCGCCACCAGGCAGTAGCCGGTGTAACGGACCCTGGACCAGGTGACCTCGACGGTCTGCTCGTGGCCGCTCCGCTCGGAGACCACCATCGGCACCGGGTCGTCGTTCGGGGTCTCGTGCCCCAGGTAGGTGTCGGAGGCCGGGAACGTGTAGAGCCCGCCGCCACCGCCGCCCGCGACCACGTACGTGGTGCCGTCCTTCACCGGGTCGACGGTGTCACCGGAGGCGACCGTGCGGGTGGCCCTTCCGGCCCGGATGGGGTCGGTCCGCTCGTAGACGTGGTTGTGGCCGCTGAGCACCAGGTCCACCTGGTACTCGTCGAACAGCGGGGCCCAGTCCTGCTGCGCGCCGAGCTCGGCCCCGTTGTCGTGGCAGGTGGAGTACGTGCACTGGTGCAGGTAGACGACGATGAAGTCGATGCCGGGGTCCGCGCGCAGCGCGGCGAGCCGGCTGTCCAGCCACTTCCGCTGTCTGCCCTTGGTGTGGTCGAGGTTGGCGGGGGTGTTGAAGCAGACGTCGTTGCCGTCGAGGCTGATCAGGCCGACGTTCTGGTAGCGCCAGGAGTAGATGCCCGTCGAGCGGCTCCAGGCGTTGTCGGGCATCGTGAACCGGGCGCGGACGCCGCCGTAGCCGTCGTCCCCGTACCACGGCTCCATCTCGTGGTTGCCGACCGCCACCATCCACGGGGTCCGCGCCGCGACGTGGTCGTTCTGGACGAAGAAGGAGTCCCACAGGCGGGCGTCGTACGCGTCGTCGGTGGTGCCGCTGCCGCCGCTGTTGGCGTACGACAGGTCGCCCATGTGGAGGTGGAAGGCGGGGTCGAGGCCGGCGATCAGGTTGCCGGTGGCGGTGGCGTCGGACCCGATGCCCTGGTCGCCGAAGGCCGTGAAGGTGAACCCGGCGCCGCGCCCGGGGGCGGGTGCGGTGCGGAAGCTCGCCACATCGCCGGACCCGCCGGCCCGGCCGGCCGGGTCGTACCCCTGGTGGCCGACGACGTAGTAGTAGGTGGTGTCCGGGATCAGCTGGTCCACCTGCGCGTGCAGGTAGTACTGGGTGACGGTGGTGGGCTTGGCCAGGGACTGGCCCTCGACCGGGCGCTGCCAGGAGAGTCGGCTGACCAGGGTGCGGACTTCGGCGGGGAGCTGCGCGCCGAGGTCGCCGGGCTGGAGGCCGAGCCGGACGAAGGGGGCGGTCACCGCGTCCGGCACCTGCCAGGAGACGACGACCTGACGGGACGGGTCGGCACCGAAGGCGAGGTGCCGGCCGAAGGGCCGGAGCGCGGACCCGGCGGTCCGCTCGCTCCGGGGTGCGGGGATGGTCGGATTGTCGAGGGCGGTGGGGAGCGGGGCGGAGGCCCGGGCGGCTCCGGGCAGCAGGAGGCCGCCGGCGAAGGCCGCGCCGCCCGCCGCACCGACGCGCAGGAGGGAACGCCGGGAGTGCCGTGATGTCTCGGACATGACATCAAATTAGGAAACCTCCCTAACCTTTGACAAGGGGCCGGACGGCATCGGCACGGCCCGCGCACAGCGTGGCGGCCACCCCCACCCGGGGCGGCCGCCACGCTGGCACCCGGCTCCTTCCGCCCCCGGTGCGATCCCGCGCGTCAGCGTTCGCGTCAGCGTTCGCGTCAGCGTTCGCGTCAGCGTTCGCGTCAGCGTTCGCGTCCGGGTCAGCGGACGGACACCTGCCAGGCGCTGTACGGCGCGGCCATCCGGCCGGCTATGCCGGGGCAGAAGTAGTCCGAGGGGTTCATGGTGGCGTCGGGGAAGACGGTGGAATTCGCGGGCCCGGCGTCGGTCCAGGCACCGGTGGCGGGGTCGTGGACCTTCAGCCCGGTCGTCTCGACGACCCGTCCGCTGAGGTCCTGGCAGACGCCCACGGATCCGGAGGCCGTCTGGTCGGAGTAGTACTCGAACATGTCCCAGCCGTAGGCGAGGGTGGTCTGGTCGGTGCCCTGGCTGGTGAAGAACGGGTCCCAGGTGCCGGTGGTGACGTTGTAGAGCGAGGCGGTCCAGGCGTTGGCCCCGGCGTCGGTGAGCTGGATCCGGACGGTGTAGGCGGAGCGGCCGTTCACGGTGCTGCCGTACTTCTGGAGGAAGGCGGAGTCGATGTCGACGGTCGCGCCGACCTGTTGGGCGGGGTCGGCGTTGCACCAGTCCCAGGCCCACACCTGGGCGCTGGCCTGGGTGTGGACGGTGACCAGCTCGATGCAGGAGCTGGCGCGCGCCTTGGTGGTGGGGGCGTAGAGGAAGTCGTCGGCCCCGCTGAGGCGCAGCGAGGCGTCGAGGGTGTGGGTGGCGGTCACGCCGTCGAAGCCGGTGTTGCCGTTGGGGCCCAGCTCGGTGCCCCACCAGCGGTGGGCCAGCTCGGCAAGGTTCGCGCCCTCCGGGGTCGTGCGCCCGGCGGCGCCCACCGAGGGTCGGTCCGGCGCCGCGAGACCCGCGCGCAGCTCGCGGAACCGCTGGACGCCGGGTCGGTCCTGCGGCCTGATGCCGGCTTCGCCGAGGACCCGGCCGGCGACGGGGGCACCCATGGGCGCGTCGGCCTTCGGGGTGGACGGGTGCTCGGCACGGGCCACGGACGCGGCCAGGGACGCGATCGGGGACGTGGCCGGGGAGGCCTGGGCAGCGGGGGCCAGCACGGCGCCGGCGGTCGCGAGGGCGCACGTGACGACGGCCGCGGCCGCGGTCCTCAGCTGGGACGAGCGGAACAGTGATGCCATGTTCATGACACTCCAGAGGCGTGGGGGGACCTGACGGAATGCCGGACGCCGCCCGCCGGGAGGAACCGGGGGTGTGGAGGTTCCGGTGACCGGGAGTGTGGAGGTTCCGGCGACCGGCGGGCGGAGCCGGGTGGCCATCAGCGTGGTCCAGACCTCAGCGGCGTACAATCCGGCCGCCGGAACTACCCATACTCAATCAACTCCACTGCACCGGAGCCTGGTTGACCGACGCTCCGTCCGGCACCGTGGAGACCCGCCCCCCGGACGAGCGGAGGCAAGCATGGGCGAAGCCTGGCGGGCCGTACTCCACGGCTCCCTCACCGGCCCCGCCCGGCCCCCGACGGTCCTGCTGGTCGAGGGGCCCGCGGGCACCGGAAAGTCGCACCTCGTGGAGGCCCTGCGCCGACGACGCCCGGCCGGATCCGCCTGTCTGACCCTCACCTGCGCCGAGCTGTCCGAGGACGAGGCGCAGCGCGCCTTCGACGCCGCGGCCCGGTCCACGGCCCCGACCCTGCTGGTCGTGGAGGACGTCCACCGCGCCGACGAGCCCGTCCGGCGCGGCCTCCGGCGGCTGTCCCGCACCCTCCCGACCGGGCGTGCCCTGGTGCTGACCTGGCGACCCGAGGACCTCCCGGCCGGCCGCCCCCCGCTGGGCGAGCCGCTCGACTGCCCGCCCGGCACCGCCGTCCTCCGGGAACGGACCGGCCCGCTCCCCGCCCCGGTGGCACGGCAGTTGATCGGACGGGCCCTGGGCGAGCGGTGCCCGGAGGCCGTGATCGGGCGGCTGTACGCGGTGACCGGCGGAGTCGCCCAGGTGCTCGTGGACGTCCTGCCCGTCCTCGCGGAAACGGCCCCGGACGGGCCGACGGCGGACGACATCGAGGCGCTGGAGGCCCCGCCGCGCCTGTCGGAGACCGTGCTGGGCCGGCTCACCGCCCTGCCACCGGACGCCCGGCGCCTGGTGCGGGCCGCGGCGGTGCTGGCCGGACCGGCCTCCGAGGCCGAACTGGCCGCCCTCACCGGGCTGCCCGCCTGGGAGGTCCGCACCGGGCTCCTCGCGGCCCTCGCCAGCGCCGCGCTGACGGACCTCGACCCCCGTCGGTACGGCTTCCCCGTACCGCTCGCCGCCCGGGCCGTGGCCGCCGGTCTGCCCCCCGCCGAACGCTTCGACCTGCACCACCGGGCGGCCCAGGTGCTGCGGCGGCGCACCGACGTCCCCTGGCCGGAGGTCGCCGGGCACCTGCGCGCGGCCGGCGTCCGGCGCGGCCTGGTCCGGGCCGCCGAACGCGCCACCGGCGCCCATGCCGCCGCCGGTGAGCACCGCGAAGCCGCCCGGCTCCTCCAGGAGTTGCTCGTCGACCGCCGGATCCCCGGCCCCGGCCGCGCCAGGCTCGCCACCACCGCCCTGCGCCACGTCGCCGGGCTCACGCCCCGGGACGCCAGCACCCTGCTCGACACCCTCACCCGCACGCCGGGGCTGCCGGGGCCGCTGCGCGCCCAGGCCCGGGTGCTCCAGGGGCTGTCGCTGTGCACCCCGACGGCACCGGACCACGACGGCTGGCTGCGGCTGGCCCGCACCGCCGGCACCCTCCCGGGCGAACTCGGCCTCGCCGCACGGGTCATGGCCGCGATGTCGATGCCGCACTGGCCCGGCATCCCGCTCGCCGAACACCGGCACTTCGCGCGGCGGGCCCTCGCCGCGGTCGCCGCCACCACCGATCCCGTCCTGCGGGCCGCCGTCGACGCCAACCTCATCGCGCTGCTCCTGACCCTCGACGACCCCGGGGCCGAGCGGGCACTCCCGCCCCGGTCACCGCACGACGGCGAGGACCCGGCGGGCGCCGCCTCGGCCGGCCACCGGGCCCGCGCCCTGTGCAACGCCGCCGACGCGACCCTGTGGCTCGGCCGCTACGAGGACAGCCGGGCCTTCCTCGACCGCAGCGCGGCCCTGGCCGAACGCCACCGGGCCGGGCCCCACGTCGCCCACGGCATCCGCAGCGTCCGGCTCCTCCTCGACTGGGCCACCGGCCGCTGGACCGGCCTCGCCGACCGCGCCGCCGAACTGGTCGCGGACACCGCCCGGACCCCGGTGCTCGGCCACGAGGCCCGGACCGTCCTCGCCTCGCTGTGCCTCGCCCGGGGCGAATGGTCGCAGTCCCGGGCCTGGCTGGCCGGCGGCCCGGCCCCGCACCCGGACCAGCAGCTGGCACCGGTCGCGGTGCTCTCCTCGACCGTGCTCGTACGCCTGGCCCTGGCCCGCGGCGACCACCAGGACGCCCGGACGCACGCGACCCAGGCCTGGGCCCGGCTACGGAGCAAGGGCATCTGGGCCTGGGCGGCGGAACTCGCGCCCTGGGCCGTCACCGCGGTCCTGGCCGCGGGCGACCCCGCCACCGCCCGGGCGATGGCCGAGGACCTCCGCACCGCCCCCGCCACCCCGCACCTGCCCCTCGCGGCAGCCGCCCGGCAGTGGTGCCACGCCACGCTCGCCGAACACGACGGGGACCTCCCGGGCGCCGCGGCGGCCTACCGCGCCGGCGCGGCCGCCTACGCCGCCCTGCCCCGGCCGTACCTGTCCGCCCTGGCGGCGGAGGCCGCGGCCCGCTGCGCCGCGGCAGCGGGAAACGGCGGGGCCGCGGACCGGGACGTCCTCGACGGACTGACCGGCGCCCTCCGCCTGCTCACCGACCTCGGCGCCACCCACGACGCCGCCCGCATCCGCTCCCAACTGCGCGCCGCCACACCCCCACGCTCCGGCCGGCCCGCCCACCCCGGACTCTCGCCCCGCGAACGGGAGGTCGCCGAACTCGCGGCCACCGGCCTGACCAACCGCCAGATCGCCGCAGAACTCCACCTGTCCACCAGAACCGTCGAGAACCACGTGGCCAGGACCTTGCGCAAACTCTCCGTCCCGTCCCGCCGCGACCTCCCCCCACACCTGTGACGCGCCCCCGGCCGAGCCCGACGGCACCCCGCGCCTGCTACGGCTTCCGCGCCTCGATCAGGAAACGGGCCGAATGGGCGACGAACGGCCCCTCCGCCCGGATCAGGGCGTCCAGCTCGCGCAGCCGGTCGAGGTGACCGGCGACGGTGAAGCCCGGGACCATCCAGATCACCTTGCGCAGGAAGTACACCACCGCACCGATGTCGCGGAACTCCATCCGCAGCCGCTCGGAGCGAAGGTCCACCACCTCCAGCCCGGCCGCCCGCGCCTGCGCGCCCTCCACCTCGGGGCGCCGCGCCTCGCGCGCCCCGGGCTGCGGTCCGAGGAAGTACTCGACCAGCTCGAAGACCGAGGCCGGGCCCACGTGCTGGGCGACGTACGCGCCGCCGGGCCGCAGCACCCGGGCGATCTCCGTCCACCAGGCCCGCACCGGATGCCGACTGCTGACCAGGTCGAAGGCCTCGTCCGCGAACGGCAGCGGCGGCTCGTCCAGGTCGGCGACCACCACGGCGCCCAGCGGCTGCAGCAGCCGGGTGGCCCGGGCCAGGTTGGGAGGCCAGGACTCGGTGGCCGCCAGCACCGGCGGGCGGCCCCCGCCACCGCCCAGTCGCAGGGCGCCCGCCAGCACCTCGCCACCGCCGGTCTGGATGTCCAGGGCCGCACCCGCCGTACCCAGCCGCCCGGCCAGCAGCCGCTGGTAGCCCCAGGAGGGGCGCTCCTCGACGGCCCGGCCCTCCAGCCAGGAGAAGTCCCAGCCGTCCACGGACACGCTCTCGGCCTCGGCGATCAGTTCCTCGAAGGTGCGCATGCGGGCATCATCGCCGGGGCGGCGCCGCACTGCCATCGGATTCCCGCCCGGGCCGGTACCTCGCCACCGATCCGACCCGCAGCTCCAGGCCACCGGCCGCGATCAGCCCGCTCGTCGGCTCGACGCCGTAGCCGTCCGCCTCGAAGGCCACCAGTGCCCCCGGCTCCTCTCCGCACTGCCGCTCGACCAGCCGGCGTTCCTCGGGCGTCGGCTCGCGGAACACCGGGTCGGCGAAGGCCGCCGGGCAGCGGACGTACAGCGGGTCGTCGAAGACCAGCTCCAGGCCGTGGTGGTAGCAGAGGTCGTGACCCGCCGCCAGAACCAGCCGACCCGGGGTCCAGGAGTACACGTCCCAGTCCCACCACGACCCCTCCGGCAGCCGGACCACCCCACCCGCCGCACCCACCGTCCCTTCCACGGACCACCCCTCCCCTCCGGTTCCGGAACCCTGGCCTCGAAAACCGGTTCTCCGGGTCGGTACGTCTGCGCGAGGATAGCCGCCATGACGAACGAACAGCCCGGCGAACCGCTCGGATACGGCGTGGTCGCCAACGTCTGCCGGGAGACCGCGCACGGCGAGGGCGGGCTGGAGATCCGCCAGGGGCTCAAGCACTTCGGCCCCGGCGCCAAACTGTGGATCGCCCCGCCGCGCTGGCACCCGCGCGGCAACGCCGTGGTGGTCGGGCGGCATCGGGGCGGCGGCCGGCGCTACGTCACGCTCGTCACCAGGATCCGCTTCCTGGAGAACTTCCGCGTCCGCGCCGTCCACAGCCCCGCGCTGCTGCGCGCCCTCTCCCACCCGGAGCCGGGCTTCGAGCAGGACGGCGGGCTGTGGACGGCGGAGCAGGCCCGGGCGTTCGCCGCGTTCCACACCAGCCACCGGCTGGAGGTGCGCACCGACGGCCCGGACCGGATCGACGCGCTGGTGTCCGACCCGCCGCCGATGGAACTGGTCCACCAGGACACCGTCTACCACCTCGCCCACTTCAACGCCTACGTCGCCCGCTACTCCTCCCAACCGCCGCCCGTGGAGACCCCGACGCCGTGAGCCGGCCGACAGAGCAGGACGCCAGGCCCCGGACACCCCGGTCCGACCTCGCCCGTTTGATCGCCCGAGCGCCCTGACCTCCGCCTACTCCCCCGCCGGGCCCCACCCGGTGCCTCACCCTGATGCCACGTGACCCGGGGGCGCGCCCGTCGTTGTCCACTGCGACATCCAGGTGGGGGGACCGGGTCCGGCGCCTCCGATCGGGTGCGGCGGACGCACGGCGAAAGAGCACAACCGAATGGCTGATGCGACCACTTGCCCGACCGCCGCTCCAGCGGATCCTCGAAGCATCGAGCCGCCCCCCGAGCGGAGCACCCCGTCTCCGCCGGGCCCGGCGGAGACCCCTGGCCCGCAGCAGCGCTCCACGGCACCGGCCGAGGCCGTCGTCAGCCTGCTCGCCGCCGTCTGCTTCATGCTCTGGGCCCGCAGCATCGACGTGAACCCCCTGGTGCGGATCGGCCAGGTGAGCGGCCTCGCCGCACTCCAACTGCGCGCTGCGGTGATCGGCGTTCCCGTCCTCGCGGCCATGCTGTACGTCGCGCACCGGACCGCTCCGGGGCGGTACCCGCTGGTGCTCCGCCTGGGCTGCGCGGTGTTCGCGGGACTCGGGACCGGTCTGGTCGCCGGCGGTGTCGTCGTGGCGCTGAACGGGACCCCGTGGGGCCTCGGAGGCCAGGAGGGCGACCCGGGCAACGTGATGGGCATGGCCGACGACATGATCCGCGGCAAGGGCCTACCGGGCGTCTACCCGCCGCTCTTCCCGGCCCTGTTGGTCGGGTGGGGCAAGCTGTTCCACGGCGCCCACGGCGGCGTCGCCGGCGTCGCGTTCGCCATGAAGGACCTCCAGGTGCTGTGCACCGCCGTGGCCGGCCCGATGACCTACCTGGCATGGCGGCTGCTGCTCCGCCCCTTCTGGGCCCTGCTCGTCGCGGTGCCCTCCGCGGTGCTCTTCATCGACCCGATCCGCCCCTACAGCCACGGCGCCATGCTGGTCATGCTGCCGGTCCTGGCCGTCGGCTTCCGCGAACTGCGCCGGTCCCACGAGCTGTCGGCCCGCTCGGCCGTGGCACGGGCGACCGCCCTCGGGGCCTCGATCGGCCTGCTGTTCCTCTGGTACTCCGGTTGGTTCGTCTGGGCCGCACCGGGTGTGCTCGTCCTGGCGGGATCCGTGCTGCCCTGGCGGAAGGGCGCGGCGCGCCTGAAGCGGGCCCTGCTCTTCCTGGCGGTGGCCGCGGCGAGCGCCGCGCTGGTCGGCGCGCCGCTGCTCTACCAGCTGGTCCGGCTCGGTGCGACCACCAAGGACCGCTACGCGATGATCACGGTCTACGTCGATCCCGCCTACGTGATGGGCTGGATGTCCGATCGCCCCGGCACGCAGACGTACCACAACTGGCCCCTGAGCGGCGAGTTGGCCGGGCAGAGCGCCTTCACCCTGCTCGTCCTCGCGGCGGCCGCACTCGCGATCGGCCTCGGCTCGGGCGGCATCCTGGTGCGGACCGTCACCGCCGTCCTGGTCAGTTCCTGGCTCCTCCGCTTCTGGTTCGCCTCACAGCTGGAGCGCACCCAGGCGGTGCAGCTCTACCCGCGGACGACCTGGATCATCATGTACTGCCTGATCGTGCTGGCGGTACTCGGCCTGATGCTGGCCGCCCAGCGCGTGACCGCCTGGAGCCGGACGCTGTCACGCCCCGGCAGCGGCACACCCGGCACGCCCGGCACGCCCGGCACATCCGGCGGACCGAGCCTCCTGACGATCCGCCGGATGACCGCCGGCGGAGTCTGCGCGATCGCCCTGTTCGCCGCCATGGCCGGCTCCTGGTCGGCCAACCGCTACATGCCGACCACCGACCCGGGCGTCCTGGACATGGGCCTGGACGCCCGGCGTGCGCACCTGCTCAAGGACGCCACCGGCCACTGCCCCCGGTACTCGCCCGTCGCCACCTGTGCCGGCATCAACCAGAACCTGACCGTACGGGACACCGGCCCCGACGACCTCCAGCTGTGGTGCGCCAACGTCCCCGGCCCGGACTGGCCGACGACCTGCGGCCGCAAGGCCCCGTGGATCTGACGCACGGAACCGACCCCGCCGACCGGCCGGGGCCCGAAACGCCGGTCACCGTCCGGCCGGCCGCCGCCGCAGCGCCCGCGCCGCGGCGACCGGGTCGAAGGACCCCGGCCGGTCCCGGGTGATCGGGTAGCAGGCGAACCCGATCAGCGCCGCACTCAGATGGCCGACGCTGGTGTAGTCCCGGCTCTGGTGGACCCCCAGGACGTACACGGCCAGCACCCCCGCCGCGTACAGGTACCGCCACGGCCGGACGATCAGGTAGGTGAGCACCGCGACCACCCCGGCCAGGGCGTAGCTCACGCCGTAGTCGAGCGTGAAGACCGCCTTCGGCGCGGCCAGTCCGCGGTGGATGGCCCAGCCGAGCACGCCCTCGCTGAGGTAGGTCGCGCCGACGTGCGCCAGCACCGCCACCGAGAGCCAGCGCAGCGTGCCCAGCCAGCGCTCGGCGGGCACGTGGAAGAGGTTGTACAGCACGAAGTAGGTCGGCCAGCCGCCGTCGATCCACAGCGCGCTGGTCGCCAGCACCCGGATCGGCGAGACCTGGAGGTGGTGCAGGTTGGTCGAGCGGCGCTGCAGGATCCGCTCGGCCGTCGCGGGGTCGACGTGCCGGATCACCTGGGTGGTGACCAGCAGGATCGCCAGCCAGAGGTAGCTGCCGGGGGCACGTCGGACGTAACGCCACACCGCGCGGGCCGCGCGCGCCCACCACGGCCGCCGGTGCTCCTGCGGCACCGGCACCCCGGTGGTGCTGCCGGTCATCGGCGCCTCCTCGACGGTCCCCTCGCCCTCCCTCTCGCCCTCACCCTCGCCCGGCGCGATGGCCCCCCGCCGCCGCCACGACCCGTTCGGGTGACCGCCCCGCCCGGCCCCACCGCACCCGGCCCCACCGCACCCCGGTCCCACCCCGCCCCCGCTCCGCCCGTCCCACCCCGGCCTCGGTCGACAGGGCCGAGGCCCCGGACTGTCGTAGGCTGGCTGTCCGGCCGCCCATCGAGCCGCCGGGCACCTGGAACCGCACCTGGAACCGCAGAGCGAAGGCGCCACCCACGATGACGGACCGCCTCGGGGCGACGAAACCGACCGACACCGCCACCACCCGGCAGCCGGTGTCCAGAACGGCCGCCCTCCGGTCGAGCACCCGCAGAACCGCCCTGCGCCTGCGGCTCACCGGCGTCTACGTCCTCCTGCTGACCCTCACGGCCTCCTGGCTCGCCAGCCAGGGCCACGCCGGGCGGGCCCGCTTCGTCCGCCACAACAGCAGCAACGTCCACCACATGGAGGTGGGCAAGTGGTGGACGCTGTTCACCAGCGGCCTGGTGGTCGACGGGGTCCCGGCCTGGGCCGGCATCGCCGCCGTCGCCCTCGCCCTGGGCCTGGCCGAGTGGCGCTGGGGCCCGGCCCGGGCCGGCGCGGTCTTCGTCTTCGGGCACCTGGGCGCCACCCTGATCACCGAGGGTGCCATGTGGGTGATGCTGACCGCCCGGATCCCCGGCGCGCTGTCCCGGGAGCGGGACGTCGGGATCAGCTACGGGCTGGTCGCCACCGTCGGCTGCCTGCTCGCCCTGGGCCCGCCCCGGCTGCGCCGGTACGGCCTGCCCGCCCTCGCGCTCGCGCTGGCCGGGGCCTGGGCGGCGGACCAGCAACTGGCCGACGCCGGACACCTGGTGGCCCTCGGACTCGGCACCCTCGCCGCCCACACACCGTGGCTGCGCGAACGCGCCCGGCGGCGTAGTGAACCGCGGGCAGGGTGATGATCGTCCAATCGGGTGGGCCGGGTACGATGCGAAAGTGATCAACCGGCTTCCGGTCAGCAGTCGATGACCGTTGATCAGGCCAACGGAGGGGACCCGATGCCCGAGCTCGACCACACCACGGACCCGGCGGACGCGGCGGACGCGACCGGTACGACGGAGGCGACGGGGGCGACCACCCCGGTCGGCTCCGTGGACCCGGTGATGCTGCAGACCCACCGGCCCCACCCGGCCCGGATCTACGACTACTGGCTGGGCGGCAAGGACAACTTCCCGCCGGACCGGGCCGCCGCCGAGCACGCGATCGCCGCCGCGCCCGACATCCCGCAGGCCGCTCGGGAGAACCGCGCCTTCCTCCGCCGCGCCGTCCGGCACTGCGTGGACGCCGGGGTCCGCCAGTTCATCGACATCGGCTCCGGCCTGCCCGCCCGGGGCAATGTGCACGAGGTCGCCCAGGAGCTGGCCCCGGACTCCCGGGTGGTCTACATCGACAACGACCCGATCGTGCTCGCCCACGGCCGGGCGCTGCTCGCGGACAACCACTCCACGACCGTGCTGACCGGCGATCTGCGCGACCTCGACGAGCTGCTCGACCGGCCCGCCCTGCGCGAGCTGATCGACCTGTCCCGGCCGGTCGCCGTACTGCTGGTCGCCGTGCTGCACTTCCTCGACGACGACCAGGCCGCCGCGGCCGTCCGGGCCGTCCACGAGCGGCTCGCCCCGGGCAGCTACCTGCTGCTCTCGCACAGCACCGCCGAGGGCAACCCGCAGCGTGCCGCCGAGGTCGCCAAGACCTGGGACGACACCGACACGCACATCCGGCTCCGCGGCCGCGCCGAGGTGGAGGCGTTCCTCGCGGGCTGGGAGCCGGTGGAACCGGGCGTGGACTTCGTCCCGCTCTGGCGCCCGGACGGGTCGACCGCGGGCTCCACCCGCTGGATGTACGCGGGCGTCGGCCGCAAGGCCTGACCCCCGTAGGTCCCGACCGCCGCAACTCCCGACCGCCACAACTCCTCACCCCCGCAACTCCTGACCCCCGCACGACCAGTCGCCGCCTTCAGGGCCGGACTCCCCCGGGAGCCCGGCCCGTCGCGTCCCCCACCGAAACCCCGCCCGGGCGCCGCCGCAAATCCGGCCCCGGCCAATGGAGTTGACGCCCGACAGGCTCCCCCGGGGCCGCCGCCGGCAGCCACCACCCCGGCCAACGCGTTCGTATGCTCTTGCGGTACTCTGCAAATGTATGCCAGAGTGCGGGCATCGGATGAAACAGACCGAACCCCCTCACACGTCGCTAAATCAGGAGCCCGCACGAGCGGGTGGGTCAAGGGTGCAATCATGTCGAAGGTCTTGAGCAAGCTGCCGGTCGGTGAACGGATCGGCATCGCATTCTCCGGCGGGTTGGACACCTCCGTGGCGGTCGCGTGGATGCGCGAGCACGGTGCCGTCCCGTACGCCTACACGGCCGACATCGGCCAGTACGACGAGCCGAACCTCGCCGACGTCCCGGCCCGTGGCCGTGCCTACGGCGCCGAGCAGGCCCGCCTGATCGACTGCCGGGCACCGCTGGTCGAGGAGGGCCTGGCCGCCCTGGCCTGCGGCGCCTTCCACATCCGCTCCGCCGGGCAGACCTACTTCAACACCACCCCGCTCGGCCGCGCCGTGACCGGCACCCTGCTGGTCCGGGCCATGCAGGAGGACGGCGTCTCCATCTGGGGCGACGGTTCCACCTACAAGGGCAACGACATCGAGCGGTTCTACCGCTACGGCCTGCTGGCCAACCCCAACCTGCGGATCTACAAGCCGTGGCTGGACCAGGACTTCGTCGACCAGCTCGGCGGCCGCAAGGAGATGTCCGAGTGGCTGGCCGAGCGCGACCTGCCCTACCGGGACTCCGCCGAGAAGGCCTACTCCACCGACGCCAACATCTGGGGCGCCACCCACGAGGCCAAGCGGCTGGAGTACCTGGACACCTCGATGGAGATCGTCGCCCCGATCATGGGCGTCGCCTTCTGGGACCCGGCCGTGGAGATCCAGACCGAGGACGTCACCGTCGACTTCGAGTTCGGCCGGCCGGTCCGGATCAACGGCCGTGAGTTCGGCGACGCCGTCGCGCTGGTGCACGAGGCCAACCTGATCGGCGGCCGGCACGGCCTCGGCATGTCGGACCAGATCGAGAACCGGATCATCGAGGCCAAGAGCCGCGGCATCTACGAGGCCCCGGGCATGGCGCTGCTGCACATCGCCTACGAGCGCCTCCTGAACGCGATCCACAACGAGGACACCACCGCCACCTACCACACCCAGGGCCGGCGCCTCGGTCGGCTGATGTACGAGGGCCGCTGGTTCGACCCGCAGGCGCTGATGCTCCGCGACAGCCTCCAGAAGTGGGTCGGCCAGGCCGTCACCGGCAACGTCACGCTCCGGCTGCGGCGCGGCCAGGACTACTCGGTGATCGACACCCAGGGCCCGAACTTCAGCTACCACCCGGAGAAGCTGTCGATGGAGCGCAGCGTCGACGCCGCCTTCGTCCCGGACGACCGGATCGGCCAGCTGACCATGCGCAACCTGGACATCGCCGACTCCCGCAGCAAGCTGGAGCAGTACGCGGGTCACGGCCAGCTGGCGCAGTGGAGCGGTCTGATCGGCGAGCTCTCCCCGGGCGGCGCCGCGCCGATCGCCGCGGGCAGCGGCCACGAGGCGGAGCCCACCGCGCTCGACCTCGCGGCGATGGAGTCCGGCACCGACTGACCGGGCGCCGACCGACTCGTCCGGGCCGGGGGCCGTCGCACCGTCGTGGTGCGGCGGCCCCCGGCCGTCTCTCCCTCCACCCACACGTCACCCGAACGGCGGAGCCGGCCGTGCGCTCCGCCCCCGGCGGTAGCTGAATGGCGGACGGCACCCGGCGACGGGAAGGCAGGTCCGGGGATGGGTGAGGCGATCGGCCCGATGCTGGCCTCGGCGGTGGCGGTCGCACTCAGCCCGCTGCCGCTGATCGCCGTGCTGCTGATCCTCGCCCCGCCGCGCGGCCGGGCCAACGGGGTGGCCTTCACGGCCGGCTGGGTGTTCGGCCTGGCGGCGGTCACGGCGCTCGTGCTGGTGGCGGGCGGCGCACTGGCCCCGACGGGCGGGCGACCGACCTGGGCGGACTGGCTGAAGCTCGGCCTCGGCGCCGCGCTGGTCCTGCTGGCCGCCCGGCAGTGGCGCGACCGCCCCCGCCCCGGACACGTCACCGCGCCGCCGACCTGGCTGCTGGGGATCGACCGTCTCACCCCGGCCCGGTCGGCGGGGCTCGCCGCGGCCCTGGTGGTGGCCCGTCCCCGCACCCTGCTCGCAGCCGTCGGCGGGGCCGCCTCGATCGCCGCCGCACCGTCCGGCCCCGGGGCGAGGGCCCTGGCCGCCGCCCTGCTGGTGCTGATCGGCTCACTGGGCACCCTCCTGCCGCTGGCCGTCCGGCTGCGCGGCGCCGACCGTTCGGTCCACGCCCTGGGCGAGTGGCGCGCCTGGGCGGCCGCGCACCACGCGGCGATCACCACCGCCGTCCCGCTGGTGCTCGGCGCCGACTACCTCGGCAGCGCCCTGACCGGCCTCAGCTGACCGGACTCACCCGACCGGCGCCATCCGGACCGGCCCGCCCCCTCAGCGGATCCGCACCACCCCCCGCCCCCGCACCGCCCGCACGCCCAACCGCCCCGGATCGGCCCCGGGCCGGGCCGCCACCGCTCCCTGGAGGGTCAGCAGGATCTCCCCGTCGTACCCCTCCGCGAGCAGCCGGGCCAGTTCGGCGACCCGCCCCGGCCGGGCCGCCGGGGCGACCTCCGGAAGCCGGCCCGGACCGCTGAGGTCCTCGGCCTCGGCGGCCCAGCGCGCCGCGTCGTGCCGCTCGCCCTCGGCGGCGTAGTGCACCGCCAGGCAGTGGACGGCCAGCGGGTCCCCGTACTGGGCGGCGATCCGCCACCAGAAGACCCCGTCGGCCGTGCGGCCCAGGCCGTAGAGCAGGCAGCCGAGGGTCCGGAAGGCGGCCTTCTCGGCGAGTTCGAGGTCCAGGGCCAGTTCGCCGGGTTCCACCGCGCCCGCCACCCCGGCACACAGGTGGCGCAGGTCGCGCCGGAGTTCGGACCGGCCCCCGGTCCGGGCGTGGTCACCGGCCGCCGGGGCGTGCGGCGGCCGGGCGACGGCGGGCGGCCGGGCCGGACGCTCGCGCCCGGTCGGGGCGGCCCGCCGGGCGGCGACCAGCCGCTCGGCCAGTCGGCGGGTGAAGTCCGCCGGGTCGTGGCCGGGGAAGTCCTGGTCCAGCTCGGCGGCGTGCGCGCGCAGCAGTTCGGTGACCCTCATGTCGCCCGCCCGTCGTCCGGATGTTCCAGCAGGTACTCCAGGTGGCGCCGCCCGAGGCTGTAGTAGGTGCGGGCGGTGGTGTGCGCGATGCCGAGGGTCCGGCCGATGTCGGGGTAGGACAGGCCCGCCTGGCGCAGCCGGACCACGTCGGCCTGGACCGGCGCGGCACGGGCCAGCTCGTCCATGGCCCAGTCCAGGGCGTCCAGTTCGGCGAGTTCCTCCAGCTCGTCCTGGCTGGTGTCGGGGCGGCGCTGGGCGATCACCCGCAGCCGTTTGCGCTCGGTGCGCCGGCGTTCGCGCAGCACGTCGACCACCGCATCCTTGACGATCTTGAAGGCGAAGGCCTGCGGGTCCTCGCTGGCCAGGGCGCGGCGCCAGTTCCGGTAGAGCGTGGTACCGGCGTTCTGCACCGCGTCCTGGGCGTCCTCGCGGTGGCGCAGCCGCTGCTGGGCGTAGCGGAGGTAGCCGGTGTTCTCACGGGTGAAGAACGCCTCGAAGTCGTTCGGCAGGTCGTCGAGCGGGTCCGCCCGCAGGCTCCGCTCCTCGCCCGGCCCGGGAGTGTCCACACGCGCCCCCTTCCTGGGTCAGCTGGCCGGCCCACCGGGTGGCACGCCGACGGCCCTTTGCGGGCTCGTGGTGTAACCGTCCGGAAGGGCCGGGTTGTTGACCGGATCGGGCGGACAATTGGAAACGTTTCCGTTCACTTTCGAACAACCCCGCTGACCTGCCCGTTCGAGGGCAGGGGCGACCACCCGGCCGTCAAGGAGTGACCCAGATCACACTTGACCGGGCGTCGGGCTTGACAAGCCCGACGCCCACTCCGCGGGAACCGGTGGCCCTACGGCGCCCACTCCGCGGGAACCGGCGGCCCTACGGGGCCGGTTCCACCTGCGCCGAGTCCAGCGCGCCGGTCACCCGCTCCAGCAGCACCCGCAGCGCGGCGAGGTCCTCGACCGGCAGCCCGGTGGCCGCGAGCAGTCGGCGCGGCACCTGGCCGGCCCGCGCGCGCAGCGCCGACCCCTCGGCGGTGAGGCTGACGGTGACCGAGCGCTCGTCCTCCGGGCTGCGCTCGCGGCGCACCAGCCCGGCCGCCTCCAGCCGCTTGAGCAGCGGGGAGAGGGTGCCGGAGTCGAGGCGCAGCCGCTCGCCGATCCGCTTGACGGGCAGGTCGCCGTCCTCCCACAGCACCAGCATCACCAGGTACTGCGGATAGGTGAGCCCGAGGTCCCGGAGCAGGACCCGGTAGACGCCGCCGAAGGAGCGCGCGGCGGCGTTGAGCGAGAAGCAGATCTGCTGGTCCAGGCGGAGCAGTTGCTCGTCCGCCATGCCGGGGGGCGTGGTCATGACCCCATGGTACCGATCGAAGTCACACGATTGAGTTGTGCGCAATTGAATGGCGTGCTCTACTTATGGAGCGGTCGGCAGCCGGACCACCCGGAAGGGCGCGGCAGCCGCCGACCCACCGCGACTTCGCCCGCCTCCGCGCGCTCCACGTCCGCACCACGGACCGCGCCTCACGAAGGGACCCACCATGGACGCGATCTACACCGCCGCCGCCACCGCCAACGGCCGCGAGGGCCGCGCCGTCAGCTCGGACGGCCGGCTGGACCTCCCCCTGGCGATGCCGCCCGCGCTCGGTGGCAGCGGCCAGGGCACCAACCCCGAGCAGCTGTTCGCGGCCGGTTACGCCGCCTGCTTCGCCAGCGCCCTCGGCCTGGTCGGCCGGCAGGCCAAGGTGGACACCGGCGAGGCCTCGGTGACCGCCGAGGTCTCCATCGGCAAGGACGGCGCCGGCTTCGGCCTGGCCGTCGTGCTGCGCGTCGAGCTGCCCGACTCGCTCGCGGGCGAGACCGGCGAGCTGCTGGTCAAGCAGGCGCACGAGGTCTGCCCGTACTCCCGCGCCACCCGGGGCAACATCCCGGTCGAGCTGATCGTCGAATAGGCCCGGACGACGGGGGCCCGCCGCACCCCACGTGCGGCGGGCCCCACCCGTCTCCCTTGGTCAGCCCCGGTCAGCCACCGCCCGGCTCACTCGAATCGCCTCCCGGCCCACCGCCCGGCGAGCGCAGCGTCTCCAGCCGGTGCCGGTACTCCGCCGCGTCGATCTCGCCCCGCGCGAACCGGTCCGCGAGCACCTGCTCCGGGGTCGGCCCGTGCCCCCACCCGTGCGTCCCGCCCGGCCCGGCGCCCGCGACGCCCGCGGCACCGGGGGTATGCGGGATCGGCCGCCGCGAACGGGAGATGTACCGGAACAGGGCGATGGCCAGGAGCACCAGCACCACCACCACGAGCAGCGAGACGATCGCCATCACCGCGAGGCCCCAGCCGCCCGGTCCGTGACCGGGCCCGTAGCCGTGCCCATGCCAGTACCTCATCAGGTCCTCCTCCTCCGGCCCGCCGGGCCCGCCGAGGTCAGCGCCTTATCACCATCGTGCGCCCGCGACCGGCCAGAGGGCCGAGGAGGGCCGTGAAGAAAGACTGAGAAAACGTTCCTGCGAACCCGGCCCCGCCGGCCGGGGTAGCGTTTCGGCCCATGAGCCACCACCAGCCCGACGACCACCGCTCCCCCGAGCAGCTCGTCGCGGCCGGACTGCTCCACCGCCACCCCGACGGACGCCCGGTGCCGGCCCTCGGCCACTCCCCGATCGCCTACGTGTCCACCGCCCTCTGGGCCGAACTGGCCGCCCTCGCCATCGCCCCCAGCGCCGCCGAGGCCACCGCCGCCGCCCTGCTGCGCACCCTCGCCGACCGGGCCGTGGACGCCGCCCTGGCCCCCGGCAACGAACGCGCCCCGCACGACGACCTGTACGTCACCGACCCCGCCCACATCGGACCGCACCGCCGGACGGTCTGGTTCCAGCGCTCCAACCGGGGCGGCCCGATCACCGCCACCTACGCGCCGTAGCCCGGCCCCGTCGCACCTTCGAAGCCCTGCACACCCTGCGGTCGGACTGAACCCGACCGAACCCGACCGAAGCCGGACCGGTCGGGTCAGCGCTCGACCGTCAGGCTGTCGCAGACCCAGCTCAGCCGGTCCGGCCCGTCGAAGGCCGGCCGGTCGTGGTACGTCCCGTCCGCCACCGACAGGTTGACGATCAGGTAGGCGTGCCAGCCGGGCCCGACCCCGTGCAGGTCCGCGTAGACCAGCTCGTCCTCGACGTACCAGTCCACCGAGTGCGCGCCGAGCACCACCCGCAGGGCGAAGCTCGCGCCCAGGCCGATCCCGGCGGCGCCGCCGTGCCAGTAGCGGAAGCCGCCCCGCACGTGGTTGGAGATCTCCAGCAGGTCCGGGTTGTCGGGGTGGTACTCGAAGAGGTCCACCTCGTTGCCGCCGTCCCGCCAGGTCCAGATCGCCGGCCAGGCGCCCGAGTCGACGGGCAGCGTGACCTGGGCCGACACCGCGTCCCCGGTCCGCACCTGGAAGGCCTCCGGACTGCCCTCGGTGGTCAGCAGGTTGCACGTCCAGAGCCCGCCGGTGCGCCGCCGCACCGCACTGAACACCCCGCCGGGGCAGTAGTCGTGGCTCAGGTAGTCGAGCTTGTGGTCGCTCCGGTTGGTCGGTCCCATCCGCGGGTACGCACTGCTGCGCCCGGCGATCCACTGCCTGGTCGAAGTGAAGTCCGCGTCGAACACGACTGCCACGGCCGCCTCCGCAATGCTCCGGGGCCCCGGCAGTCCGAACCACCGGGCACACAGAGTGAGTTACCCGATACGCTCCGCAGTATGCGAAGGGGTTCCCGCGACCCGCACCACCGCGGCGGACCGGCGACACCCAGGACGGCGTGAACGGCGGCACAGGGGGCGGCCTTTCGGGCGGCGGGCGCGACGACTAGCGTACGAACCGCAGGTGTACTGACGGTCCGTCAGACCACCTCGCCCTGGCCTGCACGCGGACGGACGGGATGCCGTGCCCCGTCGCCCGCCCGCCGGGGCTGCCCACCGCACACCCTCCGGAGACCTCATGAGCCGCACCTCCGCGTCCCGCCGGCAGCGCCTGCTCGCTCCCGGCGCCGCCTGCCTCACCCTGCTCTGTTCCGTCCTCGCCACCGCGACGCCGGCCCAGGCCTTCAGCGGGGGGAACCACGAGCAGATCACCCGGGCCGCCCTGGGGGCCGGGGGCTGGCACCCCGCCTCGCTGACGGCGATGGCGGACGGCACCACGGGCGCGATCGTCGCCAACGACCACGGCGAGTATTTCGGCATCGGCGAACTCCACTGCGACAACGCCGACTACCTGGACCCCCGGTACGACGGCCACTACCCCCGCACCCGCGCGCAGGCCGACGCCGAGATCATCGACTGCGTCGGGAGCTCGATCGACCACGTCAAGCGGGCCGTCGCCGCCGCGGACCGGCTGGTCGACGCGAACGGGCACGTGGTCGGCGCCCAGACCGCCATCTCCCCGGCCTGCACGTGGAACGACCGCCCGGGACGGGCCAAGTGCGAGGTGCTGGAGGACCTGGGCCGCGGCTGGCACCAGATCGAGGACTTCTACGCCCACAGCAACTGGGTCGACCGGACCGGCCCGGGGGCCGTCGGCGTCAAGAACCCGCCCGGGCTCGGCCGGACCGACCTGCCCGCGTTCTTCTCCATCAGCCGCTACAGCGGCATGAGCCGCGCGGACTGGGTCAAGGACGCCACCGGCCACATCCCGCACGACCTGGCGACCGGCTGCTACCCGGACCGCGACCACAGCGGCAGGGTCTCCGACTGCGCGAACCGCGTCACCCACGACGGGGTGCTGAACAAGGACACCAAGGACAGCCCGCGGTCGACCGTCGACCACAACTTCGACCACGCCCACGACCTCGCCGTCAAGGACATCGAGCGCCAGTGGAAGGAGTTCAAGGAGGAGCTCGGACGCAGGTACCCGCACAACGGCCGGGCCGCGGCGATGATCTGCGCCATCACCCATGACCACCCGGACAGGACCTGCTGAGCGGGAGCGGACGCGAGCGGAGAAGCCGTGCACAGGTTCCCGATCGGGCTGCTCGCGTCCGCGGTTCCGTGACGCCCGCGCTCAGCCGACCGGGGAGGTGGCGTCCCCCGCCTGGAGCCGGTCGGTCACCGAGACCACCCCGTCCACCGAGCGGCACAGGTTGAGCACGATCGGCACCAGGTGCGCCTCGGGGACGGTGCCGCTGAGCACCACCCGGCCCTGGTCGACCTCCACGCCGATCTCCGCCGGGCTGACCCCGTCGATCCGGCCGAGCACCTCCTCGACGATCTCCCGCCGGATGATCCGGTCCTCGCGCAGGAACACCCGCAGCAGGTCGCCCCGGCTCACCATGCCGATCACCCGCCCCTCCTCGTCCAGCACCGGCAGCCGCTTCAGCCCGTGCCGGCTCATCAGCCGGGCCGCCGCGACCACGCTGCTGTCGGGCGTGGTGCACACCGGCTGGGCGGTCATCAGCTCCGCCGCCGTGACCTCGCCGCCCGGCCCGGCCTGCGCGGACTCCGGCGCCGGGAGCAGACTGCCCGGGTCCTCCTGGGCGGCCAGCGTGCGCAGCAGGTCCGCCTCCGACACCAGCCCGAGCGGGCGCCCCTCCGGGTCCACCACCGGCACTCCGGTGATGTCGTACTCGGTCAGCAGCGCGACGATCTCCCGGAAGCCGGTCTCGGGCGCGATCCGGACCACGGGAGTGGTCATCACAGTTTCGACGGTGGCATGCCGCACGCCGGTTCACCTCGTCCAACGATGCTGGTCTGATCGGGCGCGGATCGTCCCGGCCGGTACCCGCAGGATGGCCTCCGGCCGGACGAACCGCCAGGGGCCAAGGGGCCGAACGGGTGGGACCAAAGGCCCTGACCTGCGAACACTCCTCCGACGCCCGGGCCGCCCGCGCGGACCGGGGCCGCCCGTCGGGCCGGAGCGGGCTGGAGCGGACCGACGGCGCCGCGCCCCCCGCCACGCGCCCGCTCCCCCGGACGGCGCAACCATCACATGATCGACTCGTTGGACCGTCCACCACGACAGCACGCAGGCACTGGGAGGGCCCGTTGGCAGGACGGACGGCGGGCGCGGCACCGACGGCGCGCCCGGTGGCGGAGGCGGAGGCCACGCTGGTGCGCCACTACCGCAGGCTGGTCCGGCTGGCCTACCTGGCCCTGCCCGCCGACCGGGACCGGCACAGCCGGGTGCTCGCCGCCCACGCCGCGGTCCAGCGCGCCCTGCCGTTCCGCTGGACCCGCGCCGACCGGCCCTCCGGCCCCGAGGCCGACCAGGCCGGCCACACCGGCCAGACCGCCCGGATCGGCCAGACCGGCCAGGCCGACGGGAGCGCCACCACCGACCCCGGCTACGCCGCGCTGCGCCTGCGGGTGCTGCGCGCCGCCCTGCGGGCGCACCCGGCCGCACGGCTGCTGGCACCCCGGGTCTGGGGCCTGCGGCTGTTCACCCCGCACGGCGGCGAGCAGGACGCGGCGCTGGACCACGCGCTCGCCGGCCTGGACGCCCCGGCCCGGGCGGCCTTCGCGCTGCGCGAGGTGGAGGGACTGGACGGGCCCGGGGCGGAGCAGGTGCTGCGGGAGGCCGGGGTGGCCCGGCCGGCCAAGGCGGTCGCGGCGGCGGCCGGGGTCCCGGCCGGGCCGGATCCCGAGCTGTCCGCCTTCGACCCGTGCGCGGTCCGGGTGCAGCCCACCGACCTGCTGCGCCGCCGCCGCACGCTGACCGCCGCACTGGCGGCCGGGCTGCTCGGACTGACCACCACGGCGGCGGTGCTGGGCGGCGGTTCCGGTCCGGTGGGCGCCGCCCCGCGGCCGGCCGAACGGTCCGCGGACGCCCCGGCCGACCCCGCCGACCCGGCCCGCCTGGTCCGGGTCGCGCCGGACGCCTGGGAGCACACGGCGCGGATCGACTTCACCGCCTGGCCCGCCCGCGGCGACCGGCGCGAGGACGGTGCGCTGCTCGGCCGCGCCCTGGCCGCCTGGGCCCAGCCGGGCCCGCGGACCCACGCCGAACCGGGCACCGACTCCGCCCCGCCCGCGACCCCGCCACAGCTGCTGTTCGCCGGGACGGTGGACGGCACCGGCGTGGCGGTGCTCTACGACGGCCGCCGGATCGCCCGGTACACCGACGGGAGCGGTGGCGGACTGGACCTCGCCCGGGCCGACTCCTCGGGCCCGACCACGGCGGGCGCGGTGGTGCTGGGCCGTCAGGGCACCGCGGTCCGCTACCTGCTGGCGCCCTGGGTGGAGACCGCCGAGACCCGCCGGATCGACCAGCCCGACGCGGCCGCCCGTCCGCTGGACCACCCCGACGGGATCACCCCGGCCACCCCGGGCGGCGGGCTCGCGGACTGCCGGGGCGCCACCGTGCTGCAGCTGCACTCCTCCCCGGTGATCGCCGAGAAGCACGCCTTCGTCCTCGCCGACCTGGGCGGCCTGCTCCCGGCCCACCTCACCTACACCCCGCCCCCGGACCGCAACCAGCCCGCCCGCGAACCGCACGAGGCGACCGGCCCGGACGCCCTCCAGGCGTGGGCCCGGGCGGGCTGCGCGGTGCCGGACGGCACCCCGGGCGTCAAACAGCTGAACCTGTGGGCCTTCGCGGTGCAGCCGCTGCCGCAGAACGCCGGCTCGGCCGCCTGGTTCTGCCTGCGCGCCGACCGCTGGACGGGCGAGGGCAGCGCGGCCACCGCCGTCCTGCTGCCGACCGCCCGGGGCCCGCAGCGCACCGGCGGCGGCCCGGGCCGCGCGTGCAGCCGGTTCGAGCAGGACACCGTGGCCTGGACCTGGTGGCACTCCCCGCAGGGCCCCGACTACCTGCTCGCGGCGGGCAGCCGCCGGGTCGCCCGGCTCACCGCCAAGGGCCCGGACTGGTCCGCCGACCGCCCGACCCCGGACCGCACCCTCGCGGTGGAGCGGCCCGCCCGGTCCACCGTCCAGGTCGAGGCGGTGCTGGAGAACGGGAACCGGATCACCCCACCGCACTGAGCAGCGCCCGGTAGTCCGGCAGTTCGACGCTGGACACCTGCTTGCCCAGCGCCAGCATCCGGTCCAGCACCCACCGCCGGTTGAGCAGCCCGTCGCGCAGCCGCAACCCGACGCGGGTGCGCGGCGCCAGGAACGGCCCGGTTCGGTCGCCGCCCTTCTGACAGCCCCGGGCGTAGCCACGCAGCAGCTCCTCGTACCGGGCGAAGGCCGCCCGGTGGTCGCCGTCGGCCAGCGCCAGCTCGCCCGCGAGGACGTACGCCGCGACCACCGCCGTCCCGGTGCCCATCCCGCCGATGGTGGCGCCGCAGGCGGCGTCGCCGAGCAGGGCGATCCGGCCGGTGGACCAGCCGGGCACGTCGGCGCGGCTGATCGAGTCGAAGTACAGCTCGGGCGCGGCGTCCAGACTCCGCAGCAGGTCCGGCACCCGCCAGCCGAGTCCGGCGAAGGCCTGCCGGACCAGCGCCTTCTGCTGCCCGGGGTCGTGCCGGTCGTAGCGCAGTTCGGGCGAGGCGAAGAGGCAGAAGGCGCCCGCCCTGGTCGGATCGCGGTGGTCGGCGCCGACGGACATCAGTCGGCCGGGGACGTTCAGGGCCGTCCCGTCGGTCGGCAGCCCGTCGTCGTTGGGCAGCTGCCAGGTGGCCGCGTAGTAGCCGAGGTGACGGACGTACCGCTGCTCGGGGCCGAAGGCGAACCGTCGCACCGTGGAGTGCAGCCCGTCGGCGCCGATCACCAGGTCGAACTCGCGCGGTGCACCGTGCCGGAAGGCGACCCGCACGCCGCTCGGCGTCTGCTCCAGGGCCGCGACCGAGTCACCGAAGACGTACTCGGCGCGGGACCCGCTGTGCCGGTACAGCAGTCGGGCCAGCTCCCCGCGCGGGATCTCCAGCTCGCCGCCGGCGAAGTCGGCGGGCAGGTGCAGCAGTCGGCGCCCGTCCTGGTCGACGAAGGTGATCGGGCTGCCACCGGTGTCGAGGGCGCGCAGCTCCTCCAGCACGCCCATCCGTTCCAGCACGGTGAGGTGGGTGGGCCCGCGGAAGTCGACGTTCTGCCCGCCGCCGCGCAGCGCCGGGGCGAGCTCGACGACGGTGACCTCGAAGCCGTACCGGCCCAGCCAGTGGGCCAGGGCCGGGCCGGCGATGCTCGCGCCCGAGATCAGCACCCTGGTACGCGTGGAAGCGCTCATGGAAACCCCCTCCATCGGAGATCGGAAAACTGTGTCCACCGGACACTATTCATTGCTGTGTACGGTAGACACAGTTGATGGATGCGGCAACCCCCGGCGGGCGACCACCGGCGGGCGACTCGGAACGGGAGCGGACGATGGGCCAGGCTGCGGACGACACGGTGCGGCTGCTCTGGGACGGGCCCACCCGCCCGACCCGCGGCCCGAAGCCGAGCCTCAGCCTGGAGCGGATCGCCGCCGCGGGCGTCGAGGTGGCGGACGCGGAGGGCCTGGCCGCGGTCTCCATGCAGAAGGTGGCCGGGCTGCTCGACCACACCAAGATGTCGCTCTACCGCTACGTCCCCGGCAAGGCCGAACTGGTCGCGCTGATGGTCGAGTCGGCCCTCGCCGAACCCCCCGCGACCACCGAAGGACTCGACTGGCGGGAGCAACTCACCGCCTGGGCCCAGCACTTGGCCGCTTCCTTCATCCGACACCCGTGGCTGCTGGACGCCACCCTCGGCCCCCGGGTGCCCGGCCCCCGGGAACTCGCCTGGCTGGAGCGGGTGGTGGCCGCGCTCGACGGCCACGGCCTGAGCGGCGCCGAGCGGATGGACGCCGCCGTGCTGCTCGCCGGGCATGTGCGGACCATCGCCGAACAGGCCCGCGCGGCCGGGCCGGACGGCTCCCCCGAGGCCGAGTTCCTCGCCGCCCTCGGCACCGTGGTGCACCGGCACGCCGACCGCTACCCCGCCGTGGCCGCCGCGATGGCCGAGCCCGGCGGACACGACCGGGCGCTGGACTTCGGCCTGGACCGGATCCTGGACGGCCTGGCCGTCCTGATCAGCCGTCGCGCCGGTCGCCCCTAGCCAGGGGCCGCCGAAAAGCCGTCGAACCGGAGCCGGACGGAGCACTACCATCCGCCCCATGGCGATGTTCGTGCACCTGACGTCGGCGGCGAACACGCCGCGGATCCGGCGCGCCGGGATCCGGGCCGACAGCCGGGGCCAGGGCGGCGTGCGCGGGGTGTACTGCTTCCCCGTGCTGCCCTCGTACACCCTCACCCACCAGTGGCTGCGCGAGCTGGCCCGGTTCGGGCCGAAGGGGTCGCTGGCCGCCGTGCACGTCCGGCTGGACGACGCCCAGCAGGTGCTGGTCGGGCACTACCGGGACCGCGCCAAGGACGCCCAGCGGTGGCTGACCGCCGCCGAGGCGGTCGCCCGGATCGCCGCGCTGCCGGACCCGCGCGGCTGGGAGGTGGTCCTGCCGCGCGCGGTGGCCGCCGGCGAGGTGCACCGGATCCGCGCGGTGCCCCAGGTCACGGGCTGGCGCTACCTGCCGAACGCCCACGGGACCAGGCCCTGCACCTGCTTCGGCTGCCGGATCCGCGGCGAGTACGGCAGCCGACGGCTGCGCGAGCGCCATCCGCACCCGCTGGACGGCCCACCGCCGCCCGTGTCCGTCCTGCTCGCCCGGATCGAGGCGGCGGGCGACCCCGGGGACCCGGCCGCCCTGCGGGACGCCCTGCACTGGCTCGGCCTGCGCCGCCGCGGCCCGCTGGACCGCCTCGCCCGGCTGGCCGCCCACCCCGACCCGGACGTCCGCCGGGAGCTGGTCTGGGCCGTCCAGGGCTGGTCCACCCCGGGCGTCGCCGACCTGCTGGACGGCCTCGCCGGGGATCCGCACCCGGACGTCCGCCAGGCCGTCACGGACGTCCGGACGCTCTGAGGCCCGATCGGATCAGGCCCGATCGGATCAGGCCTCATCGGATCAGGCCTCAGGAGACGCGCTTCAGCTGCCAGGAGTTGTTGCCGAGGCTCGGCACGGCGGAGTACTGACAGCCGGAGCTGTAGAAGCTGCTGACGATCGTCCAGCCGGCCGGCGGCCAGGTGGAGCCGCAGGCGTTGACCACGGTGCCGACCGGGTAGCCGGTGAGCTGCATGATCTTCTTGGTGTTCGGGGTGAACCCGGAGCCGCAGCCCGCGCTGTTCCACCACTGGACGTCCACGAAGCCGTCCGGGGTCAGCGAGGACGAGCAGCTGGTGCTGGTGCTGCCGGGTGCGGCCTGGGCGGTGCCCACGGTGAGGGTGAGGGCGGCGGCGGTACAGCCGAGGGTGAGGACGGCGGCACGAAGTCGGGTCACGGGGGCGGCTCCTCTCGATCGGCGCGGCGGGTCCGCGTCGAGAGACATTCCTACTGGTACGAATGACCCGCTGAACAGTGCGTTTCCGGCCCCGTCGGCGGCGGGTTCTCGACCGTCCGCGCCCCGGCCCTCGCCCCCTGCCGCGCCTCCGGCCGGCCCCGCCCCGGGCCGCTCACCTGCGGGGTTGCGCCCCGAGGTGCCCGTTCGGCCGAACCGGGTGATCATGGGACGAACCGCGTCTTCGGCGAGTCGGCGCGCCGGTCACTCCGGCGGCGCCGGGAAGGTGGACCGCGATGTTCCAGCTCCTGTGGATTCTGCTCATCGGCTTCGTGCTCGGTGTGCTCGCCAAGCTGATCCTGCGCGGACCGCAGTCGATCCCCTGGTGGCTGACCATGCTGCTGGGCGCTGCCGGGGCCTGGCTGGGCAATGCCGTCTCCGGTTGGATCGGCGTCCGCCACACCTCCGGTATCGACTGGATCCGTCACATCCTCCAACTCGGCTTCGCCGTCGCCCTGGTGGCGATCGTCTCGCCCGCCTGGAGCAAGAACCGCGCGTCCCGCTGAGCGGGCGCCCGGCCGCATCGCCGACGTCGGACCGAACGGCCGACGCCGGCGGGCCGGTTCGGGCTCAGCCCACGTGCACCGCGGGCCGCCGGCTGCGGTCGGGCTCCGCCTCGCGGAGCACCTCCCGGGTGACCGGCGCGATCTCGCCCTGCCCGAACAGGAAGAACCGCAGGAACTGGGCGAACGGGTTGCCCTCGGTCCACTCGAAGTAGATGTGCGGCTGCTGCCCGGTGAGGTCGCGCACCCGCAGCAGCAGGGCGGCCAGCGCGTTGGGCACGCTGGAACTGTGCAGCGACAGCACCCGGTAGCGGTCGTGCAGCACCTCACCGTGCACGGTGAGCTCCGACTCGAACTCGGACGGGTCGAGCACCGTCACCTCGACGAAGACCAGGTCGTCCTCGGCCGGGATGTCGTTGTCCTTGCGGATCTGGCGGAGCTTGTCCCGGTACTCGGCGATGTCCCGGCTGTTCGGCTCGTTGGCGATCAGCCGCAGCGGACGGTGCATGTAGTCCCGGACGAAGCGCTCGGCGACGTCGTCCAGGACCACGTCGGTGACCCGCAGTTCGAAGGCGCGCTTGAGCCGGGAGAGGAAGGAGACCAGCATGATGCCCGCGATGAAGCACGCGCCGATCTTGACGCCGTCCGGGCGCTCGGCGATGTTCACGGCCGTGGTGTAGAGGAACACCGCGGAGATCACCGCGAAGGTGGTGGTCCAGCGCCGTTCCCGGGCCTTGCGGGCGGCGATGGTGACGGCGACCGCGGCGGAGCTGATCAGCACCAGCACGCCGGTGGCGTAGGCGCCGCCCTGGGCGTCGACGTTGGCGTCGAAGATCCAGGTGACCAGGAAGGCGATCAGGGTCAGCACGATCACCGTCGGCCGCACCGCCCGGGCCCAGTGCGGGGCCATCCCGTAGCGGGGCAGGTAGCGGGGCATCAGGTTGAGCAGTCCCGCCATCGCGGAGGCTCCGGCGAACCAGAGGATGGCGATGGTCGACAGGTCGTAGATGCTGCCGAAGGCGCTGCCCAGGTTCTCGTGGGCGAGGTAGGCGAGCGCCCGCCCGTTGGCCTGGCCGCCGTTCTGGAAGGCGGCCTTGGGGATGAGCAGGGTGGTGATCAGGCTGGTGGCGATCAGGAAGACGCTCATGATCACGGCGGCGGTGGTGAGCAGGCGCCGGGCGCCGCGGATCCGGCCGGTGGGCTTCTCCTCGGTGTCGTCCGGGTCGCCCTCGATGTGCGGCATCACGGCGACGCCGGTCTCGAAGCCGGAGAGGCCGAGCGCCAGCTTCGGGAAGACGATCAGCGCCACGCCGATCATCGCGAAGCCGTTGCCGTGCTCGGCGGTGAGCCCGTCGGTCCAGTCGCCGAAGACGTGCGGCTCCTTGAGGACGTGCCAGATGCCGTTGGTCACCACCACGACGTTGAGCGCGAGGTAGACCAGGACCAGGACGACGGCCAGGCCGATCGCCTCGCTGAAGCCCTTGAGGAAGACCGCGCCGAGCAGCGCCACCAGGATCAGGGTGAGCATCACCTGCTTGCCGGACAGGGTGCTGTGCAGGTGCGGGTTCTCGATCAGGTGCGCGGTCGCGTCGGCGGCCGACAGGGTGATGGTGATCATGAAGTCGGTGGCGGCGAAGCCGAGCAGGGTCAGCACGAAGAGCTTGCCCTGCCAGAACGACAGCAGCCGCTCCAGCATCGCGATCGAGCCCTGGCCGTGCGGGCTCTCCACGGCCACCCGGCGGTACACCGGCAGCGCGCCGAACAGGGTGACCAGGACCAGCACGACGGTGGCGATCGGCGACAGCAGACCGGCCGCGAGCGCCGCGATGCCCGGCTGGTAGCCGAGGGTGGAGAAGTAGTCGAGGCCGGTCAGGCACATGACCCGGAACCAGTGCGCGCCCTTCTCGGCCGGCGCCTCCGCGTGCGGGCCGGGGTGCTGCTTGGCCATGTCCGACAGACCTTCGAGCATCCAGGCCCGGAACCTCGTACCCCGGGTCGAAGCAGCCGTTCCCGCTTCGGCCGAACCCGACGAGACCACGTACACCCCTGTCCACGACTTCGGCCGGCCGCCGCACGGTTCCGGACCCCCAAGGCCGCCGGACGGCGGGCCTGGTCAGGCTAGGTGACCGGGCCCGGGCCGCCGGGCAACCGTGCTGGCCAACACGCCGGGGTGCGCCCGTACGGCCCTCCCGGGTGGCCGCCGGCGGCCGGGCGGGCGCGCCGGATCCGGCGCGGCGGTGCGCCAGGCCTACCCGAACGGGGTATAGATGTCCGCGCGCATTGACCGCCGGTGTTGACGCCGACAGCAGGGCAAGCGACAGCCGAGCAACGGACAGCAGGGAGGCAGCGGTGGCCGAACCGAGTCGGCGGAGGATCCTGGGCCTGGGCCTGGTGGCGGCCGCCGTCACCTCCTGCGGCACCCGGCACCCGGGCACCGTCCCGCAGCCCGGGCCCGACCCCCGGGGCACCCCCGGCAGCACCGCGCCCACCCCCGCCCAGCGGGCGGACCCGAAGGACGACGCCCCGGACGAGCAGTCCCGGCCCGGCAACCCGGACTGGGAGATCACCGACCCCGGGGCGCCCGGCGCCGTGGAGGGCTTCGCCGACCGGGTCAGCGTGCTGCCCGGCGAGTCCTTCGGCCTGCACGTCTCCACCGCCGCCGCGGCCTTCACCGTCTCCGCCTACCGGATGGGCTGGTACGGCGGCGCCCGGGCCCGGCTGGTCTGGCGCCGCGAGCACGTGCCCGGCGGCAAGCAGGCCGCCCCGCAGGTGGACCGCACCACCCGCACCGTACTGACCGGCTGGCCGCGCACCCTCACCGTGGACACCCCCGGCTGGCCCGAGGGCGCCTACCTGCTGCGCCTGGACGCCGAGGACGGCACCGGCCGCAGCTACGTCCCGCTCACCGTCCGCTCCGCGAGCACCGCCGACCGGACCGTGGTCATGAGCGCCCCGGCGACCTGGCAGGCCTACAACGAGTGGGGCGGCTACAGCCTCTACAACGGCCCGACCGGCGGCCTGGCCACCCGCTCGCTGCGGGTGGTCTTCGACCGGCCCTACGACTACGACCACGGCGCCGGACTGTTCCTGGTCTACGAGGCACCGCTGGTCGCCCTGGCCGAGCGGCTCGGGCTGCCGCTCGCCTACACCACCGGGATCGACGTCGCCCGGGAGCCGGGGCTGCTGCGCGGCGCGAGCGCCGTGCTGTCGCTCGGCCACGACGAGTACTGGTCCCCCGAACAGCGCGCCCATGTGACGGCGGCCCGCGACGCCGGGACGAACCTGGCGATCCTGGGTGCCAACTGCTGCTTCCGCCGGGTCCGTTTCGAGCCCACCGAGCTCGGCCCGGACCGCACGGTGGTCTGCTACAAGGACGCCTGGGCCCAGGACCCGGGCCGCCAGACGGGCTCCCCCGCGACCACCGACTTCCGGGCCGGCCCGGGCGCCGACCCGGAGAGCTCGATGCTCGGGGTGATCTACGACGGCTACCCGGTGGACGCCCCGTACGTGGTCACCTCGCCGGACCACTGGGCCTTCGAGGGGATGGGCCTGGCGGCCGGGGCCTCCTTCCCCCACCTGGTCGGAGTCGAGTACGACCGGGTGGACACCGCCTTCCCCACCCCGCGCCCGATCGAGGTGATCGCCCACTCCCCGGTGGTCTGCGAGGGCCGGCCCTCGCACTCCGACACCGCGTACCACACCGTGCCGAGCGGCGCCGGGGTGTTCGCATCCGGGACGATGCGCTGGGTGGAGACCCTGGACGCCCACGGCCCGGGCGGCGGCAAGGCCGACCACGGCATCGACTCCCGTGCCGGGGACGTGGTCCGCAGGGTCACCGAGAACGTGCTGCGCGTCTTCGCCGCCGGTCCGGCCGGGCGCACCCACCCCGCCCGGGACAACCTGGCCGCGGTCTACGGCACGGCGTAACGGTCCATCGCGGTCGAACCGGTTTCCGGGCCGGTCCGGGGCGGGAGCGGGCCGTTGATCCGGCTACACTCGCACGGTCTGACAGCAGCGCAGGTCGTCCAGGACAACCGACCGGTGCGGCATTGGTGCCGGCCGGCGAGGGCACGAGGGAAACAGAACATGGTCGAGGCCTCCCCGAAGGTCGTTGTCGTCGTCCCCACGTACAACGAACGGGAGAACCTTCCGGTCCTCGCCGGGCTCCTCGCGGAGCTGGCGGTCCCGAACCTGCACCTGCTGGTGGTCGACGACAACTCCCCCGACGGCACCGGCGAGCTCGCCGACAAGCTCGCCGCCGACTCCGCGGGCACCGTCGGCGTGCTGCACCGCACCGAGAAGGACGGCCTCGGCCGCGCCTACCTGGCCGGCATGGCCCGGGCGCTGGACGAGGACGCGGACGTGGTGATCCAGATGGACGCCGACCTCTCCCACCCGGCCTCCGCGATACCCGCGATGCTGGCCGCGCTGCTGGCCGGCGACACCGCCGTGGTGCTCGGCTCCCGCTACGTGCCCGGCGGCTCGACCGCCGAGGAGTGGCCCTGGCACCGCAAGGCGCTGTCCGCCTGGGCCAACTTCTACGTCAACACGATCCTCGGCCTGGGCGTCCGGGACGCCACCGCCGGCTTCAAGGCCTGGCGGGCCACCACCCTGCGGGCCATCGACCTGCCGACCGTGCAGAGCAACGGCTACTCGTTCCAGGTCGAGATGAACTACCGGGTGATCCAGCGCGGGCTGACCATCCGGGAGGTGCCGATCCGCTTCGAGGAGCGGATCGAGGGCGCCTCGAAGATGAGCATCGGGGTGCAGGTGGAGTCCGCGCTCGCGCCCTGGAAGCTGCGCTTCAACCGCGAGGCCTAAGGGGTCCGTCGGACCGAGCGCCGGACGGGCTAGTCCCGGCCGTGCCCGGCGGTGTCGGTGGTGGCTTCGGGGAAAGAAGGCCGTCATGCCCCTTCTCCCGGAGTCCCTGACGAGCCTGGTCCGCCGCGCCGCCCGGGACCCGTTCGCCGTCCAGACGCTGCGGGCCACCGTGGCCGCCACCCTGTCGTACGCGGTGGCCACCCGGCTGAGCACCGAGCCCGCCCCGCTGACGGCGCCGCTCACCGCGCTGCTGGTGGTGCAGGTCACCGTCTACTCGACGCTCAAGACCAGCGTCCGCCGGGTGGTCTCGGTGGTGGTCGGGGTGCTGATCGCGATCGGATTCAGCGCCGTGGTCGGGCTCTCCTGGTGGAGCCTCGGGCTGATCATCCTGGCCTCGCTGGTCATCGGCCGGTTCGTCCGGGTGGAGGAGTTCGTCCAGGAGGTCGCGATCAGCGCGATGCTGATCCTGGGCGTCACCAAGCTGGCCTCCCAGGCCTGGGACCGGGTGCTGGAGACCCTGATCGGCGCCGCCGTCGGCCTGCTGTTCAACCTGCTCTTCGCCCCGCCGGTCTGGGTGGACACCGCCGGGGAGTCGATCGAGGACCTCGCCCGGCGGGCCCGCCAGCTGCTGCTGGACCTCTCCGAACAGCTGGGCCGCCCCACCCCCGTGGCCCGGGCCGCCGAGCGGCTGCACGAGGCCCGCCGGCTGGACCAGGCGATCGCGGACGTGGACGCCGCGCTGCGCCAGGCCGAGGACAGCCTGCGGTTCAACCCGCGGATCACCGAGGGGCTGCTCTCCCGGCTGGTGCTGCGCACCGGGCTGGACACCCTGGAGATCTGCGTGGTGGTGATCCGGGTGCTGGCCCGCTCGCTGACCGACCTGGCCAAGCGGCGCGGGGACGGCGAGCGGCTGTTCCCGGCCGAGGTCGCGGTCGGGCTGGAGGAGCTGCTGGCGCACGTCGGCGGGGCGATGGTCAGCTTCGCGGTGCTGGTCACCACCCAGGTGAGCCGCAGCGCCGAGGAGGCCGAGGAGCGGCTGACCGCCGAGCTCGCGGCCGCCTGGACCTGCCGGGACAACGTGGCGCAGGTGCTGTTGCGGAAGGTCCAGGAGCACCCGGAGGCCTGGCAGCTGCACGGCTCGATGCTGGCCGAGGTCGACCGGATCCTGGACGAGCTGGACCTGGAACACCGCACCCGGCGGCTGATGGAGGAGCTGGACCGGGCCGCGCTGGTCAGCCGGGAGCGGCTCTCCCGGCTGCCCGGGCTGCGCCGCGCCGTCCGGGGCCGACGGCGACAGGACGAACGGGAGCGCCCGGCGGCGGGGGCCGGGCGCTGATTCCGCGATTCCGCGATCCTGCGGCTCCACGGTTCCACGCGGGACCGCTCAGGGCATCAGCCAGGGCTGCTGCGGCAGCGGGTGGCCGGTCTCCAGGTAGGTCTTGAGGTTGGACAGCACCGCCGACCAGCCCTGTTCGGCGTCCACCCGGGCGGCCTCGTCCGGCAGGTCCTCGTGGGTGACGGTGAGCCGGGTGAGGTCCTGCCAGCCCCGCAGCTCGAAGGTGACCCGGGAGGGCCAGCCGCCGCGCTGCTCCTGCGGTCCGGCCCAGGTGGTGACCAGCCGGTGCGGGCGGTCGGCCACCTCGACGCTGCCGATCACGTCGGCGATCCCGGAGTCGTCGGTGCGCTGGTGCTCCCAGGAGGCGCCGGGCAGCCAGGTGGAGACGTTGCGGTGGCCCCAGTAGAGGCCGGACTCGTCGGCGTTGGTGAGCGCGTGCCAGACCCGCTCCGGGGTGGCGTGCAGGTAGACGGTGCCGCGGTGGGTGAAGGCGGTCACGGCCTCAGCCCCCCGCCGCGTCGAGCAGCGCCTGGATCTCGATCTTCTGCATCTGCATCATGGCCGCCGTCGCGCGCTCGGCCTTGGCCCGGTCCTCGCCGCCGACCAGGTCGAGCAGGATTCGCGGGGTGATCTGCCAGGAGAGGCCGAAGCGGTCCTTGAGCCAGCCGCACGGGCCCGGCTGGCCGCCGTCGGCGGTGAGCGCCGTCCAGAGCCGGTCGACCTCCTGCTGGTCCTCGCAGGTGACCTGGAGCGAGAACGCCTCGGTGAAGGGGAACATCGGGCCGCCGTTGAGCGCGGTGTAGGCCCGACCGGCGAGTTCGAACTCGACCGTCATCACCGTACCGGCCGGCACCGGGGCGCCCTCGCCGTAGCGGGTGACCCTGGTGATCCGGGAGTCGGGGAACAGCGAGGTGTAGAGGGTGGCGGCCGTCTCGGCCTCGGTGTCGTACCAGAGGAAGGGGGTGATCTGCTGCATGGGCCCGACGGTAGCGGCGGGGTCCGACAGCGCGGCCGAGCCACGGCCGGGGGTCACCGGATCGGCGCCCCCGTCCGTGGCCACGGCTCAGTGCACCCAGCCCGCGTAGCGCTGCACGAAGCGCTGCCCGGTGTGGGCGGTGACGACCACGTCGTAGCGGCCCTGCTTGTCCAGCGGCCAGGAGAGGTCGACCTGCTTGCCGGGCTTGACCCACACCGTCTGCGCGCTGCCCGCGAAGTCGTTGGGCGCGGCGGTGAAGGCCACGTCGGTCATCCCGTCGTTGGCCACCTGGAGGGTGAGCTTCAGGCTGCCGTGCAGGTCGGCGGTGACGATCGGCACGCCGATGTCGTTCTGGCCGTCCTGCCCGTCCCGGACCACCGTCCCGGCGAAGCGGCGCACGAAGCCGTCCGGGCCGTGCACGGTGAAGTCGTAGCGTCCGTCGGTGGCGGCGGCGTCCCAGACGTGGTCGGCGGTGGCGCCGGGGGCGACGGTGTACGGGGTGCCCGCGAACGGCAGCAGGATGTTCGGGTAGACGGTGTACGGGAAGGCCACCGAGCCGTCGTTGCTCATGGTGCAGGTGACCTTGCCAGTCTTCCGGTCCACCGCGACGTCGGCCCACGGCTGGTACGGCAGCGGGCGGTGCGGGCGGTCGCCGCGCTCCTGGACCGGCATCGCCTGGGCGCCGGTCGCCGGGAGGGCGACGCCGGGCAGCTTGGTGCCCGCGTCGGCCTTCGCCATCAGGGCGTTGGTGTCGGGCAGCTTCGGGATCGAGGGGTCCGGGGCGGCGAAGTCGAAGCAGCTGGTGAGGTCGCCGCAGACGGCCCGGCGCCAGGCGGAGATGTTGGGCTCGGCCACGCCGGTGACCAGCTCCATGAAGCGCAGCACCGAAGTGTGGTCGAACACCTGGGAGTTGACCCAGCCGCCGCGCGACCACGGGGAGGCCACCCAGAGCGGGACGCGGTTGCCGAGGCCGATCGCGCGCCCGTGGGTGAACTCCTCGGGGGTGCCGGGCTCGGGGGTGGGCGGGACCATGTGGTCGAAGTAGCCGTCGTTCTCGTCGTACATCACCAGGAAGACGGTGTGCCGCCAGACGTCCGGGTTGGACATCAGCGACTGCAGCGCCTGGTTGACCCAGTGGGCGCCGTAGGCCGGGCCGGCGTCCGGGTGTTCGGAGAACAGGTAGGGCGCGACCAGCCAGGAGACGGTCGGCAGGGTGCCGTCCTTGCAGTGGCGGTCGAAGTCGGTGGGGTCGAACTTGGTCATCGCGTTGATGTACCGCGGGTCGTCGTGCGGGAAGTTGTGGAACTGCTTGAAGTAGGAGAGCGCGTTGTCGTCGTAGTCGCCGGTGCGGTCGTCCTTGCTGGGGTTGTGGTAGACGCGCCAGCTGACGCCCGCCGCCTGGAGGCGCTCGGCGTAGGTGGTCCAGTCGGCGACGGGGTTGTCGGTGACCGGGGTGTTGTCGATCCAGGGGCCGGTGGTGCCGTCCCGGCCGGGGCCGGAGGTGCCGGTCCACAGGTAGAGCCGGTTGGGGTCGGTGGGGCCGGCCAGCGAGGTGAAGTAGGCGTCGCAGAGGGTGAAGGCGTCGGCCAGGGCGTACTGGAACGGGATGTCGTCCCGGGTGAAGTACCCCATGGTGCGCTCGCCCTTGGCGGCGATCCACTTGTTCATCGCGCCGTTGTTGATGGCCTGGTGGCCGGTCGCCCAGTCGTGGGCCAGCCCGCCGGCGTTCTGCGCGTTGTACTTGGAGGTGTCCATCCGGTACGGCAGCATCGCCCCGCCGTCGCTGCGGCGGCTGTCCGGCTGGCGGAACACGTCGCCGCCGTCCGGGAATTGGAGCGCCTGCTTGTCGCCGAAGCCGCGCACACCGCTCAGGGTGCCGAAGTAGTGGTCGAAGCTGCGGTTCTCCTGCATCAGGACGACGACGTGCTTGACGTCCTTGAGGGTGCCGGTGAGGCCGCGGTCGGGGTCGGCGGCGGGGGCGGCGTCGGCCCGGGTGGCGGACAGGCCGGTCAGGGCGGTGGCGCCGACGGCCGCGGAGGCGCCGACGAAGGTGCGGCGGGAGAGCTCGGGCATCACGAACTGGCCTCTCAGAGCTGGAAGGTGGCGACGGCGGCGGCGGTGTCGGAGGGCCACTCGTTGGCGGCGGTGTTCGGCTCCGGCTGGGGCCAGTCGGCGACCAGGGTGTGCGCCTCCACCAGCTTCAGCGCCCCGGCGTACTGGACGGCGTCGATCCGGTCCTGCGGCTCGGGGCGGTCGCCGCGCCGCTTGCGGGTGGGCGACCAGGTGGCGCCCGGGGCCTTGGCCGGGTCGCGGTTCTCCTCGCGGAAGGTGTCGGTCAGTCCGGCGGCCTGCAGCGTGGTGGTGACCGGCCAGGCGAGCGGGCCGACGCCCTGGTGGGCGGCGGCGGTGGCGGCCGTCCAGTCCAGGTGGGAGGGCGAGGAGAGTGCCCCGGCGACCACCACCGGGATCCGCCGGGCGAGGTCCGCACGCACCGCGGCGGCCAGCGCCTTGGCCTGCTTGAGCCGGACCGAGGCGTTCTCGGCGGCCAGCACCTGGGCGGCGGTGCCGCCGTCCTGGACGGCGTACGGACCGTAGCCGGCCTCGTCCAGGTGGGCGGCCCAGAACCGGACGGTGCGGCCGCCGGGCAGCTGGAGGGTGGCGGCGACGGCGGGCAGCTCGGCGGTGGCCGGGGTGAGCTCGGTGAGCGGGTAGCGGCTGAGGATGCCGACGCTGCCGGGGCTCTGGTGGGCGTACCAGCCGAGGGCGTCGGCCAGGGTCTTCGCCCGCTCACCGGCCGTCTCCTGCAGCGCGAGCACGTCCAGGCCCTGGGCGAGGACGACGCGCAGCTGCTTCTCCAGCGCATCGGTGTAGCCGGAGCCGGCGTTGTGCAGGTTCCAGCTGGCGGCCTTGAGCCGGGGCGCGGCGGACCGGTCCACCACCGGGACCAGCACGGTGACGGTGTCGGTGGCGCCCGTGCTGTCCTTGACGCCGACCACGACCAGCTCGGGGTTGCGGCCGGCGGTGGCGGGCGCGGTGCCGGTGAGGGTGCCGTCGGCGGCGACCGAGGCCCAGGCCGCGCCGCCGAGCTTGCGGTAGCCCGCCGAGCCGGCGGCGTTGCCCGCCGGGCGGGACCACAGGCCGCCGAGCTTGATCCGCACGGCCTCACCGGGGGCGACCGGGGTGGCGGTGAAGGAGTCGACGGCCGCGTGCGGGGGGACCACGGCCGGCTTGGGCCGGAAGCTGAACGGCCCGGTCTGCGCGAGGATGCCGTAGCCGTCCTTGGCGAGCAGGTAGGCGGTGTAGGGGCCGCCGGTCAGCGCGGAGGTGTCCAGCTGGACGTCGCCGGAGGTGCCGGGGACGTACTTCCAGAGCAGCGAGGAGCCGGTGCCGGGCTGGCGGCTGCCGTCGTAGATGCCGACCCAGTTCTTGGCGTCGGGGGCGTCGGTGGTCCAGTGGAAGGTGAGCCGGTCGCCTTCGACGGGGCTGCCGGATGAGGTCGGGGTCAGGGCGCTGCCTGCGGCCACGGTTGTCCTGTCCGCCGCCGAGGGCCCGGTCCGCCGGGGGACGGGTACCGGGGCCGCGCGCGGCTGGTCACGGAGGCTGGGAGGGTGATCGCCGCACAGTTGGCTGTACAACTGTGGGCGGGCTCATTCACCCGAAGGCCAGCGACCGGAACGTGAACGGCGCATGACGGAGCATCGGGCGGTTCGGGAACTCCGTGGCGGAACGGCTCGGCGGGCAGCAGGAAGGGCCGTGACGGACGATCCGTCACGGCCCTCCGGGGCTGTCGGCCGACACCTGCCCATACCGGCCCATGTCGGCCGATATGGGCCGACATCGGCCGATGCTCAGGCCAGCGCGAGGAAGAGCTTCTCCAACTCGGCCTCGCTCATCGGCGCGGCGTCCTCGTCGGCGGCGGCCATGCACTGGCGCATCCCGCTCGCGACGATCTTGAACCCGGCCCGGTCCAGCGCGCGCGAGACGGCGGCGAGCTGGGTGACCACGTCCTTGCAGTCCCGGCCCGCCTCGATCATCGCGATCACCCCGGCCAACTGGCCCTGGGCCCGACGCAGTCGGTTCAGGACCGCGCCGACCGACTCCTCGTCCACCTGCATGTCCGGGCCCCTTTCCCATCGACTGTCGATGGACAAGTGTACCCGGCGGGGTATTCATTCCCGGCTGCAGCAAGATCGACCCGGGGATCCCCCGGCGGGCGGCTCGGGGTCGGCTCGGGCGGGCGGCTCGGGGGCGGGCGCGGCTGGGGTCAGCGGCGGGCCAGCCGGCGCTCGCCCCCGGCGCCGGTCGCGTACGGCAGCTCGTAGTAGGCGAAGACCTCGGGCTCGTCGGCGGCCGGCAGGATGTCGTCCGTACCGATCGCCGGGGCGTCCTTGACCTTGCTCCGCGGGTACGCCACCCGCAGGTAGGCCGGACCGACCACCGCACCCTCCAGCGGGACGAAGACCAGCCGGCGCTTGGCGATCACGCCGATCGTGACGGTGGCGAAGAACGGCTCGTCGGTGGCCGTCTCGACGTAGACCGACTCCAGCGAGCCGATCCGCTTGCCCTTCTCGTCGACCACGTCCTGGCCCCGCCACTCGCGGATGTCTGCCACAGCGATTCCCATGGCCCGGACCTCCCGTGTCGCACACTGCCGCCGGCCTTTTCGGCCCCCGGAGTTCCCATCCTGCGCCGGGACGGGCGCCGGGGCACCACGAAAGGGACATACGGGGGTGAGCCGACCATCCACCACCAGGGCGCTGACCTGGGCTTTAGGCTGTCCGCCAGGATTCGGGAACAGCCCGTCCGGGGACCGCACCCGGCCGGAACGGCCAGAGGGGCGGCAACCGTGGGATACGAGAGCATGTGGGAGTCCGGCACCCCGGAGATCGCGGCCGACCTCCGGCCGGAGATCCCCCACCCGGCCCGGATGTACGACTACTACCTGGGCGGCAAGGACAATTTCCCCGCCGACCGGGCCGCCGCCGAGAAGGCGCTCGCGGCCAATCCCGAGTTCCGGTCCACCGCCCGGGCCAACCGCGGCTTCCTCACCCGCGCGGTGCGCTGCGTGGCCGGGCTGGGCGTCGACCAGTTCCTCGACATCGGCACCGGCATCCCCACCGTCGGCAACACCCACGAGATCGCCCAGAACGTCGACCGGGCCGCCCGGGTCGTCTACGTCGACAACGACCCGATCGTACTCAGCCACGCCCGCGCCCTGATGGCCGGGGCGGGCGCCGGGCGCACCAGCGTCCTCCGAGCCGACCTGCGGGAACCGAAGGCGGTCCTGGAAGCCGTCCGGGCCGAGGGGGTGCTCGACTTCTCCCGGCCGGTCGGCCTGGTGCTCGCGGCCGTGCTGCACTTCCTGCGCGAGGAGGACGAGCCGTACCGGGCGGTGGCCACCCTGCTGGCCGAGCTGCCCTCCGGTAGCCACCTGGTGCTCTCCCACGGCACGGCCGACTTCATCCCCGCCGCCGTGCGGGACCGGGTCACCGGCATCTACGACCGGGCCACCGCGCCGCTGGTCGGCCGGAGCCGGGAGCAGGTGGGGGCGTTCTTCGACGGCCTGGAGCTGCTCGATCCCGGGGTGGTCACCGTGCCGCTCTGGCGGCCGGAGGCGGCGCCCGCCCCGGGGGCGGAGCGGGTCAGCATGTACGGCGGGGTCGCGCGCAAGCCCTGACGGCGGGGGCACGGCGACCGGGTCGGGGGTGGTGCTGGCCGGAGCTCGGATTGGGGGGTTTTTACCACCGACCCGGGCCGGTGCCCCCGGCTACTGTCGTCGGGACGGCTCCGGACCGGGGGCGGTCAGACGGGGTCAACACGCGACGATCGCGCATGACTTGGGGGGAACCACCACCATGCTCCACCACCGCCGCCACACCAACCGCCGCCTCGCCGGGGCCGTCGCGGCCGCCGGACTCGCCACGCTCGCCGCCGGGGTGCTCACCGCCTGCGATCCGGTCGGGACGTCGCTCAGTGACGACGCGACCGTCCCGGACAGGGTCACCGCGGTCAAGCTCGACAACTCCGCCGGGGACATCACCGTCACCGGCAAGTCCGGCGCCGACAAGGTCTCCGTCCACCGGAAGATCACCTACCACAGCGGGAAGCCCGGGGGGACCACCCGGGTCGACGGCGGGGTGCTGGTGCTCGGCGGCTGCGGGCACAACTGCTCCGTGGACTACACCGTCGAGCTCCCGGCCGGACTGCCGATCAGCGGCGGCACCTCCGCCGGCGGGATCCACCTCACCCAGGTCGGCGAGGTCTCGGTGCACACCGACGCCGGGGACATCTCCGTCGACCAGGCCGCCGGTTCGGTCGACGTGCGCACCAACAACGGTGAGATCAAGGGCACTTCGCTCAAGGGCGACCGGGTCCAGGCCAAGACCGACAACGGCGGGATCAACCTCACCCCCGGCAAGGCCCAGGACATCAAGGCCACCACCTCCAACGGCGAGATCCACGTCACCGTCCCGACCGGCTCGTACCACGTCAGCGCCGGCACCGACATCGGCGAGAAGCACATCGGCGTCCAGAACGACCCGAACGGCAAGTTCAAGCTCGACCTGGGCACGGACATCGGCGACATCACCGTCAAGACCGGCTGAGGGCCCGCTCCGGGTGGGCGCCTCGGCGCGCGCACCCGGAGCGGATGGGGGGCGAGGGTCAGAGGCCGGTCTGGATCTCGGCACGGTGGCGGATGTACTCGTCGGGGTGCGACCGGGCGATGGTGACCGCCGTCTCGACCAGGGCGTGCAGCTCGGCCGGGTAGGCCCGTACCACCAGGGGCAGGCCGGGCAGGATGCAGCGGCGGACGTCCAGGTCCTCGTTGCCGACGAACTCCCGCAGCGCGGCCTCGTTCCAGCTGTCGCGGACGGCCGCGCCCTCGCCGGCGGTCGCGGTCCGGCCGCCGCCGACCGTCAGCGCCGTCCAGTACCAGGCCCGGGCGGCACCGGCGCGCTCGGGGTCGGTGCCGGCCTGGAGGTACCCCAGGAGGGCGAGGCGGACCCGGCGCTGGCCGAAGGCGATCAACGCGGGCTCGACGAAACGGCGGTTGAAGCTCGGGTTGGGGTCGTGGACCGCCGCTTCCAGCAGCGGCTCGAAGTACTCCTCGGGCAGCTCGGACCGCCCGGCGAGCGCCTTGTGGACCTCCCAACGGGCCGCGCTCGGGTAGTCCGCCCCCGGGGCGACCTCGACGTCCAGCACCCGGAGCAGCCGCGCGAGCCGCAGCTCGAAGGCCTGCGATCCGTCGTCCGTGCGCTCGGGCAACGGCTGGAGAACCCGCACCTCGCCGGCCGCGTCCTTGGTTTCCACGAACACCCTCCTCATTCTGAGTCATCGGCAGACTACTCGCTGATACACCCGTTCGGAGTCGGTTTCCGACCACGGCCGGATCTTGAAGGGTTGCCGGGAGGACGTTCTGACGCCGCCTCAGTCCGCTAGCACGACAACCGCGACGGCCGCGGCGGATCGCGGCGCGGCGAGGAAGCCGGCCGTCAGGACGGTCGGCCGGGCGGGACCAGCCCGGACTGGTAGGCGATCGCGACGAGTTGGGCCCGGTCCCGGGCGTCCAGCTTGGACATCGCCCGGTGCACATGGGTCCGGACGGTGAACGGGCTGACGAACATCCGCTCGGCGATCTCCTCGTTGGTGAGGCCGGTGGCGGCCATCGACATCACCTCGCGCTCCCGGGCGGTGAGGACGGCGAGCCGTTCGGCCGGCGCGGTGGCGGCCGGGTCGGGCTGAGCGAGGAACTGCTCGATCACGGCCCGGGTGGCGGCGGGCGAGAGCAGGGCGTCGCCGGCCGCGACGGTGCGCACGGCGGCGAGCAGCTCCTTCGGGTCGGCGCCCTTGCCGAGGAAGCCCCCGGCGCCCGCGCGCAGCGCCTGGGCCACGTAGTCGTCGATCTCGAAGGTGGTGAGGATGAGCACCCGGGTGCCCGAGAGCTCCTCGTCCGCGCAGATCTCGGCGGTGGCGCCGAGGCCGTCGGCGCCGGGCATCCGGATGTCCATCAGCACGATGTCGGGCTTGGTGGCCCGGGCGAGCTCCACCGCCTCCCGGCCGTCGGCGGCCTCGCCGACCACCTCCATGTCCTCCTCGGCGTCGATCAGCATCCGGAAGGCGCCGCGCAGCAGGGCCTGGTCGTCGGCGAGCAGTACGCGGATGGTCATGCGGGGTCCTCGTCCTTCCGGAGGGCGTGTTCGGGTCGGGTGGAGTCGGCGGGGCGGGCGGGACGGACGGTGCAGTCGCGCCAGAAGGCGTGGGCGGGCCGGTCCCTGGCGGCGGGCTCGGCCGGGCCGCCCGGTTCGGCGGCGCCCTCGCGGTGGGCGGCGCCCTCCGCGTGCGGCGCGACGTCCTCCCGGGCGCCGGTGCGCAGCGGGAGTTCCGCGGTGACCAGGAAGCCGCCGTCGGACCGCCGGTCGGCGGCGAGGCGGCCGCCGACGGCGCCGGCCCGCTCGCGCATGCCGATCAGGCCGAAGCCGCTCTCGCCCGGGGCGGGCGGGGGCAGCAGGGCGGCGCGCGGCCGGCTCGGGGCGGCGGGGCGGCCGTTGGCGACGCTGACCGCGACCCGGCTGCCGCTGTAGGAGAGGGTGACCTCGGCGCCGGCGCCGCGGGCGTGCTTGGCGACGTTGGTCAGCGACTCCTGGACGATCCGGAAGGCGGTGAGGTCGACGCCGGGCGACAGCGGTCGGGGCTCGCCCTCGACGGTGAGGCGGACCGGCAGGCCGGCCCGCTCGAAGGCGTTGATCAGCTCGGGCAGCCGGTCCAGGCCGGGGGCGGGTTCGAGCGGTGCGGGTTCTTCGGCTCGGCGCAGCAGGCCGACGGTGGCCCGCAGCTCCTGGAGGGCGGAGCCGGTGGCGTCGGTGATGTGGCTGAGCACCTCGCGGGCCTGCACCGGGTGGCTGTCCATGAGGTGGACGGCGATGCCGGCCTGGGCGTTGGCGAGGGCGATGTGGTGGGCGACCACGTCGTGGAGGTCGCGGGCGATCCGGATCCGTTCGTCGGCGACCCGGCGGCGGGCCTCCTCCTCGCGGGTGCGTTCGGCGCGTTCGGCGCGCTCCTCGATGGCCGCGAGATGGGCCCGGCGGTTGCGGATGGAGTCGCCGAGGGCGCCGGGCAGCAGCGCCCAGGCGAGGACGCTGAGCCGTTCGCCGATCGGGCCGCTGGGGCCGAAGACCAGCGATATCCCGGTGAGCAGGACGGCGGTGACGATCGAGGCGCGCAGCGCGGTGGAGCGGTCGGTGTGGACGGCGAGGGAGTAGAGGGCGACCAGCAGCGGGGTGGCCAGCGTCGGGGTGAGCCGGGGGCTGACCACGGCGAGGATCATGGTGCAGAGCAGGGTGACGACGACCACGGAGCGCGGGTGGCGGCGGTGGAAGAAGACGACGACGGCGGCGATCAGGGCGAGTACGCCGGTGACCGGGTCGACCGGGGCGAACCGCCCGCTGGTCTGGTCGACGGTGGCTCCGGCGGCGGTGACCGCGAGCAGACCCGCGCCGCCGGCGATGTCGAGCACCCGCGGGTGCTCGCGGCGCAGCCGCTGCCAGGTGTCGCTCATGCTCCTGCTCTCCGGGTCGGGGTGCCCTGGCCGCACCCTCGCCGGGTTCTGCCAGTCGGATCGCGCCGCTCACCGGTGGGGTGCGGCGCGCCGGGTCGGGGGCTCCGCGCGGGCGGTGGCCCCCGACAGCAACGGTAACGGTTGGGGCTCGAACCGGTGTCCGAGCCGACCGGCGCCGGACCGGGCCGTCCAAGGGGACGGCCCGGTCCGGGACGGTGCCGGGCTCGGCCCGAGGGACGCTCGGGCCGAGCCGGAACGGACCTAGGACCTGTCCGGACCTAGACGGTGACCGACTCCCGGGCCGGGGCCGGTTCGGGGGCGACGGTGTGGAGCTTGCTGCCCTCCACGTCGACGTCCGGTATCAGTCGGTCCAGCCAGCGCGGCAGCCACCAGGCGCGACGGCCGAGCAGGGCGAGGACGGCCGGGACGATCGTCATCCGGACCACGAAGGCGTCGAAGGCGACGGCCGCGGCGAGGCCCAGACCCATCATCTTGATCATCGGCTCGCTCATCCCGATGAAGCCCGCGAAGACGGCGATCATGATGAACGCGGCAGCGGTGACCACCCGGGCGTTGTGCCGGAAGCCGGTGACGATGGCCTCACCGGGCTCCTCGCCGTGGACGAAGCCCTCGCGGATCCGGGTGACCAGGAACACCTCGTAGTCCATGGCGAGGCCGAAGACCACACCGATCAGGAAGATCGGCATCATGCTCATCACCGGGCCGGTCTGCTCGACCCCGATCAGGTCGGCCAGCCAACCCCACTGGAAGACCGCGACGACCGCACCGAGGGCGGCGGCCACCGAGAGCAGGAAGCCGAGCGCCGCCTTGAGCGGGACGAGGACGGAGCGGAAGACCACCATCAGCAGCAGGACGGCCAGGCCGACGACCACGGCGAGGTAGGGCAGCAGCGCGTCGGTCATCTTCTGCGAGACGTCGATGTTCATCGCCGTCGTACCGCTGACCAGGACGGTCGCCCCGGTGGAGGCCTTCAGCCCGGCCGCGTGGCCGCGGATGGTGTGGACCAGGTCCTTGGTCGCGGCCTCGCTCGGGCCGGTGGCCGGGATGGCGTTGAGCAGGGCGGTGTCCCCCGCCTTGTTGAACATCGGCGGCGTCACGGTGACCACGCCGGGCAGGGCGGCGATGTCCTTCTCGACCTCGGCGGCGGCGCCCTTCGGGTCCTTGGTGCCCTTGACGTCCACCATGACGGTCAGCGGGCCGTTGAAGCCGGGGCCGAAGCCCTCGGACAGCAGGTCGTAGGCGCGGCGCTGGGTGGTGGAGGTGGGCTTGGCCTCGTCGCCGGGCAGGCCGAGCCGCAGGTCCAGCGCGGGGGCGGCGAGCACGCCGAGGCCGACCACGCCGAGCAGCAGCACGGTGAGCGGGCGGCGCAGGATGAACCGGGCCCAGCGGGCGCCGCCGTTCTCCTTCGCGCCGGCCGGCCGCGCCGCGCCGGGGGTGTCGCCCCGGCCGTCGCCCTCGGCCTTGCGGACCTTGCGGGGCAGTGCCCGGCGGCCGATGAAGCCGAGCAGCGCGGGCACCAGGGTGAGCGCGACCAGCACGGCGATGACGACCGTGCCGGCGGCGGCCATGCCCATCTTGGCGAGGATCGGGATGCCGACCACGGAGAGCCCGGCGAGGGCGATCACCACGGTGAGGCCGGCGAAGACCACCGCGGAGCCGGCGGTGCCGATGGCCCGGCCGGCCGCCTCCTGCGGGGTGCGGCCCTCCATCAGCTCGGCCCGGAAGCGGGAGACGATGAACAGCGCGTAGTCGATGCCGACCGCGAGGCCGAGCATCATGGCGAGCGTGCCGGTGGTCGAGGAGAGGCCGAGCGTGCTGCCGAGCGCGGTGATCAGCGACATGCCGAGGCCGACGCCGATCACGGCGGTGAGCAGCGGCAGGCCGGCGGCGACCAGCGAGCCGAAGGTGATCACCAGGACCACGGCGGACAGCGCCATGCCGATCGCCTCGCTGCTGCCGCCCGCCTCGGGCTTGGCCATCAGCGCGTTGCCGCCGATCTCGACCTTGAGCCCGGCGTCCCGGCCGTGCTGGGCGGCCTGCTGGAGCGCGTCGGTGGCGCCCTTGGCCACCTCGCCCGCCTTGGCGGAGTAGCTGACCGTGGCGTACGCGGTCGTCCCGTCCTTGGAGACGGCGCCCGGCATCTTGAACGGGTCCACCGCGCCGGTGACCTGCTCGCCGTGGGCGAGCTCGGCGACCGTCTTCTCCACGGCCTGCTGGTTCGGCCCGGCGGTGATCTTCTGGCCGGAGGGCGCGACGAACACCAGACGGGCCGAGGCGCCGTCGGCGTGGCCGCCGGGGAAGCGCTCGTTCATCAGGTCGAAGGCCTTCTGCGCCTCCGTGCCGGGCATCGAGAAGCCGTCGTCGGGTGCGGCGGGCGCCTTGGCCGCCAGGACTCCGGCGAGCGCCAGCACGGCGACCCAGAGCAGGGCGACCAGCCGGCGCCGGACGAAGGCCCATCGGCCCAGGCGGTACAGGAACGTTGCCACGGGAGAACGGACTCCTTCAGGATTCGGAAGCGGGTGCTCGGAAGCGGGTGCTCGGAAGCGGGCTTCGACAGCGGATGCGAGGACGGGGACGGGTACTGACGCGGCCACCCGGAGGCGGTCCGCTCGCAGCGTGTCCCATCCTTGATCGCCGCCCCCTACTCCGTCGTCGTCCCTGCGCAGGCACTTTGCGTACTGCGGACGCAGTACGCCCCTCCCCCGTACGGCGGAGCGTGCGGCCTTCCCGGGGAGCAGCCGGTCGTGCCCGGTGGCCTGCGGCGGGAGCAGCCGGGGGTCACCCGGGCGGGGGGTGACGACGGGCCGCGACCGCCCGGGCGAAGTAGCGTGATGGGCCTCTGGCCCGACCGTTTCGTCCCGGTCCGTGCCGCCCCGTCCCGATCGGTGCTGATCCCAGCCCGCCGCCGGAGGTGCCCCATGGGCGTGCCAGCCGCCCGCATCGTGTTCGACGAGAACGACCGCGCAGCCGTCGCCGACGCGGTGGCCGAGATGCTCACCACCGGCGCCCTGACCCTCGGCCCGTGGACCGAGCGCTTCGAGCAGGCCTTCGCCGCCGAGCACGGCGCCTCGCACGCCGTCGCGGTGAGCAGCGGCACGGCGGCGCTGGAGATGATCCTGCGCACCGTGGACGTCCGCGGCCGCGACGTGGTCGTCCCCGCCGTCACCTTCTACGCGACGGCCGGCGCGGTGGTCCACGCGGGCGGCCGCCCGGTCTTCGCCGACGTCGACCCGGCCACCCTGGCGCTCTCCCCCGAGACCCTGGCCGCGGCCCTCACCCCGGATACCGCAGCCGTCGTACTCGTCCACATCGGCGGGCTCGTCACCCCGCAGGTGGACGCCCTGCGCGCGCTGTGCGACGAGCACGGCGTCCCGCTGGTCGAGGACGCCGCGCACGCCCACGGCAGCAGCACGGGCGGCCGCGCCGCCGGGACCTTCGGCCTGGCCGGGGCCTTCTCCTTCTACCCGACCAAGGTCGTCACCAGCGGCGAGGGCGGCATGATCGTCACCGAGTCGCCGGAGCTGCGCGACGAGGCCCGGATCTACCGCGACCAGGGCAAGGGCTCCTTCGGCGCCAACCACCACGTCCGGCTCGGCTACTCCTGGCGGATGAGCGAGCTGCACGCCGCCGTCGGCGCGGTGCACCTGCGCCGGCTGAAGGAGTTCATCGAGAACCGCCGGGCCGTCGCCCGCCGCTACGACTCGGCCCTGACCGGTCCGGACGGGCTCCGGCCGGTGCTCGAACCGCCCGGCTGCCGCGGCAACTACTACAAGTACGTGGCCCTGCTGGCGCCCGGCGTGGACCGCGCCGCGTTCAAGCGGACGGTGGCCGAGGAGTACGGGGTGCGGCTGTCCGGCGAGGTGTACGACCTGCCGCTGCACCTCCAGCCGGTGTTCGCCCCCTACCGGGGCGGTCCGCTGCCGGTGGCCGAGGACGTCTGCGCCCGGCAGGTCTGCCTGCCGGTGCACTCCGACATGACCGGGGACGAGGCCGAGTTGGTGATCGAGGCCGTCTCGACCGTGCACCGGCGGATGGCCGGGTAGCGGAAGCGAAGGGAGCAAGACCGTGCGGATAGCCGTCACCGGTGGCTGCGGGTTCATCGGTTCACACGTCGTGGACCACCTGATCGCGGCCGGCCACGAGGTCCTCGCCGTGGACACCACCGACAAGTACCTCCACCCCGACGCCGAGCACGCCCGGCTCGACGTCCTCGACCTGCCGGCGCTGACCTCGGCGCTGGCCGGCAGCGAGGTGGTCTACCACCTCGCCGCGATGGCCGACGTCGAGCAGGTCTCCGCCGACCCGGTCCGGGCGGTGCGGACCAACATCGACGGCACCGAGGCGGTGCTGGAGGCCGCCCGGCGCAGCGGACTGAGCCGCACCGTGCTGGCGAGCACCGTGTGGGTCTACGGCGCCGCCCTCACCGACGACCAACTCGACGGTGGCGAGCAGGAGTTGGACGAGCACGTGCCGATCGAGCTGGAGCACAGCGGGCACCTGTACGTGGCCACCAAGCTGGCCGCCGAGATGCTCGTGCACAGCTACCGCGAGCTGTACGGCCAGCACTTCACCATCCTGCGCTACGGCATCCCGTACGGGCCCCGGATGCGCGACGAGCTGGTGGTCGCCCGGTTCGTCCAGGCGGCCCTGGCCGGGCGGCCGATCACCATCGCCGGGGACGGCCTGCAGAGCCGCAACTTCGTCTACGTCGAGGACCTCGCCGACGCCCACGTCCGGGCCCTCTCCCCCAGCGCCGAGGACCAGACCTTCGCCCTGGAGGGCTCGACCGCCGTCTCGGTGCGCGACATCGCCGACACCGTCGACCGGTTGCTCGGCCCGGTCACCATCGAGCACATCGACGGTCGCAAGGCCGACTACACCGGGCGGCGGATCTCCTCCGCCCAGGCCAAGCGGCTGCTCGGCTGGTCGCCGCGGACCAACTTCGCCGACGGCGTGCACCGCTACGCCGACTGGTACCGGGCCACCGCCGCGGCGCCCGCCGCCGGCTGACCGGGCCGCCCGATGCCGCACGCCCTGCTGGTCTCCGGCTCGCTCGGCCAGGGCCACGACGTGATGGCCCAGGCCTGCGCCGACACCCTGCGGGACCGCGGCTGGAGCACCGACACCGTGGACGCCATGGCCCTGCTCGGGCAGCGTTCGGGCGCCGCCGGCGAGGCCGTCTTCCGGCGGCTGCTCGACCTGCCCGGGGTCTACGACGCCTTCCACTTCTCGGCGCTGCGCCCGGGCGCCCGGCTGGCGCTGCTCGCCGACGCGGCGGCGCGCAGCCGGCTCGTCCCGGCGCTCGGCCGGCTGGTCGAGGCGCAGCGGCCGCAGCTGGTGGTCTCGGTGTTCGCCACCGCGAGCTCGGCGGTCAACCGGCTGCCGCGGCGGGACTTCCGGCACTTCGTGTTCTGCACGGACGTCACCCCGCACCGGCTCTGGGTGCAGGAGGGCACCGACCTGTTCCTGGTCACCTCCGAGGTCGCCGCCTGCGCGGTGCGCCGCTACCGGCCGGAGGCCTCCGTGTGCGTCGTCCCCGCGCCGCTGCGGCGGCCGTTCTACCGTCCGCCGGGCCGGGCGGCGGCCCGCGCCGAGGTCGGCGTGCCGCCGGGGGCCGGGTGCGTGCTGCTGATGTCCGGCGCCTGGGGGCTCGGGCCGATCGCCCGCACCGCCGCCTCGCTGGCCGCCGCCGGACCGCACGTGCTCGCCGTGGCCGGGCACAACCAGGAGTTGGAACGGCGGCTGCGGGCGGCCGCCCGGCGGGAACCGCGGCTGCACGCCTTCGGCTACACCGACCGGATCCCGGCCCTGATGGCCGCCGCCGACCTGGTCGTCACCAGTTCCGGGGACACCTGCAGCGAGGCCCGCGCGCTCGGGCGCCGACTGCTGCTGCTCGACGTCGTCCAGGGCCACGGCCGGGACAACCTCCAGCACGAGCTGGAGCTCGGCCACGCCGACGTGGTCGGCGCCCGCCCGGACGAGGTGGTCCGCAACGCGCTCGCCGCGCTGGGCCGGCCGGAGCCGCAGCCCTCGGCCGGCGCCACCCCGGAGGCCTGGCTGAAGGGGTTCGGGGCGGCACTGGAGCGGGTGGGCCTGGGGTAGTCGGGGCGCCTCAGCGCGGGCGCCCCACTGCGGGCGTCTCGGTGCGCGCGTCTCACTGCGGGCGCCTCACTGCGGGAGCGGCGTGCCGGAGCGGGGGCCGGACGGCACGGCGTGGTCGCGCAGCGGGCCGAGGGTGAGGGCGCGGGCCCGGCAGTGGGCGGCGATCAGCGGGAGGGCGGCCAGCGTGGCGCGCCAGGAGTCGGGGGCGGAGGTGCAGTCGGAGTCGTGCAGCAGCAGGGTGGCGCCGGCGGTGAGGCCGGGGCGGGCGGTGGCGAAGACGGAGTCGCCGGTGGCCTCGGCCGTCCAGTCGCGGCCCCAGGCGGTCCACAGCACGCTGCGCAGGCCGAGCCGGCGGGCGGCCAGCGCCGGACCGGCCGTCAGCACGCCGTACGGCGGGCGGTACCAGAGCGGTCGGACGCCGCACAGGTCCGTCACCGCCTCGCCGGCGCGGCGCAGTTCACGCAGGTCGCGGGCCGGGGCCGGGTACCACTGCGGCCGGTGGTGCCAGCCGTGCACGGCGACCTCGTGGCCGCGCAGCACCAGTTCCCGACCGAGGGCGGGGGCGCGTTCCAGCATCGAGCCGAGCAGGAAGAAGGTGGCGCGGGCGCTGAGTCCGTCCAGGGCGTCCAGGACGTACGGGGTGCTGCGCGGGTCCGGGCCGTCGTCGAAGGTGAGGGCGAGGTGGCCGGGGGCGGTGCCGTACCCGGCGGTGCGGCGGGCCAGGGTGCGGCGCACCGGTGGGAGGCGGACGGCCGCCGGGGCGAGGTGCAGGAACTCGACGGCGGCGGCCGACGCGAGCAGCGCGCCCGCGCGGGCGCTCACCCGAAGCGGGAGGCCATCCGGCGGAACACACCGGGGGCGGCCCCGTGGATCCGGGCCGGGAAGCCGAGCCAGTGCGGGACGAAGAGGCGGTCCCGCTCGGTGGTGATGGTCGCCAGCACGGTGTCCGCGACCCGCTCCGCCGGGACCGGGCGCGGGCGTTCGCGCTGGTAGGGGGTGCCGCGCCGGTCGAAGAACGGGGTGTCGACGGCGCCGGGGAGCACCAGCCGGACGCCGACCCCGGTGCCGCGCAGCTCGTACCAGAGGCTCTCGGCGAACATCGTCAGCCCGGCCTTGGTGGCCGAGTAGGCGGACTCGTCGCGCACCCCGACCTGGCCGGCGATCGAGCCGAGCAGCACGATCCGGCCGTGGCGGCGCTCCAGCATGCCGGGCAGCAGCAGCCGGACCAGGCGCAGCGGGGCGGCGAGGTTGACCTCGATCATCCGGTCGAGGACGTCGGAGGGGGTGTCGGCGAAGCGGCCGCGCCAGCCGAGGCCGGCGCTGGCGACCAGGACGTCCACCCGGCCGGCCTCGGCCAGGGCGGCCTCGGCGAGGCGGGCCGGGCCGTCCGGTTTGCTCAGGTCCTCCGGCAGGGCGGTGCCGCCGGTGCGCTCGGCGAGGGAGTCCAGGCGGGTGCGGTCGGTGCCGGAGAGCAGGGTCCGCCAGCCCGCGTCGGCCAGCCGGGTGGCGGTGGCCAGGCCGATGCCCGAGGAGGCGCCGGTGATCAGCGCGACGGGCCGGTCGGCCGGTCCGGACCGCTGCCGCCGGGCCTGGGCTCCGTCAGCCGTCGCGGCTTCCTCCGCCATCGCGCACCTGCCGCTCCCTGGGCGTTCCGCCGTCCGATTTGTCCGGCACGTCACCTTCGCACGGCAGAGCCGTCCGGGCTACCGGGGCGGCACGGCGGGCTCGGCCTCGGCGTCCCGGTGCGGGGCCGCCAGCTCGGCGGATTCGCCCTCCAGTTCACCGAAGCGGGACAGCAGGAACGTTCCGCCGACCGCGACCGCGAAGCCCGTCAGGGCGCACCAGGCGTACCCCGGACGCGCGGAGTCGCCCAGCGACACCACCCCCACCAGGGCCGGGCCGAAGGTCTCGGCCACCGTCCCGGCGGCGGTCGCCGCCGTCACCGTGCCGCGCTGCAGGGCCAGGGCGTACGCCAGGTAGCCGCCCAGCCCGCCGAGCGCCAGGGCGTAGGCGGCCGGATCGGTGAGCACGGAGGTGAGGGAGGCCGCGTCCAGGACGCGCACCGCGAGACTGGTGACGCCGAAGCCGATGCCCGCCAGCAGCCCCAGACCGGCCGCGGCCGCCGTGCCGTCCCGGCGCACCAGGACCAGGGTGGCCAGCAGCATCACCGCCGTGGTGGCGAGCAGCGCCCAGTGGAACGCGGCCGGGGCGTACTCCCGGCCCTCCCGGCCGGAACCGAGCGCGAGCAGACCGAGGCCGACGACCACCGCGAAGATGCCCACGAGGTCGCTCCGGCGCAGCCGCGCGCCCAGCAGCCGGACGGCGGCCAGGGCGGTGACCGCGAGGCTGGCGTTGGTGACGGCCTGGACCAGGAACAGCGGCAGGCTGCGCAGCGCCACGATGCTCAGCACGAAGCCGAGCACGTCCAGGACCGTCCCGAGGATGAACTGCCAGGACCGCAGCAGCGCGGCCAGCAGCCCGGCCCGCACCCGGTCCGCCCGGGGCGCCGACCGCGCGCCGCGCGCCTGGGAGACCGCCCCGAAGCCGAAGCAGACGGTGGCGACCAGCGCGGTGGTGAGTCCCAGCAGCATGCGTCTCCCTCGCGGGGCGGCAGCGGTTCACCACCCAGTCTGGGCCCGGGGTGGCGGGGGTGCAGGGGACGGAGCCACGGGGTGGCAGTCGGGCCCGGCCCGCGCGCTGCGGCGGGCCGGGCCCCGGTGGCTAGTACCAGTCCGAGTAGCCGTACTGCGTGTTGTTGGCGTAGTGGAACGAGGCCTGGGCCTGGATGTCCTTGTCGTTGACCATCCGGGTGTAGACCGTGTGGTCGCCGGTGTTCAGAGCGGTGAACGACTCGTGATTGGTGTTCTCGACCTGGATAGTGGCCGGGACGCGGCCACCGCCCGCGAGCGCCCGCGCCCAGGCGGCACGGCAGGTCGGGCTGTAGCGGAGCTCCGCATCGCCGTCGGGCGCCGTGTAGCGGACGGTCACCGCGTCGTTCTGGCAGATGGTGGTCGCCGGGTCGAGGCCCGTGCAGCTGCTGGCGTAGCAGGAGGTGGCCGCCGAGGCGGTGCCCGAGGCGAACAGCAGGCCCGACGCGACGAGCGCCAGGGTGGAGGCGGCGGACGCGGCGGTCCGCAGGGAAAGCTTCACGGTGATCCCCGAACGGGTGAAGGGTACGGCGGTGCGCCCGGTGGCGTCGCCGGGTCACACCCTGGCACCGCGGCGCCGCCGTCCCGCCCGTCCCGCCCGTCCCGGGGATCCCGGGACGGGCGGGCGAGCGGGTCCGACTGAACGCCGCCGGGCGTGGGTAGGCCCCCGGGGTCCACGAGGGAGGGAGGACGGATGTCGCTGCCGCTGACCGGCATCACCGTCATCGCACTGGAGCAGGCGGTGGCCGCGCCGCTGGCCAGCCGGCACCTGGCCGATCTGGGCGCCCGGGTGGTGAAGATCGAGCGCCCCGACGGCGGAGACTTCGCGCGCGGCTACGACCGCAGCGTCGACGGCCTGGCCAGCCACTTCGTCTGGCTGAACCGCGGCAAGGAGTCGGTCGCCGTCGACCTCAAGGCGCCCGAGGGCCGCACCGTGCTGGCCGACCTGGTGGCCGGCGCCGACGTCTTCCTGCAGAACCTGGCCCCCGGGGCGGCCGCCCGGCTCGGCTTCGGCTCCGCCGAACTGCGTTCCCGGCAGCCCCGGTTGATCACCGTCGACCTGTCCGGCTACGGCGCCGGCGGCCCGTACCAGGACAAGCGGGCCTACGACATGCTGATCCAGTGCGAGTCGGGGCTCGTCTCGGTGACCGGCCCGCCGGACCGACCGGCCAAGACCGGCGTCCCCACCTCGGACATCGCCGCCGGGATGTACGCCCTGACCGCGACTCTCGCCGCGCTCGTCGGCCGGGCCGGTACCGGACGCGGCACCGCGATCGAGGTGTCGATGTTCGAGGCGACCGCCGAGTGGCTGGGCCACCAGCTCCACCACACCCAGGGCACCGGAAACCCACCGGGCCGCGCAGGCCTCTCCCACCCGGCCATCGCCCCCTACGACGCCTACCCGACCGCCGACGGCCACGAGGTCATGATCGGTGTCCAGAACGACCGCGAGTGGGCCCGTCTCGCCACCGGCTTCCTGGACCGGCCGGACCTCGCCGAGCACCCCGAGTGGGCCACCAACGTCGCCCGGGTGCGCCGGCGCAGGCTGGTCGACGCGCTGGTGGGCGGCCGGACGGCGACCCTGACCGCCGACGAGGCGATCGGGCGCCTGGACGCCCTCGCCATCGCCTCGGCCCGCCTCAACGGCGTCGACGACCTGCTGCACCACCCCCAGCTCACCGCCCGCGACCGCTGGCGGCCGGTGGCCACCCCGGTCGGCGAAGTCCGTTCCCTGCTGCCCCCGTTCGGCTTCGCGGGCGTCGAGCTCCCGATGGGACCGGTGCCCGCCCTCGGCGCCCACACCGACTCCGCCCTGCGCGCCCTCGGCTACCCCGACACCCGGATCACCGCCCTGCGCACGGCCGGGGTGCTGGGCGGATAGGGCGGAACTTCCGCCCAGCACCCGAGGTGCCGGGCGCGCGACGCCGGGCATCCCGCCTGGATCGGCCGGACTGGGCCTAGGTCCTGTCCGGCCGATCTTGGCGGATCAGCGCGCGGCTCCCCCAGCCTTCGGCCGGGAGGTACCCCCACTTCGCGCCCGGCTGGGCGTGCGCCCGAGTCGGCCTCGTACTGGACGTACTTGGACGATTCGGGCGTGCGTCCAGGCGGGATGCCCGGCGTCGCGCGCCCGGCAAGATCGGCCGGACAGGGCCTAGCCGAGGGCGGCGGCCAGCAGGGCTGCGGTCCGGGCGACCAGGGGTTCGTCCGCCTTCGCGGCGGGGTCCCGGGGGTTGGTGGTCAGGACCGCGAGGACGACCGGGTCGCCGGCCGGGGTCCAGGCGATGCCGACGTCGTTGGCGGTGCCGTACCCGGTGCCGGTGCCGGTCTTGTCGGCGAGGGTCCAGTCGGCGGGCAGGCCCGCGCGGAGCCGGCGGGCGCCGGTGGTGTTGCCGCGCAGCCAGCCGAGCAGCTGCTCGCGCTTCGCGGGCGGGAGGGCGTGGCCGAGGGTGAGGCGGCGGTACGTCCGGGCGATGGCGTGCGGGCTGGTGGTGTCGGTGGTCCGGTCCGGCTCGGAGGAGTTGAGTTCGGGCTCCCAGCGGTCCAGCCGGGTGGTGCGGTCGCCGAGCGAGCGGCAGAAGCGGGTGATGCCGGTCGGGCCGCCGATCCGCTCCAGCAGCAGGTTTCCGGCGGTGTTGTCGCTGTGGTCGATGGCCGCCTTGCAGAGCTCCCCGACCGTCATGCCGTCGGCCAGGTTGGCCGGCAGGCCGGTGACCGGGGCGCCGCCGGCCCGGTCGATGTCGGCCTGGGTGTAGTGGACGCGCCGGGCGAGGTACTCGCCGTCCCGGTCGAGGTCGCGCAGGACGGCCGCGGCCGCGAGGGTCTTGAAGGTCGAGCACATCGGGAAGAGTTCGTCGGCCCGGTAGCGCACGGTGCGGCCGGTGGCGAGGTTGCGGGCGTGGACGCCGAGCCGGGCGGAGTGCTGTTGTTCGAGCTCGGCGAGCGAGCGCTGGAGGCCGGTGCCGGTGGCCGCCTGAGCGGCCGTGGCGGTCGACGCGGTGACGGCGACGGCCGCCGCTCCGACGCCGAGGGCCAGGACGGCGCGACGGCTGTGCCGGGCTTCCGAAGGCTGAGCGTGCATGGTTCCCCTCTGATCGAATTTCGCGGGCGGGCCGCGTCCTTGATCGGATGGACGCGGCGGCGTTCCCGACGGTTCGTCAGCGGAAGAGGATCCTGCCGCTCAGGGCTTCAGCGCCACGCCCGCGTACCCGGTCGCCTCCGAAGGCGGGACGGGCGGGTCGTCGGGGTCGGGCCGCCAGGCCACGGTGGGCACGATGCCGGGGTCGAGGATCGTCCAGCCGTCGAAGAAGCGGATGAACTCGGCGCGGCTGCGGGCCTGGATCGCGGTGCCGGCGGCCTGGTAGATGCGGACCACCCGGGCGATCTCCTCGGGGTCGAAGTCGGCGCTCAGGTGGGACATCACCAGGGCGCTGCCGGGGGCGAGGGCGGACTTGAGGTGGTCGACCAGCTCGTACGCGCCCTGGTCGTCGGGGACGAAGTGCAGCAGGGCGTTCAGGGAGAGCGCCACCGGGCGGGTGAGGTCGAGGGACTCCCGCAGCGCGGGTGCGGTGAGCAGGCCGGCCGGGTCGGTCACGTCGGCCTCGACGTAGGTGGTGCGGCCCTCGGGGGTGCTGGTCAGCAGGGCCTGGGCGTGGGTGAGGACGATCGGGTCGTTGTCGGCGTAGACCACCCGGGCCCGCGGCCGGACGCCCTGCGCGACCTCGTGGAGGTTGGGCGAGGTGGGGATGCCGGTGCCGATGTCGAGGAACTGGTCGATGCCGGACAGGGCGAGGGCGTGGGTCGAGCGGTGCATGAAGGCGCGGTTGGCGCGCGCGGCGGTACGCACCCAGGGCGCGGTGGCCAGGACGTGGCCGGCGGCCTCGCGGTCGGCGGCGAAGTTGGTGAAACCGCCCAGGTAGTAGTCGTACATCCGGGCCGAGTGCGCCACGTTCAACCGCAGGTCGACCCCGTCGTAGCGGCTCATCGCACTCCCCCTCGGCCTTGCCCGGTACCCTCCGATTGCTGCCCACCGGATCAGGGGGCCAATCGTCGCCCCGTCGAATTTGATCAATCACCGGATCACATGGGATGACAATCTGTATTCGCTTTGCAGCCTGGAGTGACAGGCCTGGTGGAATGAGGATGGGCGCGGACAGCCCGACCCTCGGGTGGCCCGGCGAGCAGCCGACGACCACGGAAAGCAGGCTCGATGACGATCGACAGGGGTTCCCCCGCGCGCGGGTACCGCGGTGGGACGGCGGTGGCGTACGCCGGGACGGCCGGAGCCGAGCGGACGGCGGTGATGGACCCGGGCCAACGCCTGGACCTCACCTACGCCGCGTTCTGCGAGACCCATGAACCCGCTTGGCACGCCCTCGCGTTGACCCGGATAGGCAGCCAGGCGGACGCCGCACTGGTGGTCGAGGCGGTCAAGGCCGATCTGGCCCGCTGCTGGCCGCAGGTGCTGCGGTTCGAGGAACCGGCCGCCTACGCCTGGCGGTTGGCGAACCGGCACGTCGGGGACTGGGTGTCGGCCGAGGAGCCGGTCGAGGTGGAGGCGGTCACCTTCGCCGCCGTGATCGGGGCCTTCAAGCAGGTCGCCGACGGGCTGCTGCACAGCGAGGCGGACGAGGTGCGGCTGTACGCGGCGATCCTCGAACTCCCGGACCGGCAGCGGGACGTGGTGATCCTGCGCTATCTGCTGGGTCTGCACGCCAAGGTGATCGCGGCCTACCTGGGCCGGCCGGTGGCCACGGTGCACTCCAACCTCCGGCACGCCCGGGAGCGGTTGGCGCGCCGGCTCGGGGTGGGTGAACTGCCGGACCGGGGAGGCGAATCGTGACCACCGAACGGGAGCTCGAACCGCTCGACGGGGCGCGCACGACCGGCGGGGGGCGCGCGGCGCTCCACGTGCCCCGACCCGAACGCGTCCACGCCGAACGGATCGCGGCCCTGCGACAGGCCCGGCTCACCGCCGCCCCGGCCCACCTGCCCACCGAACACGAGCAGGCCGCCTTCGAACTGGGCCTGGTGGTCGCCCTGGTGCTGGGTGCCCCGTGCGCCTCCCGAGGGCTCGACCTGCTGGTCAACGCGCGCCGGATCCAGCCCGAGGGGGCGGAGGTGTTCGGCGCGCTGCTGTACGCGACCGGCAAGGAGGAGGGCGCCGAGTTCTGGTGGCGCTTCGCGGCCGGCTCGGGCAGCGGCACGGCCGCGTACTGCCTCCACCTGCACCACCTGAAGCTCGGCGAGACCGACGACGCCGACTACTGGCGGGCCTGGTCCGAACAGCTGTCGGCGGCCGAACGGCCGCCCGTGCCACGGACGTTGCGGATGCGGCGACCACTGCTGCCGGAGGACGTGCGACGGGACATCCTCTCCCGGGTGCACCACGGGCTGGCACCGCAGCTGCCCCCCGCGCTGGTCGCGGTGATCGACCGGCTGCCGCTCCAGGGCGGGGACGAGGAGGAGGAGGTGCCGAACCCGTGGGGGCTCACCTCCGGGGCCACCTCGGCGTGTTCATGGGAGCCGGCGTCGGCCCACGACGACGAGGACGGGGAGGACGGGGAGGACGGGACGGACCCGTGGGGGTGAGGGAGGTCCGGCCGCCCCGCGGTCGCACGTTCAGGTGAGCGCGGCGAGCCGGGCGACCGTCTCCGGGTCGCGGCCGCTGCCCGCGCCCAGCCGCTCGCCGTCCGGGCCCCGGTAGTGGATCCGGTAGTGCTGCGGCGCCATCGCGGTGTCCCGGCCGGGCAGCGCGGCGACCACCGCACGGTGCACGTCGGCGGGCGTGAGGTGGGGGTCGGCGGTGGTCAGGTCGGCGGTCAACCTGCCGTCCTCGACGGCGACTCGGTGACCGGCGGTGGGGTCCAGCGCCGGGTCCAGCACCGCTTCGAGGGCGGCGTCCAGCAGGGCGCGGACGGCCGCCAGGTCGATCCGGGAGCCGTCGACCACCTGCCACTCACCGTCCTCGTACTCCTCACCGTCGTTCGGCCGCTCCCCGCCGAGTCGGGACCGGCTCAGCGGGCCGGGCGCCTCGGGCAGCTCGGCGAGCGGCACGGGCCCGTCGGCGGCGGCCGCCAGGAGGGCGAGCAGCGCGCGGGCGAAGCCCTCGGTCTCCCCCGCGTCGAGCACCTGGGGGCAGGCGACCAGGGCGAAGTCCAGACTCCCGGCGATCCGCAGGATGGTGAACATCAGCCGTACCGGCAGCGGCGGGGCGGGCAGCGGGGTGAGTTCGGGGTCGGCGGCCGGGGCGGGCTGGGCATCGGCGACGGCGGCCGGGATGGTGAGGCTGAGGTCGTTGACGACCACCTGGCGGGCGAAGCGGGTGCCGCGTACGTGGGCGGCGTCGTCCACCAGCTGCCAGACCTGCTCGGCGTCCAGCACGCTGTGCCAATAGGCGCTCAGCGAAGCGGACTTGGCGCGGCCGATCAGCTGGTCGAGGTCGGCTGCGTCGGTGTCGAGCAGGATCAGGGCGTCCTGGGCGAGGGTGCCGACGTGGTCCAGCAGCGCGGCGCGCTGGCGGTTGGCGGAGAGCGCCGAGACGGCCAGCTCGGTACGGCCGGCCCGGTACGCGACCAGGGCGGAGAAGGAGGCGAGCAGCACGACGGAGGGGCTGGCGCCGGTGCGACGGCAGACCGCGGCGAGGTCGGCGGCCGCCGTGCGGGAGCGGACCAGCAGGGCGCCGGGCCCGCGCGGCGGGCCGGTGATCCGGGAGTCGGCGAACACGACCTGCGGGCCGGCGGCCAGGATCCGGGCCCAGTGCCGCAGCGCGCCGGCGGCCCGACGGCGGCCCTGCGGGCTCTGCTCGGCGGCGGCGATCTGGATCGGGGTCGGTGCGGTGACCGGCGGGAGGTCCTTCCCGGCGGCGAGGGCGTACCAGTCCTGGATCAGCAGCGCGGTGGCGGCACCGTCGGCGCCGGCGTGGCAGACCACGGCGATCAGCCGGCGCAGCTGCTGCCCCTCGGCCAGCAGCGTGAAACGGATCCGGGGGACGACGGTCAGCTCCACCGGGACGGCGACGTCGGCCTGCCCCGACTCGGCGGCCAGGGCGTCGAGTTCCCGATCGTCCAGGCCGCCCGTCTCGATGACGGTGACCGCGAACCGGCCCTCGCCGTGCACCACTTGGCTCTCCGGGAAGGCGTCCGGGCCGAAGCCGGGCGGGAAGGAGGTGCGCAGCGACTCGTGCCGCTCGACCAGCAGGCGCAGGGCGTTCAGGCCGGCGGCGAGCGTGGTGCCGGGCGGGACGGGCCAGACCGACTCCTTGTTGATCTGCTCGGGGGCGTCCCGCCGGATGCACCGGATCATGTTGTCCTGGCCGCGGGTGAGCGGGCCCGAGCCGCCGCTGGTGGCGGTGAAGCGGAGGGTGATCCGCCGACTGCTCCGGGGCGGGGCGGACGGACCCGCCTCGGGCGGTACGGCATCGGCGTTGTGGGCAGTCACGTCGTACGTGCCTTTCGGCTCACCGGGGCGGTCTCAGTGGAGAGGTCTCAGCGGGAGGGGGTGCGGCCGGACGCCACCGGCGGCCGCCGGTGATCGCCCCTGTCGTCTGATACATCGTCAACTCTGGTTCCATACAAGCATCTTCACTTGAACGGGGCGAACTTCGAGGACGGCCACGGCGGCCCGGTACGGCCCGGGGACGGGCACGTCCGCCAGGCCCACCGGGCCGGTGCCGAGCGGGCCCGGATCGGCGAGCAGCAGCGGGGACGGCCCCGCCACCGACACCCCGAACGCCTGGGTCAGCCGTCCGCCGTAGGCCTTCACGCAGGCCTCCCGGCGACACCACAACTCGGTGAATCGGGCGGCCCGTTCGGCGGGATCGGCGGCCTCCGCGACATGGCGCGCCTCCTCGAAGGGGAACCAGCGGGCGGCCATCCGCTCGGCCAGCCGGGGCTCGCGCAGCGGCTCCACGTCGACGCCGACCGCCCGGCCCTCGGTGAGGGCCAGCAGCGCCCACGACTGCGCGGCCGACCAGTTCACCCGCAGGCCGCCCGCCCCGGCCGGCTCCGGCTTGCCGTGCGGACCGTGCCGCCAGACCACCTCGGCCGGGCGGCAGCCCAGCCGGGCGGCGACCAGCTCGCGGACCGCGCCGCGCACCACCGTGAACCGGCTGCGCCGTGGTTCCTCCGCCCGCTCGGCACGGGCCCGCTCCTCGGCGTCCAGCGTCTCCCGCAGCCGGGCGACCGCGTCGGCCGGCTGATCGGCGGCGATCAGCCACAGGTCCAGGCCGGTCACGGCTGGGTCAAGGTGCTCAGCACCCCGAGCCGACGGTCCGCCCCGGTGACCCGCAGCGGCCGTCGCTCCACCCGCCCCCCGGGCAGCTGCTCGGCGAGCCGTGCCCACAGACCGGTGAACGGCTGCGCGAGCGACCCGCCGTGGTCGTCGGCGGTCGAGTCCAGGATCACGGCCCCGGGCCCCGGTTCCGCCGCCCGGTCCGGCACCTGCGACTCCGGCCGGTCGGGGTCGCGCCACTGGTGCACCACCAGCCCGGGGCCCGGCGCCTCCTCGCAGACCAGCACCACCGCGGCGTGCCGCTGCGGCATCGCCACCGGTTCGGGTGGCTCGTAGTGCAGTGCGGTCTGCTCGGCGAGCACCACCACCGCCCGGCGGCAGGCGCCGGCCCGCTGGTACTCGGCGGCCAGCCGCAGCGCGGTGAAGGCCGCCGCGGTGCCCTGGTCGCAGACCGCGAAGGCCAGCGGCTCGCCGGGGACGGACCGGCTGAGCGCGAGCGAGGACGGTGCGCCGGGGCGCACGTCCGGGGTGTCGAAGGCGAGGATCAGCAGGTCCACCGGCTCGTCCTCGGCCAGCGCCTCGCCCAGCAGCCCGGCGGCCAGCTCCTCGTAGGAGTGTCCGACGCCCTCGCGCAGCAGGTCCTCGCGCAGCGACAGGCCGTACGGGCGGACCAGGTCGGAGACGAAGACCCGCAGGTCGGGGTCGAGCGAGGTCTCCGAGCGGCCGTCGGAGCAGCGGGCCAGGACCCGGGCGATCCGCAGGCCGGCCGGACCGGGGGTACCGGGCGAACCGGGAGCGCCGACGTGCCCGGGGGAACCGGCGGGCACCCGGTCAGTCCTCGGCGATGAGGTGCCCGGCGACGTAGTCGGCCAGCTTGGTGACCGAGCGCAGGTCGTCCTCGGTGATCTGCTCGACGTCCACCTGGATGTCGAGCGACTCCTCCAGTTCCAGGATGAGCTCGATGGTGCCGGCCGAGGTCAGGCCGAGGTCGTCGAACAGGCAGGCGTCCGCGGGGATCTCGGGCAGCTCGCGCTTGAGCACGCGCGGCAGGAGTTCGCCGATGCCGTGCAGGATGCGCTCGCGCAGCTCGGGGTCAGTGGTCTGGACCACGGGTTCTGGCATGGGTGTCCCGTCCCGTCGTGCGTGGAAGTGTGCGAAGTGAACGAACTGCGAAGTGAATGACGTGCGCGGTGGCCGGAGTGCGAAGTGTGCTCTGGGATGACTACGGGGGAAGTGCGCTCCGGGGTTCGAGCGCTCGGGGCGACGGACGCGGCACCGACGGTACGTCAGTACTGCATCACCATCGCGGAGAAGGTCGCGCCGACGCCGGCGGCGGCGATCAGGTAGTGATCGCCGGGACGGATCAGCCCCCGCGTGGTGGCGGTGTGAAGATTGATGAGGCCGTCCGCAGCGAAACTGTGCCCGACCGACAGCACGTTGTCCAGCACCACCTTGTCGAGCGGATAGCCGATCCGGCGCGCCGTCATCCGCCAGGAGGCCTGGTTGACGTTGTGCGGAAGCACCGCGGCCAGCTCGGAGAGGTCCAGACCGGCCTGGTGGAGCGCCGCCTCGATCGCCTCCACCATCACGTTCGGATACTCGCGCTGGTAGCGGGCGAGCAGCTCCGCGTCCTCGGCCAGCCGGCCGTCGAACTCCGGGCGCTGGCGCACCGCGAAGGAGCGCACCCGGTGCCGCGGGCCGTCCGCGCTGACCAGGCAGGCGGCGGCACCCTCGGCGAAGATGCCGGTCTCGGGCACCAGCTGGGCGTCCTTGGTGAAGGTCTTCTCCCCGGCCAGCACCAGCGCGAGCGCCCGCGGGTCGGGGTCGGCGGCGAGCAGGCGGCCCGCCAGGTCGATGGCCAACAGGCCCACCGCGCAGGCGTGGTGGGTCACGGTGAAGGCGTTCGCGTGCGCCAGGCCGCGCGCGGCGAGCACCTCGTGCAGGGGGTTGAGCGGGTAGGGCACGGCCACCGGCATGCTGCGGGCGTGGATCACGAAACGGACGTGTTCCTCGCGTCCGCGCAGTTCCGGCAGGTTGTCCAGGGTGGCGTGGAGCAGGTCGGGCAGCGTCCCGGTCGGATCCAGTCGTAGCTGGTCCAGGCCGTGGAAGCGGCGGAAGAGACGGAGTTGACGTGGGGTCAGGCCGATGCGCTCGCCCACCGCCTCGATGGGCACGGCGTGTGGGGGGAGGTGAACGGCCACTGCCTCCAGTGCGGTCACGCGGGCTAGTATTCCGACGCCCGCCTGGTCGCACAAGTGATCTCGGGCCCTTCTCCTGCGCGCCGCCCCGGGCCCGCCGCCACCGTCGCCTTCGCACCCCGGGCCGCCGCGCACCCACTCCGCACCGTCGACCGGACGGGAGAACCCCTTGTCGGACCGTGAATCGCCGGCCTTTGAACCGCAGACCTTTGAACCCCCCGACCCCGGAGGCCCGTTGAACCGGGCACTGACCGCGCTGCTGGCCGAGGTGGCCGGTGCGCCGCCCGGCTGGGAGCAACGGCTGACCCCGGACGACCGGCTGGACGGCGACCTGCTGCTGGACGAGTCCGAGCTCGCCGAGCTCGCCGTCCGACTGTCCGAACGCTTCGGCCCGGCCGTCGACCTGGCCGGGCTGCGGGCCGGCCTGGACCTGGCCGGGCTGGAGGCGCTGACCGTCGCCGACGTCCAGGCCCTGCTTCCCGGACTTCCCGAGCTTCCCGAGCTTCCCGAACCTTCCGAGGAGGATCGCCGATGACCCGGTTCCTGCTGGTGATGCCGCCGCTCACCGGACACGTCAACCCGGCCGCGGGCATCGCCGCCGAGCTCACCGCGCGCGGCCACGACGTCGCCTGGACCGGCACGGAGTCGGTGCTGCGGCCGCTGCTCGGCCCGGACGCGCGGGTGCTCGGCACCGGCACCAGGGCGTTCCGCGCGCAGGGCGGGCACGGCCTGGCCGCGCTGCGCTCGCTCTGGGAGGGCTTCATCGTCCCGTACGCGCGGTTCACCGCGAAGCCGCTGGACACCGTCGTGCGCGAGTGGCGGCCGGACGTGCTGCTGGTCGACCAGCACACCCCGGCGGGCGCGCTGGTCGCGCACCGGCACGGACTGCCGTGGGCGGGCTTCGCGCCCGGGGCGATGGAACTGGGCCGCCCGTACCGGGCGTTGCCGCAGGTCGAGGCATGGATGACCGGGCTGTTGCGCGGGCTCTGGGAACGGGCCCGGCTCCCCGCCGAGGAGTACCTGGACCCGCGCTTCTCCCCCGCCCTGCTGCTGGCCACCACCGGGCCGGCGCTGACCGGCGGCACCCCGCCGGCGCACCACGCGCTGGTCGGTCCGGTGCTCTCGCCCCGGCCGCACGACCCGGACTTCCCCTGGCACCGGCTGCTGCCGGGACGCCGGCGGGTCCTGGTCACCATGGGCACGCTGGCCGACGGGCTGGGCGCGGACTTCCTGGCCCGGACGGTCCGGGCGCTGGAGCTGTGCGGCCCGCAGCTGCAGCCGGTGTTCGCGGCGCCGCGCGCGCTGCTGCCCGAACTGCCCCCGCACGCCGTGGTGGTGGACCGGGCGCCGGTGCTGGAGCTGCTGGCGCGCGGCGAGTTGGACGCGGTGCTCTGCCACGGCGGGATGAACACCGTGGGCGAGGCGCTGGCGCACGGGGTGCCGCTGGTGACCGCGCCGATCCGGCACGACCAGCCGTTCGTCGCCGCGCAGCTGGCGGCGGCCGGGGCGGGCCTGCGGGTGCCGTTCGCCCGGGTGACGCCCGAGCGGCTGGCGGCGGCGCTGACCGCCGTGGTGGAGTCAACGGGCCACCGGGCCCGGGCGGTTCAGCTCGGCCGGGAGCTGCTGGCGGGCGGCGGGGCGCGCACCGCGGCGGACCGGCTGGAGGCGCTGGCCCGATGACCGCCGGCCCGTCGGCCCGGCCGGGACACTGACTCGCCGGCCCGCCGACCGTCCCTTAGCAGATCGACCGAGCGCACGTCCATTGGTCTAGGCCATTGCCTCCGGGCCTGGTCCGCCCTAGGGTGTCGCAGCAGCACCGCCTTCGCAGGTGCCGAGCCCGCCCTGTCTCCGGGTGCCGTGGCAGCCCATCCCCGTACGGGAGTTCCGGTTGATCGAGACCACGGGACTGCGCAAGTCCTACCGCAAGAAGACCTCCCGCCGGAGCGGCGGGGACGCCGGTGTCGACGCCGTCCGCGGCATCGACCTGTCCGTCGACGCCGGGGAGATCTACGGCTTCCTCGGCCCCAACGGGGCCGGGAAGACCACCACCCTGCGCATGCTGGCGACCCTGATCCGCCCGGACGGCGGCCGGGCCGTCATCGCCGGGGCCGACCTGTTCCAGGACCCGGCCGGGGTCCGCCGCCGGATCGGCTACGTCGCCCAGGGCGGCGGCACCACCGACCAGGTCAGCGCCCGCGAGGAACTGGTCCTCCAGGCCCGGCTGTACGGCGCCGGCAAGGCGGCGGCCGGCCAGGACGCCGCCGACGCGCTCAAGGCCTTCGACCTGGCCGAGTTCGGCGACCGGCCGTGCGCCACCTACTCCGGCGGCCAGCGCCGCCGGGTGGACATCGCCCTCGGAGTGATCCACCGCCCGCAGGTGCTGTTCCTGGACGAGCCCACGGTCGGGCTGGACCCGGCCAGCCGGGCGTACGTCTGGGAGGAGATCCGCCGGCTGCGCACCGAGGGCATGACGGTGGTCGTCACCACCCACTACCTGGACGAGGCCGACGCGCTCTGCGACCGGGTCGCCATCGTCGACCACGGCCAGGTGGTGGCCGAGGGCACGCCCGAGGCGCTCAAGCGCGAGATCTCCGGCGACGTCGTGCTGCTCGGGCTCGTCCCGGGCGAGTCCGTCGCCGAACGTGCCGCCGAGGTGCTGCGCCCCGAACCGTACCTGCACCGGCTGGAGCCGAACGGTGAGGAGGGCCTGCGGCTGTACCTGGAGGACGGCGCGGCCGCCATCCCCCGGCTGCTGCGCGCCCTGGACGCGGCGGGCGTCACGCCCGGCACCGTCCAGCTCCAACGGCCCAGCCTGGACGACGTGTTCCTGGCCCGCACCGGCCGCTCGCTGCAGCAGTCCTGACCGACCTCCTTGGGGATACCGTGAAGCTCGCCCGTGACACCTGGCTGGTCTTCCAGCGCCAGCTGCTGCTCATGATCCGCACCCCGATCTGGATCGCCGTCGGCGTCATCCAGCCGCTGTTCTACCTCCTCCTGTTCGCCCCGCTGCTGCGGAAGGTGCTCGCCCCCGAGGGTGCGCTCAGCTACGCCGACGCCTACCAGGTGTACGTACCGGGCCTGTTGGCGGTGCTGTGCATCTTCGGCGGACTGTTCACCGGATTCAGCCTGCTCGGCGAGCTGAAGGCCGGGATCATCGAGCGCGCCCGGGTCACCCCGGTCAGCCGGCTGGCACTGCTGCTGGGGCGCGCGCTGCGGGAGATGGTGGCGCTGCTGGTGCAGGCCGTGCTGATCACCCTGATCGCGCTGCCGTTCGGCCTGCGGGTCAACCCGCTGAACCTGCTGCTGGCCTACCTGCTGCTGGGCCTGCTGGCGCTGATGACCTCGGCGATCTCCTTCGGCATCGCGCTGATGGTGCCCACCGACGCGGCGATGTCCCCGGTGGTGAACACCATCGCCCAGCCGATCGCGCTGCTCTCCGGGGTCCTGCTGCCGCTCACCCTGGCGCCGGACTGGCTGCGGCAGCTGGCCAGGTGGAACCCCTTCTACTGGGCGGTGGAGGGCATGCGCGCGCTGTTCTCCGGGCACACCGGGGCCGCGGTGGTCTGGCAGGGGATGCTGGTGGTCGTGCTGATGACCGCGCTGGCGGTGTACTGGTCGGCCCGGCTGTTCTCGACCCGGGTGCGATAGCGGGTGCGGTAGCAGTAGCGCCCGACGGCAGGGGCCCGGCTCGTGACGACGAGCCGGGCCCCTGTGCTGCCTTTGCCGATTCCCCTCAGCAGGGTTGGGGGAAGGTCATCGCGCCCGGCGGAAGCTCACCACAGCGCCTCCCGCAGCCGGGCGGCGGCGTGGGCCTGGGCCTCGCCGGCGGCGTCCAGGGTGCCGGTCATCGCGAAGAAGCCGTGCGGGACGCCGGGGTAGCGGCGCAGGTCGACCGGCACGCCGGCCGCGCGCAGCGCCTCGGCGTACTGTTCACCCTCGTCCCGCAGCGGGTCGTACTCGGCGGTGAGGACGGTCGCGGGCGGCAGGCCGGAGAGGTCGGCGGCGCGCAGCGGGGAGGCGTACGGGTCCGCGCCGTCGGCCGGGTCGGCCAGGTAGTGGCCCCAGTACCAGGCGACCGAGCGGCGGTTGAACCACAGCGGGTCGTCGTGCTCGCGCAGCGACGGGGTGTCCGCGCCGTGGTCGGTGTTGGGGTAGACCAGCAGCTGGTGGCGCAGGGCGGGGCCGCCCTCGGTGCGCAGCAGCAGGGTCAGGGCCGCGCCGAGGTTGCCGCCGGCGCTGTCGCCGCCGACCGCGATCCGGGTCGGGTCGATGCCGAACTCCTCCGCGCGGGCGACGAGTTGGTCGAGCGCGGCGCGGCAGTCGTGCAGCGCGGCGGGGAAGGGGTGTTCGGGGGCGAGCCGGTAGCCGACGGCGGCGGTGACGCAGCCGACGGCGTTGGTGAGGCGGCGGCAGAGCGCGTCGCCGGTGTCGATCGAGCCGAGGGTCCAGCCGCCGCCGAACAGGTAGAGCAGGGCGGGCAGTGGGCGGCCGGGCGGTTCGGGCCGGTACAGCCGCAGGGTGAGGTCCCCGGCGGGGCCGGGGATGCGGTGCTCCTCGACGGCGGCGACCGGTTCGGGGGTGCCGGCCGCGGCGCGGATGTCGTCGAGGTCGGCGGCGCGGGCCTCGGCCAGGGTGAGGGTGTAGAGCGGCGGCGCGCCGCTGCGCGCGCGGTGGGCGCGCAGGGCCTCGGCCTGGGGGTGCAGGGGCATGGGCGGTGGTCCGTTCGAGGGCTCGGCGGGGGTGCGACGGGGCTTCGGCGGGGGGCTTCGGCGGCGCCTCGGGCAGTGCCGGACGGGCTTCAGCGGTCGGCCTCGACGTAGACGGTCTCGTCGGTGCGGAAGGCCGTGTCGAGGTCGGCGACGTCCGGGCGGAGGCCCTGGCGGTAGGCGCAGTGCCGGATCTGCTCGGCGGTGAACCCGGCCAGGGTGAGGACGTGCCGCAGCTCGTCCAGGTCGTAGATCCACTGGTGGCCGTAGTACCGGAAGATCTGGTTGACCAGGAAGGCCGGCCGGGCGGGCATCGGCGGGCCGAAGCCGAGGGTGGTGAGCCGGCGGCGGTGCTTGGCCAGGAAGCCGTCACCGGTGGCGTAGCCGACCAGGTAGCGGGCCAGGTCGGGGGTGGTGAGGCGGAGCACGCCGCCGGGGCGCAGGATCCGGCGGGCCTCGCGCAGCCAGCCGACCGCGACGGGCAGGGTGACGTGCTCGATCAGGTGCTCGGCGTAGACCCAGTCGACGCTGGCGTCGGCGAAGGGCAGCGGGCGGGCGATGTCCAGCTGGGTGAACCAGCGGTCGCCGTCGACCCGGTAGAGGGTGCCGGGTTCGGTGGCCGCGTCCGGGCCGCGCAGGGTGGCCAGGTCGGTACCGAGGCCCTCCGGGTGGGCGGTCCGGAAGGCTGCGAACTCGATTCCGGTGATGCCGAGTTGGCGCAGCCCGGCGTGATCGTGCGGCAGGTCGCCGGGGCGGGCTTCGAGCGCGTCGCAGGTCGCGACCTGGGCGCTGAACGCGTCCAGACGGGTCTCCAGTCCCTCCGGGTCGTCCCAGTTCCAGCCGGGGAAGCGGTCGTTCGGTTCGGTCATCGGTGCTCCTACTCGGGGAACGTGGGGTGGTCGGCGCGCGGTTCAGCGGAACGGACCGGCCGGGCGCGCGGGCGCGGTGCATGGTGCCCGAACACCGGCCGGTTCGCTGCCGGGGTGCGTTCCGCGCCGCGGCCGACTTCACCGAAGTCCCGGATTTCCGGGGGGAGTCGGTCGCGCGCCACAGGTTCGTTCCCGGTCGACGTGGGTGCGCCCACGGGCAGCCTTCCGCCCCGGGCGGCCACGCGCGGGCCAGTCCTGGTTCGGCAGCGTAGGAGCAACGACCACATTGGTATAGACCTTGATTTGACCAAACGTCTGTGCCATGGTCTGGCAACGGAATTGACCGTATTGGCTGTGAGTGACGCCCATTGCGTCCATGTCAAATCCCCTCACTTGTTGTGGAGCCGCGTTGACCGGCTTTTCCCGCTTTTCACTTCCGCTTTCCGCACCGCCGCACGCCGACGCCCCGGAGCACTGGGTCGACCGGTCGCTGCTGGCCGGTCCGGGCGGCGAGGAGTGCCTGCACTTCGGCACACCGCTCGACCGGGACGCCCTGCGCGCCCTGGTCGAGGAACAGTCCGTCCAGCTGGCAGCTGCCGGGCTCGGCCCGGGCGGTACCGCGGCGCTGCGACTGCCGCCCTCGGTGGCGTTCGTCGCCGTGCTGCTGGCCTGCTGGCGGCTCGGCGCCCAAGTCGCCCTGCTCGACCACCGGTTGACCGACCACGAGGTGGACGCGGCGGTGGCCCGACTGGCTCCGCAGGTGCTGGTAGGCTCCGCCCACCGGCCCGCTGCGGCGCTGCGCGGCTTCTCCGAGGTCGAGCCGGTGGCCGTCCCGCTGACGGACGGCCGACCGGCCCGCACCGGGCACGCGCTGATCCAGCTCAGCTCCGGCTCCACCGGACCGGCCAAGGTCATCGCCCGCACCGCCGGCGACCTGCTGCGCGAACTCGACTGCTACCGCAGACTGCCGGAGTTCCCCGGCGAGGGCGAGCGGGTCGTGCTGCTGTCCTCGGTGGTGCACGTGCTCGGACTGGTCGGCGGGCTGCTCAACGGCCTGCACGCCCGGGCCGCGCTCACCGTCCCGGAACGGATGACCGCCGCCGGGATCCTCGCCGCGGTCGGCACGAGCACGCTGCCGACCACCCTCGTCGGAGTGCCCTTCCACGCCGAACTGCTGGCGGGGACGGTCGCTCCCCCACCGCTGCCGCACCTGCGCCGGATGATCGTGGCCGGCGAACTCGTCCGCCCGGGCCTGCCCGCACTGTTCACCGAACGGTACGGCGTCCCGCTCGGCACCATGTACGGCATGACCGAGACCGGGGTCATCGCCACCGACCTCGACGGCACCCTGCACCCGGCCAAGCGCCCCGTCCACGGCATGCGGATGCGGCTGGTCGCGGGCGAGCTGCAGCTCGGCGCGGCGGCCTCGCCGTACCCGGGGCTGGACGATCCGAGCCGCTGGGCGGACGGCTGGCTGCACACCCGGGACGCCGCCGCCCTGGACCCGGGGACCGGGCTGGTCACCGTGCTCGGCCGGCTCGACTCCCAGGTCTCGATCGGCGGACTGAAGGTCGACCTCACCGAGGTCGAGCAGACCCTCGGCGCGCTGCCCGAGGTCCGCGAGGCCGTGGTGGTCTTCGACGGCGAGGCCGTCGAGGCCTACCTGGCCGTCCAGCCCGGGGCCGAACCCGCCCTGGTCCAGGCCGGGTTGGCCCGCCGACTGGCCGCCTACAAGCGGCCGCGCCGGCTGGTCGTGCTGCCCGCCCTCCCCCGCACCGCCACCGGAAAGCTGCTGCGCGACCCGGCCGCCCTGCGCGCCACCGCAGCGGCCACGGCGGCCGCCGCGACCACGGTGCGCTGACCGGGCGCACCGCCGGCCGACCGCGCCACCCGCCCGACACCCGCCCGACACCCCGACAAGGAGCCCACCACCATGCAGGACCGCATCCGCGCCTTCGTCCTGGCCGCCCTCACCGAGATGCAGTACGACGTCTCCGAGGTCACCGGGGACACCGACCTCGGCCCGGCCGGGCTGGACCTCGAATCGCTCGCCCTGGCCGAGCTCTCGGTGCAGGTCGAGGACGAGTTCGGGATCAAGTTCGACCTGGACGAGATGGAGACCACCGCGATGATGACGCTGGACGAGTTCACCGCCGACGTCGTCAAGCGGATCGACGCCCTCCCCGCGACCGCCGGCAGCGCGGCGTGACCGACCCGGCCCGCCCCACCGAGCACCCGACGGACACCCGCACGGACCCGGCCGACGGCCTGCCCGACCGGGCCGCGGTGCTGACCATGCTGGCGGCGTTCGGGCAGCGCGCCGCCGACACCGTGCCCGAGGACCTCGGCTCGCTCGAACTCACCTGGCTGATCGCCGAGTTCGAGCAGCGCTACGGCCTCCAGCTGGACCTGGACGACGACCGCTTCGGCGCCGTACGGACCGTCGACGAGGCGACCGAACTGCTGCGCGCGGCGGTACTCGCCGACCGCGCCGGGGCCCGGCCGTGACCGGCGCCGGACCTCCCGCCGGACGGCACACCGTCGCAGCGGTGGTCACCGGCGTCGGCGTGCTCAGCGCCGCCGGACGCGGGCTCCCCGCACTGACCGAGGCCGCCGCCCACGGCAAGGCCGCGTTCGGCGAGGTGACCCGCTTCGACGTCAGCGGCCGCCGCACCACCCGGGCCGCCCTGCTGCCCGAGGGCGTGCCGCTGGCCAGCACCTTCCCGCTCGCCCGGGCCGTGCTCGACGCGATCGGCCAGGCCTGCCGCCAGGCCGGGCTGACCGCCGCCGAGGGCGCCGCGATGCCCGTCCTGCTCGCCCTGCACAGCGACGAGCGCACCCGGGCCACCGCCGCCGCGGTGGCCGCCGGGGTCCGCGCGGACCGGGGTGCGCCGGGCGTCACCCGGGTGTACACCGGGGCCTGCGTGGCGGCCGCGACCGCCGTCGCCGACGCGGCCGCCCTGGTCGCCGCCGGCCGCCACGAGCGGGTCCTGGTCGCGGCCGGCCACCTGGTCGAACCCGGGGTGTTCGCCGTCTTCGACGCCGGACGCGCCCTGGCCCGGGACGGCGAACTGCGCCCGTTCAGCGCCGGCCGCACCGGCACCCTGCTCGGCGACGCGGCCGTCGCCGTCCTGGTCGAGTCGGCCCCGGCCGCCGCCGGCCGCGCCGCGCCCGCGCTCGCCCGGCTGGCCGGCTGGGGCCGGACCGGGGACGCCCACCACGTGTGCCGTCCGGAGCCGGAGGGCACCGGGGTGACCCGGGCGATCGAGGCCGCACTCGACCGCGCGGGCCTCGCCCCCGCCGAGGTCGACTACGTCAACGCCAACGGCACCGGCTCCACCCTGGCCGACCACGCCGAAGCCACCGCCCTGCACCGGGTGTTCGGCCCGCACGCCGCCCGACTCCCGGTCAGCTCCAGCAAGTCCGTGCACGGCCACGCCCTGGAGGCCTCCGCCCTGCTCGAACTCGCCGTCACCATCGGCGCGTTGGACACCGGACTGCTCCCGGTCAACGCCGGCTGGCTCGGCCCCGACCCGGCCGTCGAGCTGGACCTCGTGCTGGACGGCCCGCACACCGCCCGCCCACGCCACGCGCTCAGCCTCAACTCCGCCTTCGGCGGCGCCAACACCGCCCTGCTCCTGGCCGCCGCCTGACCCGGACACCCACACCATGACCACCCCTGCCACCACCGCCCTGCGCGTCCTCGCCGAGGCCCGCCGCCCCGGCCCGGACCTCCCCGGCCCCCCGCCCCCGCTGCCCGGCTTCGCCCCCGACGGCCTGGGCCCACTGATCGCCGACACCGCCGACCACTGCCTGCACGCCCACCACGGCCCGCCACCCGCCCCCGGACGGACCGCCCTGCTGCTCGCCAGCGCGAGCGGCGACCGCGCCACCGCCCGGGCCATCGACCGCAGCGCCGACCCCGGCCGGCGCCCGGCCCCGCTGCTGTTCTTCCAGTCCAACCCCAACGCCGTCCTCGGGCACATCGCCGCCCGCTGGGGCCTGACCGGCCCCGTCGTGGCGATCAGCCCGACCGAGGCCGTACCCGGCACGGTCCCCGAGGACGCGTACGAGCTGGCCGCGCTGCTGCTCGCCGACGGCGACGCCGACCGCGTCCTGGTCATCGCCGCCGAGCAGACCGCCGACGGCGACCACGCGGTGGCGGTGCTGCTCACCCACCCGGCCGACTGAACCGGCCCGGTACCCCTGTCCGTTGCCGTCCGCGAGGTCCGCCACCTGACGCAGCCGCACCCCGGCACACCAGCGCCCGGCCCTCCCCTCACCGTCACCGTCACCCCCGCCGCAGTCCGCACGCCGACCGCAGGTCTGCCGCCCCGTACAGCCGCCCGGGCCGCCCCGGCCCCGAGGGAGGGATCCACCCCCGTGACCATCCGCAGTCTCCGCACCCGACTCGCCGACGACCCCGACGTGGGCGCCGGCAATGTGCTGACCGCCCGGATCGCCCTCGGCCAGGGCCTGGACAAGCCCCTGCTCACCTTCGACACCCCGGTGGACCACCACCCCGCCTGGCAGCCGCTCACCCTGCGCCAGCTCGACCGCGCCGTCCGGGCCCGCGCCGCCGCCCTGCACGGCCTCGGCATCACCCGGCGCGACCCGGTCGTGGTCCACGCGGGCGACGCCGCCGAGCACGTGCTCGCCTTCCTCGCACTGACCCGGCTCGGCGCCGTCCCCGCCCTGCTCAACCCCAACCTGGACGCCGAGCGGGCCGCCCGCTACATCGCCCGGATCGGCGCGGCCGGGGTGCTCGCCGACCCCGCGCGGCTCGCGGCACTGGCCGAGCACGACCCGGGCGCGCCGCTGCTGCCCGAGATCTCCACCCTCGGCGCGGGCGACCCGGCGGCCGCCCCGGAGCCCTACCGGCACTGGTCCGACGACCCGGTGGCGATCACCCACTCCTCCGGCACCACCGGCATGCCGAAGGCCGTCGTCCACTCGCACGCGAGCCTGTACGCGGCGATCCGCCACCGGCTGCGCCTGCCCCGCCCCCAGGGCCAGGAGCGGATGCTCAGCGCGCTGCCCGCCCCGCACGCCGCGACCCTGATCGCGCTGAACCTCGCGCTCAGCTCGCACACCGAACTCGCCCTGCTCTCCGGCCAGTCCGGCGCCGGCGTGCTGGACGCGGTCGAGCAGTGGCACCCCACCGGGGTGATCGGCTTCGCCGCCACCTGGGCCGACCTCGCCCACCACGACCTCGCCGCCCGGGACCTCGCCTCCGTCGCGCTCTGGTGGAACACCGGCGACTGCGCCCACGAGGTGCACATCCGCCGACTGATCGCCACCGGCAGCCGGGAGACCGTCACCCGGGCCGGCCGCACCCGGGTGCCCGGCTCGCTGTTCGTGGACGGCCTCGGCTCCACCGAGATGGGCCACTCGCACTTCTTCATCACCCACGGACCCGGCACCGAACGCTACGGGCGCTGCGTCGGCCGCCCGCACGCCTTCGTGGACTGCGAGGTGGTCGGCCCGGACGGCGAGCCGCTCGGCCCCGGCGAGGTCGGCGAACTCGCCACCGCCTCACCGACCCTGGCCCTCGGCTACTGGAACGACTCGGCCACCACCTTCCGCACCCGGCTGCGCGGCCGCTTCCTCACCGGGGACCTGATGTACCGGGACGAGGAGGGCTATTACTATCACGTCGACCGGGCCGTGGACTCGGTCGAACTCGCCGAGGGCAAGCGGCTGTTCACCGCGATGTCGGAGGAACGGGTGCTGGCCGCCCGATCCGACGTGCTGGACTGCACGGTGGTCGCGGTCCGGGACGGCGAGCAGGTGGTCACCGACGTGCTGCTGCTCCTCACCGAGGGCGCCGAGGCGGCCGAGCGGGGCGACGGTCCGGACGCCGAGCGCGCGAAGGCCGTGGTCGCCGCCCTGGACGAGGCCACCGCCGCCACCGTCCGGCGGGTCCTGGTGGTCACCGGGGACGACATCCCGCTCGGTCCGACCGGCAAGGTCCGCAAGGTGCTGCTGCGGCAACGCCACCTGGCGGCGGTGAGCACCCGATGACCGCCCGCCCCGACCGCCACGCCGCCGGCCCAGCGGCCCGCGAGGCCGCCGTCATCACCGGCATCGGCCTGGTCTCGCCGCTCGGCCGCAAGACCGCCGAGGTCTTCGAGGCACTGGCCGCCGGCCGCTCCGGCCTGCGCGCCGTGCCCGAGGGGCACCCCGCGCACGGCTGGCTGCCCGCCGCCGGGATCGCCCCCGCGGTGGACGGCCGCGAGGTGCTGCCGCCGACCGAGACCCGCTGCGTGGACCGCTTCGTGCTGCTCGCGCTGGCCGCCGCCGACGACGCCCTCGCCGACGCCGCGTTGACCGTCGGCCGGGACGCCGACCCGCACCGCACCGCCGTGGTGCTGGCCACCGGGGGCGGCGGCCTGGAGACCTTCGAGCAGCAGTCGCACCGGCGGCTGGAACGTGGCCGCCCCGGCGTCAGCCCGTACCTGCTGCCGGGCATGCTCTCCAACATGGCCGCCGCCCGGATCGCCATCAAGTACGGGATCCGCGGCTACAGTTCGGCCGTGGTGACGGCCTGCGCGGCCGGCGCCCAGGCGATCGCGGAGGGGCTGCGGCTGATCCGCGCGGGCGACGCGGACGTGGTGGTGTGCGGCGGCACCGAGTCCTCACTGCACCCGACCATCGCCGCCGCCTTCACCAACGCCCGTGCCCTGGCCCAGGGTTGGGACGACCCGGAGCAGTCCAGCCGACCCTTCGACGCCCGCCGCAACGGCTTCGTGCTGGGCGAGGGCAGCGCCGTGCTCGTCCTGGAACGGGCCGGACACGCCGCCGCACGCGGCGCCACCGGGTACGCGGACGTGCTCGGCTGGGGCGCCTCCACCGACGCCCACCACCCGACCATGCCCCGCCCGGACGGCACCGGCGCCGCCGACGCGATGCGGATGGCGCTCGCCAACGCGGGCCTGGCACCGGGCGACATCGACTACGTGAACGCCCACGGCACCGGCACCAAGCTCGGCGACGTGGCCGAGACCGCCGCCCTGCACGCCGTGTTCGGCGCGCACCCGCCGGCGGTCAGCTCCACCAAGGGCGCCACCGGCCATCTGCTGGGCGCCGCAGGCGCGTTGGAGGCCGCGGTGACGGCGCTGGCGGTGGCGCGGGGGACGCTGCCGCCGACGCTCAACCTGACCGACCCCGATCCGGCCTGCGACCTGGACCACGTCCGGGGCGCCGCCCGGTCCGCCCCGGTGCGCGCCGCGCTGAGCAACGCCTTCGCCTTCGGCGGCCACAACCTGAGCCTGATCCTCGGTCCGACCTCCGTCCGCACGACGGACCACTCCGTCCAGGCGGCGGACCACTCCGTCCAGGCGGCGGACCACTCCGTCCGGACGGCCGGCTAGGACGCGTCCGGGCCACCGCGATCGGCGGACCCCGCCACCGGGCAGCGCCGCCCGGTGACGCGCCGATCCCCGAACGACCATCCCTCCGGGGGGAGAACCCGTTGTCCATCCAGACCATCGCCCGCGTCGAGTTCCACTGCGCGGACGCCGACAAGACCGCAGCCGGGCTGTGCGCCGACTACGACTTCACCGCCGGGCCGCCGACCGCCGCCGCGGACGGCACCCGCTCCATCGACCTGCACCAGGGCTCGATCCGGCTGCGGCTGACCTCCGCCGCCGACCCCGGCCACCCGGTGGCCGCCTACGTCGCCCGGCACGGGGACGGCATCGCCGTCCTCGCCCTCGGCTGCGCCGACCCGCAGGCCGCGCTGGAGCGGGCCGAGCGGCACGGCGCCCGGGTGCTGGACCGGGCCGCCCGGCTGGTCGCGGGCTTCGGCGACACCGCCCTGCGGTTCACCCCACTGGAACCGGCCGAGCCCACCGGACCCACCGAATCCGCCGAGCCCACCGGGCCGGGCCTGTTGGAGGCCCTCGACCACGTCGCGATCTGCCTGCCCGGCGGCGAACTCGCCGCCGCCGTACGGTTCTGCGAGGCCGCCCTCGGCCTCCACGCGATCTTCGAGGAGTCCCTGGAGGTCGGCGAGCAGGCCATGGACTCCACCGTGGTGCAGAGCGCCTCCGGTCTGGTCACCTTCACCCTGATCGAACCGGACACCGCCCGCCGCCCCGGCCAGATCGACGAGTTCCTGGCCGCCCACGGCGGCGCCGGGGTGCAGCACCTGGCCTTCAGCACCCATGACATCGCCACCGCCGTCCGGACCGTCCGCGCGCGCGGCGTGGAGTTCCTGACCACCCCCGGCGCCTACTTCGACGCCCTCACCGAGCGGCTGGGCCGGACGGCCATCCCGGTGGAGACCCTGCGCGACCTGCACGTCCTGGTCGACCAGGACCACGGCGGCCAGCTGTTCCAGATCTTCGCCCGCTCCACCCACCCCCGCCGCACCTCCTTCCTGGAGCTGATCGAGCGCCAGGGCGCCGGCACGTTCGGCACCGCGAACATCAAGGCGCTGTACGAGGCGGTCGAACGCCAGACCTCCGCCACCGCCGGCTGACCGCCCCCGAAGGGAAGCACCACCGATGACCACCGCCACCGAGTTCCGCCTCACCGACGCCGAACGCGCCCTGCTGCCCACCCCGGAGGAGGTGGCGCACTACCGCGAGCACGGCTGGTACCTGTCCCGCAAGCTGTTCGGCGAGGAGGAGCTGGACACCCTCCAGGCCGCCACCGAGCTCTACTACGCCGGCCACCGCGACCGCGAACTGTCCGTCCGCCCGCCCCGGTTGGCCGACTGGCAGCCCGCGCACGGCCCGGTCCAGCGGCACAACGACTACGTCCACCACCAGAGCGACGCCATCGGCGCGGTCCTCGGCAAGCCGCTGATCGGCGCGGTGGCCGCGCTGCTGGCCGGGGCCGAGGAGATCCGGATCTTCCAGTCCACCCTGATCTACAAGCCGCCGGTGCCCGGGGAGCCCAGCAACCGGGTGCCCTGGCACTTCGACAAGCACTACTGGCAGACCTCGACCTCCGAGGCGATGCTCACCGCCTTCATCCCCTTCCACGACTGCGGCGAGGAGAACGGGACCATCACCATGGTGGACGGCAGCCACCGCTGGCGCGAGCTGCCCTCCGGCGAGGACTCCACCCGGCACTTCGCCGACCGCGACAAGGCCGAGCTGGACGCCATCCTGGACGCCAACGCCGCCTTCAACGGGCAGCAGGTGCACAAGGTCCCGATGCTGATCCCGCGCGGCCACATGTCCTTCCACCACTGCCGCACCTACCACGGCAGCGGCCCCAACCTGGCGTCCCATCCGCGCCGGGCGGTCTCGCTGCACCTCCAGGACGGCGCCAACGAGTACCGCCGGCACGAGGGCCCGGACGGCAGCCCGGTGGTGTACAACCACGACGTGCTGGTGCGCCGCACCGCCGACGGCCGACCGGACTACGCCGACCCGGCCGTCTGCCCGACGATCTGGCGGGGAGCGCTGTGACCGCACCCCCGGCCGTCCCCGCCGTCGCGCCGCTGGCCTCGCCCGCCGAGCGCTACCGGATGCTGCGGCTGATCCGCGGCTTCGAGGAACTGGCGCTCGCCCTGGTGAAGGCCGGCGCGATCCCCGGCGGCATCCACCCCTACATCGGCCAGGAAGCCGTCGCAGTCGGCGTCTGCTCGGCGCTCGGCCCGGCCGACCGGCTGACCAGCACCCACCGCGGCCACGGCCACGTGCTCGCCCGGGGCGCCGCCCCGCACCGACTGCTCGCCGAACTCGCGGGCCGCGTCGACGGGTTGAACGGCGGCCGGGGCGGCTCGATGCACGCCGCCGACCTCTCGCTGGGCATCCTCGGCGCCAACGGCATCGTCGGCGCCGGCGCCCCGATCGCGGTCGGCGCCGCCTGGGCGCTCAAGCACCGGGCAGCGACCGACGGCGGGACGGCTGCGGAAAGCGGACCGGCGGTGGACGGCGAAGTCGCGGCGGACGGCGGAGTGGCGGTGGCCTTCTTCGGCGACGGCGCGCTCAACCAGGGCGTGCTGCTGGAGTCGCTCAACCTCGCGGCGATGTGGCGGCTGCCGGTGGTCTTCGTCTGCGAGAACAACGGCTACGCCACCACCCTGCCCGCCGCCACCGCCGTCGCCGGCAGCGCCAACGGCCGGGCCGCCGCCTTCGGCATCCCCGCCGAGCAGGTCGACGGCATGGACACCGAGGCGGTGCGCGCCGCCGCCGTGCGCGCGGTCGAGTGGGCCCGCTCGGGCGGCGGCCCGGGCTTCCTGGAGTGCCGCACCTACCGCTACGAGGGCCACCACACCATGGAACGCCGGATGAAACTGAGCTACCGTACCCCCGAGGAGGTCACCGCCTGGCGCGAGCGCGACCCGCTGCCCCGGGCCGCCGCCCTGCTGGACCCGGCGACGGTCGCCGGCCTGGACCGCTCGGTGGCCGAACAGCTCGCCGCCGCCGAGGAGTTCGCACTCGCCTCGGCCCACCCGGACCCGGCGGGCGCACTGGACCACCTGTACGCCGACGGACTGCGCCCCCGGGCGGGGGTGACGCCGTGACCAGGCTCTCGTACACCAAGGCACTCAACCGGGCGCTGGCCGACGAGCTCGCCGCGGACCCCACGGTCTGCGTGTTCGGCGAGGACATCGGCGCCGGCATGGCCGGCCCGACGCTCGGCCTGCTGGACCGCTTCGGACCCGAGCGGATCGTGGACACCCCGCTGTCCGAGCAGGCCTTCACCGCGATGGCGATGGGCGCCGCGCTGACCGGGCGGCGGCCGGTGCTGGAGTTCCAGATCCCCTCGCTGCTCTTCCTGGTCTTCGAGCAACTCGTCAACCAGGCCCACAAGTTCTCGCTGATGACCGGCGGCCAGGCGGGCGTCCCGCTGACCTGCCTGGTGCCCGGCTCGGGTTCCCGGGACGGCTGGGCCGGGCAGCACTCCGACCACCCGTACAGCCTGTTCGCACACGCCGGGGTGAAGACCGTGGTCCCCGCCACCCCGACCGACGCCTACGGGCTGCTGCGCTCGGCGATCCGCGACCCGGACCCGGTGGTGGTGTTCGCCCCGGCCGCCGCCCTGCCGGTGCGCGAGACGGTCACCTGGGAGCTCGCGCCCGTCCCGCTCGGGCGGGCCCGGATCCACCGCCCCGGCACCGACGTCACCGTGGTCGCCCTCGGGCACCTGGTGCACGACGCGCTGGCGGTCGCCGAGGAACTCGCGCCGGAGATCTCGGTCGAGGTCCTCGACCCGCGCAGCGTCCACCCCTTCGACTGGCCGGCGCTCGCCGAATCACTGGACCGCACCGGCCGGTTGGTCGTCGTCGACGACTCCAACCGCAGCTGCGGCTTCGGCGCGGAGGTGCTGGCCACCGCCGCCGAGGAGCTGCGCCTGATCGCCCCGCCGCGCCGGATCACCCGCCCGGACGGCGCCGTACTGCCCTTCGCCCCCGCCCTCGACCGTGCCGTCCAGCCCGGCCGTGAGCAGCTCCGCCAGGCGCTGCACGCCGTCATGAAGCACTCCTGACCCACACCCCCGAGGAGACCGATGTCCGGTAACCGTTACCACTGGGACCGTTCCCACCCCGGCCTCACCAGCCTCCAGCGGGCCATCGACCCGCTGCGCCGCGAGGTGGTCGGCCACACCGTCTACCGCGGGCTCGACAGCATCGAGCGGGTCCGCACCTTCCTGGGCAGCCACGTCTTCGCCGTCTGGGACTTCATGTCCCTGCTGAAGAGCCTGCAGCGCGACCTGACCTGCGTGGACGTCCCGTGGGTGCCGAACGGGCCGACCGCCAGCCGTCGGCTGATCAACGACATCGTGCTGGTCGAGGAGAGCGACGAGCTGGGCGAGGGCTACACCAGCCACTTCGAGCTGTACGTCGAGGGCATGCGCCAGGCCGGCGCCGACCCGCGCCCGGTGCAGGACTTCCTGGACCTGCTGGGCGCCCGCACCCCGGTGCCGGAGGCGCTCAAGGCGGCCGGGGTGCCGCAGGCCGCCGTCGACTTCACCGGCACCACCTGGTCGATCATCGAGAACGCGCCGGTGCACTGCCGGGCCGCCGCCTTCGCCTTCGGCCGCGAGGACCTGATCCCGGACATGTTCACCCAGGTCGTCGGCATCGACGACCCCGACGGCGTGCTCACCGTCTTCAAGGACTACCTGTCCCGCCACATCGAGGTGGACGGCGAGCAGCACACCCCGATGGCGATGCAGATGCTGATCGACCTGTGCGGCGACGACCAGGCCAAGTGGGACTCCTGCGCCGAGACCGTCCGCACCGCGCTGCTGGCCCGGGTCCAGCTGTGGACCGCGATCGAGCGCTCCTTCGGCTGACCCCCGGGTTCCCACCGTCCGAGGCTGACGCCCGGTTCACACCACCTTCGGCAGCACCACCGCCGACCCGGGCGGCGCGTCGGCCGCCGTCCGGAACCGGTGCAGCGCCGCCCGGCCCTCCGCCCCGCGCACCCGGGCGGCGAGCCGGGCCGGCAGCACCACGGTGCTCAGGAAGCCCTCGCCGCGGTACCCCTCGACCGTCCAGCAGACCCAGGGGATCGGGTAGTTGGCGGCCGGGCTGAAGAACACCGGCCGCTGGCCCTGGAAGCTCACCCGATAGGCCCCGAAGCCGCTCCAGTTGGAGAAGCTGAACCGACGGGCCTGCGGATCGAAGCCCAGCGGCACGCACTCGCCCAGCCGGCCGCGGCCGAGCGCCGCCAGGAAGCCCAGGTTGGCCCGCAGGTTGAGGTGGGTGCTCGGGAACTCCTCGACCGCCGCCCGCAGTCGGCCGGCCAGCGCGGCCGGTCCGTCCTTCGGCCGGTGCGGCAGGTGCACCTCACTCAGCAGGTTGCCCAGCAGTTCGGGCGAAAGCCCCAGCCAGCGGCGGACGTTGACCGGGACGGTGAGCATCCGCTCGGCCGGGTCCTCGTCCAAGTCCCGCAGGGTGCTGACCAGATGGGCGCAGAGCACGTCGCCGGAGGACAGCCTGCGCCCGGCCGCGGCACCGAACTCCTCGCGCATCCGGGCGATTTCGGCGTCGGTGAAGGCGATCTGGACGGTCCGGTTGGCCCGCGGCCCGAGCGCCAGCTCGCGGGCCAACAGCTCCGCCTCCCCCGCCGACGGCACCCGGAAGCCGGGCCGTCCGCAGTCCTCCGCGGGCAGCACCGCGGCCAGCAACGCGTCCTGGTCGTCGACGAGTTCGGCCGCCGGGAGCGGCTCGCCCTCGACCGCCGCCGACCAGATCCGCAGCAGCAGCATGAAGCTGTTCAGATCGCCGATCGCATGGTGCCAGGAGCAGCCGAGCACCGTCCCGCCGTCGGCGGTGCGGGTCAGCCGTACGGTGAGCAGCGGGGCGCCGCCGGTGCGGGCGGCCGGGGCCGTCACCGGGTCGACCAGGTCGGTGCCGGCCGCGGTCACCCGGCCCATCGCCTCGGCCAGGGTGCCGTCGACGGTGTAGACCTCCAGCGGGACGCCGGAGTCGTCGCAGAGCGCCTCCAGCCGCTCCCCGTCGGCCTGCCGCACGGTGCGCAGCCGTCCGGCGAACACCGGCACCCGGCCCAGGGCGAGGGCCAGCCCGGCGGCGAGCCGGTCCTCGTCCAGCGGCTGCTCGAAGCACAGCACGACCGAGACGGAGAGGTCGGCGAGCATGGTGTCCATCAGGCCGAGCCGCAGCACCCGGTCGGTGGTCCGGCCGGCTCGCACGGTCCGGGAGCGGCGCAACTGCGGCCAGATCGTCATGGGTTCCCATCCGGAGTACGGCCTGCGGGCACGCCGGAGCCTAGTGCCGGGCCGAGGCAGTGGTCCAGTCCAATGTCAGGATCCGGAAGGGATGTCCGGGCCATGCCCAGGCGGTGTCCGGGCGAGGTCCGGGCCCGGTCCGGACGGGACGCCCCGCCGCGGTCCGGACGCGTGTCGGCGGGGGCCGGGAGGGCGGTCCGAGCACGCGGCCCGGGGAGGCCGACGATAGAATTCCCAGCATGGGACAGCGCCCCGGCGCACCCACCGCGCCGCCCCTCGTCCTGGTCACCGACCGCGACTCGCAGCTGATCGACCCGACCCACGCCTACCACCTGGGCCGCGACCCGACCAGTGAGATCGTGCTGGACGACCCCCGGGTCTCCTGGCACCACGCGGTGCTGCGCGCCACCGCGGGCCACTGGCTGCTGGAGGACGTCGGCAGCACCAACGGCACCTACGACCAGGGCCGCCGCGTCGACCGCGAGGACGTCGGCCCCGGCACCCGGCTGCGCTTCGGCGATCCGACCACCGGCCCGTCCGCGACCTTCGCCGGCCTGCCCGTCCCCGGCACCGACCAGACGGCCGACGAGCAGCCGACCCTGCTCGTCCCGGAGAGCTCCAACGTCTTCCGCAGCCCGAGCGCCGTCCTGGACCTGCCCGGCCCGACCGTGCGGATCGGCCGCTCGCCCGACAACGACCTGGTCCTGGACGACCTGCTGGTCTCCCGGCACCACGCCGAACTGCGCGAACTGCCCGACGGCCGCCACGAGATCGTCGACCTGGAGAGCCACAACGGCACCTACCTCAACGGCCACCCGGTACGGCGGGCCCCGATCGGCCCGGCCGACATCGTCGGCATCGGCCACGCCGAGTTCTGCCTGGTCGACGGCCGGCTGGTCGAGTACGACGACACCGGGGAGATCTCCCTGGACGTCCAGCACCTGGTCGTCCGGGTCGGCCCGGACCAGCGGGTGCTGCTGGACGACGTCGGCTTCCCGCTCACCGAGCGGACCCTGCTCGCGGTGGCCGGCCCGAGCGGCGCCGGCAAGTCCACCCTGCTCAACGCTCTCACCGGGCTGCGCCCCGCCGACGAGGGAACCGTGCTGTACGACGGCCGCGACCTCTACCACGACTACGCCGAGCTGCGCCGCCGGATCGGCCTCGTCCCCCAGGACGACATCCTGCACACCCAGCTGACCGTCCACCGCGCCCTGTCCTACGCCGCCGAGCTGCGCTTCCCCGGCGACACCGCGGCCGCCGAGCGCGAGGCCCGGGTCTCCGAGGTGATCCGTGAACTGGGGCTGGAGGAGCGGGGCGACCAGGTGATCGCCAGCCTCTCCGGCGGCCAGCGCAAGCGGGTCAGCATCGCGCTGGAGCTGCTCACCAAGCCCTCCCTGCTCTTCCTCGACGAGCCGACCTCCGGCCTGGACCCGGGCATGGAGCGCTCGGTGATGCGGATGCTGCGCGGACTGGCCGACGACGGCCGCACGGTGGTCGTGGTCACGCACAGCGTTCTGAGCCTCAACGTGTGCGACCGTCTGCTGGTACTCGCCCCCGGCGGCCGGACGGCCTACTACGGTCCGCCGACCGAGGCGCTGGCGTACTTCGGCGAGCAGGAGTGGCCGGAGGCCTTCGAGACCTTCGAGAGCGACGCCGAGGGAGTGTCCCAACAGCGGTTCCGCGCCTCGCCGCAGTACCGGCAGTACGTGACGGCCGAAGCCGCGCACCCGGCGCACCCACCGGTGGCCTCCGCCCCGGTGATCGGCCGGGAGAAGCCGCAGAGCTGGTTCTCCCAGCTGGGCACCCTGGTGCGCCGGTACGCCGCGGTGCTCGCCGCCGACCGGCTGTTCCTCACCGTGATGATCGCGCTGCCGTTCATCATCGGCCTGATGTGCCGGGCGATGGCCGGCTCACGCCTCACCGACGACAACGCCATCAACTGCCTGCTGACGCTCTGCCTCGGCGGGGTGCTGATCGGCTCGGCCAACGCGGTGCGCGAGGTGGTCAAGGAACGCGCGATCTACCGGCGGGAACGCGTGGTCGGGCTGTCCAGATCGGCCTACCTGGCCTCCAAGGTGGTGGTGCTCGGCATCGTCACGGCGACCCAGTCCGCGCTGCTGACCGTGGTCGGCCTGGCCGGGGTCGGGCTCACCGCACAGCCTCGGCCGAACGCCCCGCCGCCGGTGACCAGTGGCGTGCTGCTGCCCCAGCTGCCCGAGCTGATCATCGCGATCGCGCTGCTCGCCTTCACGTCGATGGTGCTCGGCCTGGTGGTCTCCGCGTTCGTCGGCAGGGAGGAGACCACGATGCCGTTGCTGGTGCTCCTCGCGATCGTCCAGGTCGTCTTCAGCGGCCTGATGCTCAAGCTGAACGGCGTGCCCGGACTGGAGCAGTTCGCCTGGCTGGTCCCGTCCCGATGGGGCCTGGCCGCGATGGCCCGCACCGTGGACCTGGGTCGGCTCGTCCTGCCCAGCCCGCTCACCGACGACCCGATGTACCGCCACGAGCGCACCGGTTGGCTGCTGGACCTGGCCGCCCTGGTCGGCCTCTCGACGGTCTACGGCATGGCGGTGCTCGCCCTGCTGCGGCGGCGCGAGCCGACGATCATGCGCAAGTAGCCGATCATGCGCGGGTGGCCGATCATGCGCGGGTGACCGTGATCGGGTAGCCGATCATGCGCGGGTAGCCGCCCCGGTGGCCGCCGGTAGAGTGGGAAGCGAACTGCGGTGTCAGTGCCGCACGCAGCCCCTGCCCTCCCGCTCCCCGCATCTCCCGCTGCGGTGCGACGGCCCCCGGCTCCGGCTCGCGCGGCGGAGGAAGTGTGGCCGCCCATGGACGAGTTCGCGTTCCGCCCCACCCATGTCGCCCCGCCGGGCGGACTGGCGAGTTGGGCGGCCCCGGACCCGGCGCAGCCGTCCACCCGGCTCGACCCGCTGCTGCCGGTCCGGCTGATCGCCGACCAGGGCGACTGGGCGCAGGTGCTGTGCTCCAACGGCTGGACGGCCTGGGTCGACGGCCGGCTGCTGGTCGCCCTCCCCCAGCCGCCACCCGCCGCGGGCGCTCCCCCGGCCCGCACCGCCGACCCGCGCCCTGCGCTCGCCGAGGCCGAGGCCGTGCTCGCCCGCCACCGCGCCCTGCTGGAGGACCTCGCCGCGGGCACCCTGGACCTGGAGGCCTTCCGGGAACGCACCCGCGGACTGCGGATCGGCCTGGTGGCGGACGGCGAGTCGCTCTGGGTGTTCGACCCGGTGCACGACCGCTGGTGCTACTGCGACGGGCTGCAGCTCCAGACCTACGCGGCCACCGACCGGCCCCGGGCCCGGGAGTCGACGGCCCCGGGGACGGCAGCGGGAGCGGCGGCAGCGACCTCGGCGGCGCAGACCTCGGCAGCGGCGACGTCGGCAGCGGCGACGCCGGAGGACGGCCCGTACGCCCCCACCCGGACCGGCGAGTCGTGATCCCCGCCGAGCCGTCCTCGCCACCGAGCCTGCCCGCGGGCCTGGTCGGGCAACGGGTGGCCGGCTACCGGCTGGAACGGGAGATCGGGCGCGGCGGCATGGCCGTGGTCTACCGGGCCAAGGACCTGCGGCTCGGCCGGACGGTCGCGGTCAAGCTGCTGGCGCCCGAGCTGGCCCGCAACGAGGTGTTCCGGCAGCGGTTCATGCACGAGTCCGAGGCCGCCGCCGGGATCGACCACCCGCACATCGTCCCGGTCTTCGAGGCCGGGGAGCACGACGGCATCCTCTACCTGGCGATGCGCTACGTCGAGGGCGGCGACCTGCGCGCCCTGATCAGCCGGGACGCCCCGCTGCCGATCGAGCGCACCGCCCGGCTGGCCCGGCAGATCGCCTCCGCGCTGGACGCCGCCCACGATCTCGGGCTGGTACACCGGGACGTCAAACCGGGCAACGTCCTGGTGGCCCCCGGCACCGACCGCGAACACCCCGAGCACCTGTACCTGGCGGACTTCGGGCTCACCAAGAAGTCCCTGTCGCTCAGCGGACTGACCAGCGTCGGCCAGATCGTCGGCACGCTCGACTACGCCGCGCCCGAGCAGATCTCCGGCCGGCCGCTGGACGGCCGCTGCGACCAGTACAGCCTCGGCTGCGTGGTCTTCGAGATGCTCGCCGGCACCCCGCCGTTCCGCCGGGAGAGCGACCTCGCGCTGCTCTGGGCCCACCTCAACGACCCGCCGCCCGAGCTGCGCCCGCACCGGCCGGACCTGCCCGGGGCGGTCCAGGCGGTGGTCGGCCGGGCGCTCGCCAAGGCACCCGAGGAGCGGTACGCGGACTGCCTCCGGTTCGTCGCCGAGCTGCGGGCGGCCGGGGACCCGGCCCGGTGGGCCGACGGCGGGCCGCCCACCCGGGTCGTCCCGGCCGTCGCCCGCGCCCCCGCCCCGGCGCCGCCGCCGGAGCCGCCCGCCTGGGCCGCCCCGGTCCTCCACCCGCCGTCCCGGGAACGTTAGGGCGTGTCCGACAAGCCCGAGGGAGCCACCGACCATGAACGCCGTGAGCCAGCTCTCCGCCATGCTCGCCGCCGCGATCCACCTGGTGGCGTGGCCGCTGGAGAGCTACCTGTACGGGCACCCGCGGGTGCGCTACCTGCTCACCGGCAGCACGGCGGACGCCCCGGAGGTCCGGCTGTGGCGGTTCAACGTCGGCTTCTACAACCTGTTCCTGGCGCTCGGCCTGGTCGCGGGCCTGGTCCTGCTGCACACCGGGCACTCCGGGTCGGGACGGCCGGTGATCCTCTACATCGCCGCCTTCATGGTGGCCGGCGGGATCACCCTGTTCGTCTCGGAGCCCAGGGTGTGGCGCGGTGCCCTCGCCCAGGCCGTCCCGGCGGCGGTCGTCCTGATCGCCGGACTGCTCTGAGGCGGGTCACGTCACCACGGCACGGCGACCGGCGGCACGGCGACCGGCGACCCGCCCCCGTCAGTCGCCGGTCTCCTCCGTCACCTCGCCGCGGTGCCGCACCCGGGCCGCCAGCAGCGCCCCGACCGCCCCGGTCACCAGCCCCCAGCCCGCTCCCAGCGGCACCGCCGTCCACAGCGCCGGGCGCAGCGTCAGGCTGCCGCTGCCCAGTGCCGCCACCGGGTTGTCGCCGCCGAGCACCGCGCCGAGGAGGTCCCCCAGCCCGCCCTGGCCCAGGCCGACGCCCAGCACGGACAGCCCGTAGGCGGCGTCCATCCGGGTCCACAGGCCGATCAGCAGCACGGTGACGGCGGTGGCCAGCGCGAAGCGGACGGCGTGCTGCCAGAGCCGGACGGTGCGCGGGGAGCGGCGGGCGGCGAGGAAGGCGGCGGTGATCAGCAGGACGGCGGCCAGCGGCAGCAGCCACCAGCTGCGCGCGTCGTGGTCGGCCAGGGTGCCGAGGTCGATGGTGGCCTGCTTCCCGCCGGGGGCGCGCAGCACCGCGCTGAGCGGCTTGGGGACGGGCAGTCCGAGCGCGCCGACCAGGTGGCCGTACCAGGTGGCGCCGAGGCCGATGCCGAAGGCCAGCCAGACCAGGTCGGGCAGCGCGAGCAGCAGCACGGCCAGGATCTGCCGGGCGTTGCCGTGCACGATCGCCGTGACGACACCGGCCACGGCGCCGATCGCCAGGTACGCCAGCAGCACCGTCCAGAGCGCGAACGCGGCCGGGCGGACGGCGAGTTGGTAGCGCAGCAGCCCGCGCGGCAGCGGCGCCCGCCGGGACACCGCGAAGACCGCCGCGAACACCAGCAGCAGCCAGGCCAGCCCGATGCCGATCGTGGTGGCGCCCTCCGCGTGGAAGCCGATGTCCGGGGTGAGCCCGAGTGCACCGCCGATGGTCTGCGCCAGGCTGCCGCCGATCTCGACTGTGAAGGTGTGCTTGGCGGTGACGGTGATCACCACCAGCGCGATCAGCCAGAGCACCACCACCCGGGCGATCCGGCCGAGCAGTTCGCCGCCCCCGGCGACCGCGCGGAAGCGCAGTTGACGCAGGAACACCTCGGCCATCACCACCGCGCCGACCAGGGAGACGGTCAGCGGCATCGCGTTGACCCCGGCGTCCACGGCGGCGAAACTGCCCGCGCCGCCGTCGAGTTGGACGGATCCGCCGACGGCCAGCGCCAGCGTCGCGGCAAGCACGGGCGGGAAGCCGCCCTCCGGCAGGCCGTCGGCGCCGGCCAGCCAGAGACCGAGCGCGGCCACCGCCGCCATCGCGACGAGCCCGGCCAGCACCACGGCGAGCGCGTCCAGCCAACCGCGGACGGCTCCGGGCGGGCCGGCCGCCGCGGTGGTGGGCTGCTGCATACCGCCTCCTCTGCTCGGATCCCGCTGTTCGGATCCCGCTGCACGGGTTCCTCTGCACGGGTCCCGCTGCTCGGGTCCTGGTGACCGGATCCCGGTGCTCGACCCCTGGGAACGGATCCCGGTCGCCGAACGGCGCCGGTCCGTTCCCAGGGTGACCGACCACCGCACGGCACGCTCGGCGACGGCGGTGCCACCTGCTGTTGCGGCGAACGGGGTACGGGGGGAGAAATGGAACCCAGTGGCAGGAGCCTCCCGTGTCGGCCGTTCCCCCCGGCCGCCTGCGAAACGGAGCCTCGATGAGTTCCCAACCACCTCCCCCCGGCCCGCCGAGCGAGCCGCCCCACGGACCGCCCTCCGGTCCGCCGTCCGGCCCGCTGGCCGGTTCGCCGTCGGGCGGCGGGCGATCCGGACCGCCGTCCGTACCGCCGCCCTCGGGACCGTCCGGGCCGGCCTCCGGCGGTGCGGGCGACGGCGGCCGTGGCCCGGGCACGCCCTGGTGGCGCTCCGGGAAGGCCCTGTCGGTGGCGGCGGGCGTGGTGGTGGCGGCCGTGGTGGCGACCGTGCTGGTCGTCACCAACCAGGGCGGCAAGAACCAGGCCGTCCCGACCGCCAACGAGGTGGCCCTGCAGGCCCCGGCCGACGCCGGTCCGGACCCGTTCACCCCTTCGGTGGAAACCCAGGGGATGAGCGCCCCCGCCCCCGCGCCCACCGGCACCGCCCCGACCGGCACGGCGACGGCGCAGCCGGGCGGCGCGCCGAGGAGCGCCTCGCCGGCCGTCCTGCACAGCGTGGAGGGCAGCTCCGCCGGGCTGTACGGCGGGACGATGAGCCGGCCCAGCTGTGACACCGAGCGGCTGATCGGCATGGTGCAGAGCGGCGAGGCAGGGCAGGCCTGGGCCTCGGCGGCCGGCATCGAGCAGTCCGCCGTCCCGGGCTACCTGCGCTCGCTGACCTCGGCGTACCTGCGGGCGGACACCCGGGTGACCAATCACAGCTACAAGAGCGGCGCCGTGGTCGAGTTCCAGTCCGCCCTGCAGGCGGGCACCGCCGTGCTGGTGGATGCCCAGGGCGTGCCCCGGGTGCGGTGCGCCTGCGGCAACCCGTTGAAGCCGCCGGTGCTGATCAGCGACGCCACGTACACCGGCAAGGCCTGGGCGGGCTTCCAGCCGACCACGCTGATCGTGGTGGTACCGGCGCCGCGGGCGGTGACCGAGATCGTCCTGGTGAACGTCGAGACCGGCGGCTGGTTCTCCCGGCTGACCGGGCGGGTCGACGTGGTGGACCGGCACGTCGGTCCGCCGACGGGTCCGCTGGTCCCGGGCGTGCCGCCGCCGGTGCCGTGGAAGCCGACCGTGCCGACGGCGGGAGCCTCGACCTCCACGGCGTCCACGTCCACCACGTCCACGGCACCGTCCACGTCCGGCTCCTCCGGCGCCTCGTCCGGGACCGGAACGGCGACCGGTTCGGGCCCGGCCACCTCCGGATCGACGTCCTCGGGTGCGACCACCTCCTCCGGATCGACGTCCTCCGGGACCTCCTCCTCCGGGTCGGCGTCCACCGGGACCTCGACGGGGACCGGCTCGGCCACCGCCTCCACCGGTTCCTCCCCGGCGAACCCGACCGAGCACTCGGCGACCGCCGAGACCTCGGCCGCGTCCACCGGCACCTCCGCCGGCACGTCGTCCGCCGGGGGTCCGGGCACGCCGACCACCAAGCCCCCGACCGCTAAGCCCCCGACGGCGACGACCGTCACGACCGCAGCCACGACCAACGGCGGCACCGCGACCGGGGTGACCACCACGCCGAACGCACCCCTCGCGACCTGCGCCACCGCGGCCCCGTCGACCCTGCCGCCCTGCCCGGCGGCGACCGGCGCCACCGGCCCGACCGTTACGCCCGGCGCGCCCCGCGAGAACAGCTCGTCCGGCGGGAACGGTTCGTCCGGCACCACGCCCTGACCCGGGCCCGCGCCCGGCTCCCCCGCCGCCACCGTCCGACCGTCGGCCGGTGGCGGCGGCACGTCTCAGGGCAGCAGCACCTTCGCGTCCTCGGGCCCCAGCAACCGCCCGTCCGCCGCGTGCACCTCCACCGGGGCGACCGGTGCGCCCGAGGCGCGGTCGACCAGCCGGGCCCTGGGCTCGCCCTCGGTGAAGAACCACTGGTCGCCCCACTGCCGCAGCGCGGTGATCACCGGGAACAGGGCGCGCCCCTTCTCGGTGAGGACGTACTCCTGGTACGGACTGCCGTCGGCGGCCGGGGCGAGTTCGAACACGCCGTTGGCGACCAGGTTGGCGAGCCGCGCCGAGAGGATGTTCTTCGCCAGCCCCAGGTTCTTCTGGAACTGCCCGAAGCGGCGCAGCCCGTCGAAGGCGTCACGGACGATCAGCAGCGTCCAGCCGTCGCCGACCACGTCGAGCGGGCGGGCGACCGGGCAGGCCGATTCCTCGTGCGTGGTCCGTTTCGGCACGTCTTGCCACCTCTCAGCCGGTCGGCGCCCAGCGTACCGCCGGACTTGCGGTTGCTTATTGAAACCAGGATATGCCAGGGTGAAGCGGTAGCACTTTGAAACCACTGCCCATCGAGGGGTTCCCGCCCATGACCTCCCCCAGCTGCCCGGACCTGGCCACCTCCGACACCACCTCCACCTCCACCTCTGCCACCTCCTCCGCCGGAGCCGCCCCGCCGACCCCGGTGACCCCGGCGACCCCCGGCCTGTCACCGGCCGTCGCCTGGCTGCTCTCCGTCACCTGCGGCCTGGCCGTCGCCAACGTCTACTACTCCCAGCCGCTGCTGGACCTGATCGCCCGGGACTTCGGCATCGACCCGGCCGCCATCGGCCTGGTCGGCACCCTGACCCAGGTCGGCTACGCGATCGGCCTGCTGCTGCTCGTCCCGCTCGGCGACCACGTCGACCGCCGCACCCTGGCCACCGCCCAACTCGCCCTCTCCGTGCTCGCCCTCCTCGCCGTCGCACTCGCCCCCTCCGCCGCGCTGCTGCTCGCCGCGATGGCCGCCGTGGGCGTCCTCGCGGTGGTGGCCCAGGTGGTCGTCGCCCACTCCGCCTCGCTCGCCGCGCCCGGCGACCAGGGCCGGGTGGTCGGCACCGTCACCAGCGGCATCGTGGTCGGCATCCTGCTCGCCCGCACCGTGGCCGGGACGATCGGCGACCTGGCCGGCTGGCGCGCCGTCTACCTGGTCTCCGCCGTCGCGACCGGCGCGATGGCCTTCGCCGTCGCGGCCGCCCTCCCGCCCGAGCGCCGCCGCGCCGCCGACCGGATCACCGGACGGACCGGCTACCTGCGGCTGGTCGGCTCGGTGTTCACGCTGTTCGCCGAGGAGCGTGTGCTGCGCGTCCGGGCCGTGCTCGCCCTGCTCACCTTCACCTCCGTCACCGTCCTGCTCACGCCGATGGTCCTGCCGCTCGCCGCACCGCCCTTCGAGCTCAGCCACACCGAGATCGGCCTGTTCGGGCTGGCCGGGGCCGCCGGGGCCCTCGGCGCCGGGTACGCGGGCCGCCAGGCCGACCGCGGCCACGCCGAACGCACCGCCGGCGTCGGCCTGGCGGCCATGCTCGTCGCCTGGCTCCCGGCCGCGCTGCTGCCGCACTCGGTGTGGTGGCTGGTGCTCGCCGTGATCGTGATCGACTACGGCCTCCAGTCCGTGCACGTGGTCAACCAACACCTCCTCTACCAAATCCGTCCCGAGGCCCGGAGCCGGCTGACCGCGGGCTACATGCTGCTCTACTCCGCCGGCTGCGGAGCGGGCGCGATCGCCTCCACCGTGGCGTACGACCACGGCGGTTGGACCGCCGTCTGCCTGCTCGGCGCCGCCACCAGCCTCGCCGCGCTCGTCTACTGGTCCGCCACGAAGCGGAGTTGACTCTCCGCCGCACCCGCACCCGCACCCGCACCCGCCGGGACGCCCTGCGCGAGCACCTCGCGCAGGGCGCGGATCCCCTGCCGCCAGGCCGGGCCGGAGCCCGACTCGTCCCAGAGCTCGGCCGACTCCGACTCCTCCGCCACCACCCGGTCCAACGCCGCGACCGCGAGCGGGCGCAACCCGGCGGGCAGCGCGGGTATCGGCTCGTCGGGGCCGTACGCCGTCGTCACCGCCGGACCGCCCAGGCACTGCGCGGCGACCAGCGCCGCGGCCGCGACGGCCGCCACGCCCTCGTCACCGTCGAGGTACTCCGGCCCCCGGGCGGCGCGCTCCAGCGCCGCCCGGACGAGCTCCACCCGCTCGCCCGGGGCAGCCTCGTCGAGCTCGCCCGCGAAATCCGCCGCGGTGTCATTGTCGAAATGACCGATGTCCCAGGTGCCCATGGGAATTCCCTTCGTGTTCGTGTGCGATGGATGCTGGCACACGGCACCGACAATCCGACCCGACGTCAACTGCGCGCAATATTCGCTGGCCGTCACCCCGGCGAACGGGCACAGTGCCCCCATGATCGGAACAGGACTGGACGAGGACGGCTGCATCGCGCGCGAGGGCTCGCTGGAGCGGGTCACGGCGGAGTACGCCCCGGTGGTCGACGCCGCCCGGGCGCGGATCGCCGCCGCCTTCGGCCCTGCCCGGCTGCACAGCGCCTACCTGTACGGCAGCATCCCGCGCGGCACCGCGATCCCCGGTGTCTCCGACCTCGACCTGCTGCTCGCCCTGCACCGCCCGCCCACCCCGGACGACCGGGCCGCGGCCGACGCCCTCGAAGCCGCGCTCGACGCCGCCTTCCCGCAGATCGACGGCGTCGGCGTGCTGCTGTTCGACACCACCACGCTGCTCAGCGAGTTGGAGCGGCACGACCTGGGCTGGTTCCTCGCCTGTCTGTGCACCCCGCTGCTCGGCGAGGACCTGGCCGGGCAACTCCCCCGCTACCGCCCGACCTCACTGCTCGCCCGCGAGACCAACGGCGACCTCGCGCTCGCGCTCCCCCGCTGGCGCGAGCGGCTGGCCGCCGCGAGGCCGGGCGGCGGGAGGCCGGGCGCCGCCGCTGCCGAGGGGGAACTCCGGGCGCTCAGCCGGGCCGTGTCCCGACGGCTGGTCCGCACCGGCTTCACCCTGGTCATGCCCCGCTGGAACGGCTGGACCAGCGACCTCACCGCCTCCGCCGAGGCCTTCGCCGCCCACTACCCCGACCGCGCCGACCAGATGCGCCTGGCCGCGGCCGTCGCCCGCACCCCCACCACCGACCACGCCGTGCTGGCCGCCCTCATCGACGACCTGGCGCCCTGGCTCGCCGCCGAGTACACCGCCGTACACGGCACGAAGGCACCCCGCCCGGAGGCGACTTGACCGAACCGACCGAACCGACCGGTACGACCGAACCGACAGAACCGACCGGTACGACCCAGCCGGTCGGCCCCCGGCTCAGTCCACGCAGGGGATCCCGCCGGCCTTCACCGCCGGCCCCTGCATCGGCAGCCCCGCGGCCGGGTCGGCCGAGCCGTCGGCCGGGGCCGAGGCGCCCGCCGAGGGCGCGGCCGGGGTGGGGCTCGGGGTCCGGGTGACGGCGAGGGTGAGCACCACGTGGCCCGCCGCGACCGCCGAGGACGGCACGGCGGTGACGCCGTAGCGGCCGGCGAGCGCCTGGGCGTCGGCCTTGGCGCCGCTGCCGTAGGTCACCGTGGTGGCACGGGTCCGGGCCGGGGCGTCGCCGATCCGGCCCGCCTGGTAGCCGAGTTCGACCAGGGCCTTGGACTCGGTGGAGGCGGCACCCGCCCCCGCCGCCGCATTGACGTCGACCACGGACTTGGGCGCGGCGCCGGCCGAGGGGGTAGGGGCCGCCGTCTCGCTCGGGGCGGCGCCGGACGCCGCCTGGGCCGGGGCGGCCGGCGTCTGGTCCCGGTTGAACAGCTGCCGGACGATCTTCTTGATCAGGTCCGGGTTGACGGTGTTGACCTCCTGCCCGCCGACGGTCTTGAACCCGGTGATCGGCAGGGTGTTGAACTCGACGTTGCCGCCGGTGAGGTTGGGCGCCTGCTGGGCGAAGTCGAGGATGTTCCACTCGTTGTCGATCACGACGTCCTTCTTCACCACCCCGAACAGCTTCTGCATCTGCCCGAAGTCGTTGAGGATGCCCTGCTGCTTGAGCTTGTACTCGACGGAGGAGATGAACGCCTGCTGCCGGTGGGTGCGGTCGAGGTCACCGTTGGTGAGGTGGTGGCGCTGACGGACGAAGGAGAGCGCCTGGGCGGCGTCCAGCGAGCTGATCCCGGCGGGGAGTTTGAGGCCGGTGCCGCCGCCCTCGTGGGTGGCGGTCCGGGCGATGATCGGATCGTCGACCGGGTGGTTGAGGCAGACCTGGATCGGCTCGACCGCCTTGGCGATGTCGTAGAACCCGATCAGGTTGACCTCGGCGAAGTGGTCGATCGGGACGTCCAGGAAGCTCTGCACGGTCTGGATGGTGGCCGAGCGGCCCGCCTCCCGGCTCTGCCGCTCCAGGTCGGCCTTGGACAGGCCCTTGCCGGTGAGCTTGGCCTCGGCGGCCTCCTTGGCGATGCCGTAGGCCTCCTTGATCTTGTGCATCTTGCCGTCGGCGCCGACGGTCTGGACGTAGTCGTCGCGCGGGACGGAGAGCGCGGTGACCTTGCCGCCGTTGGCCGGGATGTGCAGCACGATCAGGGCGTTGGTGTTGTAGCCGCCGATCTCGCTGGAACCGGCGTGCAGTTCGTCCTCGACGAACTGCTTGGGCAGGTCGTTGCCGTCCATGTCCTTGCGGCTGTCCAGGCCGATCAGCAGCAGGTTGACGGACTTGTCCAGGTGCGCCGGGGCGTTCTTCTTCGCCTCGCTCAGCGCGCCGGACTTGATCATGCCGTCGTCCAGGCTGCGGTACTCGTACCAGGTGAAGCCGCTGGCGCCGAGCACGGCGACCGAGACGGTGCAGGCCAGGGTGCGGCCGGCCACGGTCAGCGGGACCGAACCGCGGCGCGGGCTCCGGCCACGGGGCCGCTTGGACGGGCCGGGTCGTCGGGGGCGGTCGGGGCGCTCAACCACGGCGGCCCCTTCCGTTCGGGCCACCGGCCGCCCTCGCGGGCCTGCGACGGTCGAGCACCACGCGCACCACGATCACCAGCAGCGCGACGGCCACCGCCTCCGCCATCACCGGGAACGCGCCGACCACCCAGCGCACCGCGCCGGTGCCCAGGCCCTTGCCCTGGTACTTCTCCGGGTTGGCGGCGAACTCCACGCCCGAGGCGCTGAGCAGCACCACCAGCGGGGCGCCGGTCACCACCCACCAGCGCCCGGTCCGGCTACACAGCGCGGCCGCGATGCCGGTGCCGAGCACCGCGCCGACCGCGAACAGGATGCCGACCCCGGGACCGCCCAGCTCGTCCGCCATCCCGCCGAGCAGCGGCAGCCCGACCGCCGCGAACAGGGCCACCAGTCCGCCGCGCCGACGGGCCTGCTGCCTGCGGCGCGAGGCCCCGGCACGCTGGGCGCGGGCGTCCCGCGACCGGTCCGGGTCGCCACCGGCCGCGCGGGAGCGCTGGGCGGGCACGGCAGGGTCCTCGGTGCGAGGTCCCGCGTCCTGGTACGGCGTTCTCGCCCGCTGGCCGGCCATGCGCACTTCCCTCGATCGTTGCGGCTGTGGCGGCGCGACCGCGCCACCGCTCGTGCCGGGACGCCATCCGTCCTGTGGCGGTACCCGCCGTCTACAGGCCCGTAGAGGCTGGTGTGGAGCATACAAACCCATTTCAGCAAAGTCACCCGCCGCCGATCCGCGACGGCGGACCGACCGGCGGGCCGTCGTTAAGATGACCATGATCCCCGCCACGTCGGCACACCAACAGGAACGCATCAGAGGAGTAGAGCGTCACCATGTTTGAAAGTCTTAAGAACCTCGCGGACAAGGCCACCGACCTCGCCCGTGAGCACAGCGGCGTGCTCGGGCAGGGCCTGGAGAAGGTCGGCGACGCGATCGACGACCGCACGGACGGCAAGTACAGCGGGCAGATCGACACCGGCGTCGAGAAGGCGAAGGACTTCCTGCGCAACCTCGACGGGGACCACAAGTCCGCCGAATAGGACCGGACGTGCCCCCCGGGAGGCACGGTCGACCGTACGGCGATCGAACTGGATGACGGGCGAACGGGGAGGGACCGGCAGCGGTGGGCGAGGAGCAGAAGGGACCGCGCTGGGGGCGCTGGATCGTGATCGGCGTCCTGGCCGCAGCCGGCTGGGGCATCGTCCGCAGCGGGGGCCACGAGCCCGGGGCCGGATCGGCGGCGTCCTCCGCGTCACCCTCCGCCGGCGCCTCCCCGTCGTCCGACGCCGCCCCGGGTACGGCCCCGTCAGCGGCCCCCGCCAAGCCCTCCGGCCGCTACGACCCGGCCGACTACGCGGCACCGGTGCGCCAGTACGCCGCCGAGGCCGGGGTCAACCCCCAGCTGCTGATGGCGATCCTCTACAACGAGTCGTACAAGCCGCACGACCCGGACTTCGAACGGGCCTGGCAGCGCGGCAAGCCGGACGCCTCCTTCGGCATCGCCAACATGCACCGCGCCGCCTTCGACGACACCAAGCCGGGCCGCCCGTTCGCCTCCCGCCACTGGGAGGAGCTGCCGGACGACCGCAACCTGGCCGTCCAGGCCGCCGCCTGGCACCTCCACGACCTCGCCGACCAGCTCCCCGGCCGGATCGGCGCCCCGTTGAACAAGGACGAACTGCTCGCCCTCGGCTACAACGCCGGGGCGGGCAACATGCTCGCCTTCGCCCGGGGCGTCAAGATCGGCCCGCAGGCACAGTCCTACCTGGACCGGCTGCACGACAACTGGGCGAAGTCCGGCGAGGCCGTGAAGTAAGAGGTAGGACAGGGCCTAGTTCGCGGCCAGTTGGGCGGCCCACTTGGTGCGCCAGGCGAGCGCGTCCGCGACGCCCTCGGCGAGGGTGCGCTGCGGCGTCCAGTCGAGCAGGTCGCGGGCGGTGTCCACGGCGGCGTAGCAGCCGATCACGTCGCCCGGGCGCGGCCCGGCCTCGCGGACGTCCAGCTTGGCGCCGACGGCCTGTTCGAAGGCGGCGACCAGTTCGCGGACGGTGGTGCCCTCGCCCGTGCCGACGTTGATCGGCCGGTAGCGGTCGGCGGCGTCGGGGGCGATCACCTCGTCGAACCGGAGCAGCGCCGCGACGTGCGCCTCGGCGAGGTCCTGGACGTGGATGTAGTCGCGGATGCCGGAGCCGTCCCTGGTCTCCCAGTCGACGCCGGTGACGGTGAACGGGGTGCCGTAGGTGTGCGCCTCGATCAGCTTGCCGAGGGCGTGGCTGGGGTTGAGGTTCTGCAGCCCGGTGCGCATCCGGGAGTCCGCGCCGATCGGATTGAAGTACCGCAGGGAGATGACCCGCTGCTGCTCGGCGCCCTCGCCCCGGGTCCAGTCCTGGAGCACCTGCTCCATCATCAGCTTGGTGCGCGCGTACGGGCTGTTGGCCTCGACCGCGGAGGCCTCGTCGACCCGGCCGTCCGGGGTGGGCGCGTAGATCGAGGCGGAGCTGCTGAACACCACCCGGGTGCAACCGTGGCGCTGCAGGGCGTCCAGCAGCTCGACGGTCTTCGCGACGTTCTCCCGGTAGTAGAACAGCGGCTTGGCCACCGACTCCGGGACGACGATCCTGGCCGCGCAGTGCACGGTGGCGTCGATGTCCGGGTGCTCGGTGAAGATCCGCTCCAGCAGCGCGGCGTCGGCGATGTCGCCGCCGTAGAAGACGCGGTTCGCCACGAACTCGGCACGGCCCTTGGACAGATCGTCCAGGACGACCGGGGTGATGCCCCGGTCGAGCAGGGCCGAGGCCACCGTGCTGCCGATGAAGCCGGCGCCGCCGGTGATCAGGACCTTCCTCATGCGGTTGCTCCCTTGCGATCGGCCGGACGTCCCGTGACGCCCGGTGACCGGTCTGACGTACTTCGTGCGCCTCCGGTTCCCGACTTGCCGTGCGGCCTGGATCACGGACCGGCCGGCACCGCCGCACCGCACGGGTGTTCGCCGGTGCGGCGGGCGGACGGCGATCGGGCGGCGATCGGGCATCGGGACGGGCCGTCAGCGGCGGGCGCGGCCACGGAGCCAGAAGCCGGTGGCGACCAGCAGGACGGCGGCGGTGGCGGTGGCGATGGCGGCCCAGGTGGTGACGTCGTCGGTGGTCTCGTGGACGGGCGCGGCGGAGGTGGCCGCGGCGGCGACCACGGACGGGCCCGGCACCGCGGGCGGGGCGGGGGTGTTGGTGGTGGAGGCCGCCACCGCGTCCAAGGGCGACGGGTCGCTGATCGCCGCCGCCTCGACGTCGAGTTCGCGCTCGCCGTGGCCCAGCGAGGGGAAGGCGCAGTCGACGGCGATCTTCCAGTGCCCGGCGGGCAGCAGCTCCCGGGTGGTGTACGTCCCCGGCCGGCCCGGCACCGCGACCAGCCGCCAGGGGCCGACGGTGCGGCCGTCGGCGGCGGTCGCGGAGAGCGTGCCGGCGAAGTCCTCGGTGACCGGGTCGTGGTCGTTCTCCCAGGTCGCGACGGTGCTGACCCGGCCGTTCTGCTGGTCGGCGACATCCAGGTGGACGGTGTCGCCGTGGGCGGCGGCGGGCACGGCGGCGGGCAGGACGGTCAGGGCGGCGAGGGCGAGGGAGGAGAGCAGCGGGCGGATGCGGATTCGCATGAGGGGCGGTCCTCGGGCGGTGGGGGGTGAGGGTGAGGGGGCTACGGCGCGGGGTGCGGCCGCCGTCGGGTGGTGGCGGCCGCACCCGTCGTGCGGGTGGAACGGGCTTGCGCGGTGAAGGACTTCGGGTCTACGAGGTCTTCAGCAACGACCAGCTCTGGTACGGCCGGCCGTTCGGCTGCTGGAGTTCCAGCAGCCAACCACCGTAGTACCAACGGTCACTGAGCCCGAGCACCAGGCCGGAACCGTCCGCCGTAATGGTGAACCCGCCGTCCTCGGCGGCGAGTTGCCACTTCTGGGTGGCGGCGTCGGAGCACGGCTGCTGGGCCGCGTACTGTCCGGCGACCGGAGTGCCGCCGAGCTGGAGGCACTTGCCGGAGCGCACGGACTTGATCCGCACGGCGCCGTTGCCGGCGTCCTCGAAGAGCCACTTCTGGTTGGCGTAGCCGGTGCGCTGGTAGCCGACCGCCACCGTGCCGTCGTTCATCGAGCTGCCCCACAGGTCGGCGGCCTGGCCGGTGAGGCCGTTGACCATCGTGTAGCGGGTGCCGGACTGCGGGCGGCCCGCGTCGGCGAGGGTGTGGAAGCTCACCGCCCGGCCGGGCTTGCCGACCGTTCCGGCGGCGTCGTGGACGGCGACGGCCACGGTGTAGCCGGTGCCGGGGTCCAGCCGGACGACGCCGACCACGGCCGAGCGGACGGTGCCGATGGTCCGGCCGTTCAGCAGGACGTCGTAGCCGGTGGCTGCCGGGACGGGCGGCCAGCTCAGCACCACCGAGTTCTGGGTGATCTGACCGACCGTCACGGCCGGGCCGGTGTCGCCCGTGGTCGGGGTCGCGGTCGGCGACGGGGACCGGGACGGCGTGGCGGTGGGGCCACCGGTGGGCGTCGGGGACGGCGAGGGCGTGCGGGTGGGCGTGCCCGTAGCCGTCGGACCGGTGCTCGGGGTCGGGGTGGGCGTGGGGCTCGGACCGGTGCCGCCGCCGGTCCCACTGCCGCCGCCCGCGATGAGGAAGCGGTTGTTCGCGACGTTCCAGTGCGTGGCCAGGTAACTGCCGGGCTTGGGAGCCGTGTTGTAGTAGTCGTCGTGGCTGCAGTCCAGGCGGTCGTCATGGGCGCGATCCGGGCAGACCACCCGCATCGCGGGATAGTAGGGGGCGTCCGAGTAGCACATCAGGTCCCAGGTGTCCGTGCAGTGCCCGCCCTTGCTGGAGTTGGGCGCGCTGTTGTTCACCGCCCCCAGGTTGTGGCCGAGTTCGTGCGCGGCGGTGTGGCCGCCCCAGCAGCCGGAGTCGGTCCGGCCGTACGAGGGACCGAAGTTGCTCAGGTTGTCCTGGCCGGACCGCTCGTCGCCGGCGAAGGTGCCGATGCCGCAGTACACCTTGGCGTCGGTGAACATCATGTACTTGCGGTCCTTGCGGTCGAACCCCTGCGCCGCCAGCGCGCGGTTGCTCGCGTCGAAGTCCTGGATCTCGGCGTCGGAGATCTGCACGTTCAACACCGAGGCGGTGCAGTCGGGTTCGGTGACGAAGCGGACGTGCCGCACCCCGCCGGTCTCGGCGGCGCTGGCGTTGTAGATGACGTCGACGTCGGCGGCCCACTTCTTGAACGAGGGCAGGTACTGGGCGAACCGGTCGTTGCCCGGGGTGTGCACGTACACCACCTGGACGCGGTTGCCGCTGCTGCCGTCGCCCTCGCAGACCAGGCCCCCGCCGGCGGCCGGGGCGGCGGCGTCCTGCGGGGCACCGGCGGTGCCGGCATCGCCGAGCAGCGCCTGCCGGGCGGCGTCCAGGACGGGCACGCCGCCCTTCAACAGGTCGGCCGTGGCCGGTGGTTGGGCGCCGGCCGGCGGGGTGATCGCGGGCACCTGGGCGGCCGGGGCGGCCACCGGCGCGACGTCCTTGTGGATGTCCACGTCCTTGGGCGGCGCGTCCGGACCGTGGCTGCACTGGCCACTGCCGGCGACCTCCAGCATGTTGCCGCAGCGGTCGCCGGTCGGCAGTTTCAACCCGGCGTAGACCAGACCGCGTTCGGGCTGGTCCTTGGGCATCTCCTTGGGCGGGGCGACCTTCTCGTCCCGCTTCGGGGCGGGCGCCCTGGTCGCGCCCTCGGCGGTGCCGGTCTCCCCCGACCCGCCGTCGTCCGCGACCGCGTCGACCGGCGCGTCCGCCGCCGTGACGGTGCGGTGCGCCGTCCCCGGCTCCAGCGCGGTGCGCAGGCCCAGCGTGCCCGCGACCAGCCCGGCCGCCACCGCCACGGCGACCAGGGCACTCCTGCGGGTGAGCCTGCGGCGCCTGCGCCGACGGAGCTCACTGCTCCGGTGTCCCATCGCGTTCCTCTCCTCGTGCGACGGTCCGGGCCCGGTGGTACGGGGCTCGGACCTTCCGACACAAGGGAGAGCAGGTGGGGCGGCGGGGAATAACAGAAACCTCTTGCGAAATTCCCGAACCCGTTCGAGGCGCGAGACACGAGGCACGAAGCGCGCGGACACGGACACGGACAGGAAGGTGCCGGGGAGCGCACTCGGGGGGATGCACGCTCCCCGGCATGAGGTGGTGGCGGCCACCCGGCCGGAGCCCGGGAACTGCGGCTCCCACGGCCGTGACGAATGCTAGACCCCCCGCCGGGCCGTGAAAAGCCTCCCGCCGAGGGTGGCGTACGATCCGAACTGGCCTACCCAGCAGTAGACTTGACGATTCGTCATGTTCACCCGCAGAGCCTCACGCGGCGACCGCGAGCCCGCTCCGACCGCCGTGCAGCCGGGCCAGCCCGGCGGCGAGCACCGTACGCTCCCCGCTGAGCCACAGCCGCAGCGCGGCGGAGAGCGCGGCACTGGCCGGGCCCGTCGACGGACCGCCGGTGCGCATCAGCCGCGCGCCCAGCAGCGGCAGCAGGTCCGCGACCGGGGCGGGCAGCCAGAGGGTGACGGCGCAGGGCGCGGGTCGGGCCAACACCCGCAGCAGCGGCAGCACCGAAGCGTCGTCGTGCAGCGCCGGGATGACCTCCAGCAGCCCGTCGACCGCGACCCCGGAGACGTCCCCGCCGTGCCCGCGCGCGAGGTCCCGCAGCAGCGCCCGCTCGGTGGCGGTGATCCGGACGGTCAGCATGACCTCGTCGTCGCAGTCCATGGTCCCGTTCCCCTGTCGTGGAGTTGGTGGAGTCTGGAGTTGGTGGAGCCCGAACAGTGGAGCCCGTACGGCGGGGCCCGCCGCCCCTCGCGGATCAGTCCCGTGCCGAGGGGATTCCTGCCCCGCAACCGCCGTCCGCTACCGGCGTTATCAGGCCGTAGTGGCCGTCGTAGCGGCGGTAGAGCACCCGGACCCGGCCATCCCCGGGGTCGGTGTGACAGACGAACGGGCGCCCGGTGAGCCAGAGCCGGCGGGCCGCCTCGGCGAGGTCGAGCGCGGGCACCGCGGCACCGTCGGCGGACCACAGCCCCACCGCGCCGGTCAGCGAGCAGCGGTGCACCAGGCCGTCGCGTCCGGTCCCGGCGTCCAGGAACAGGTGGAAGCTCCGGTCCAGCGCCAGCAGTTCGCGGGCCGCCTGCCCGGGCGTGCGGCGGGCGAGCACCACCGCCTTGTGCCGGGCGATCCGGCGCAGGGCCAGCGGTCGGTCGGCGTACTGCGGGCGGTAGGCGCTCTCGTGGACGGCGGCGAGCCCGATGTCGCCCTGCTCGCGCAGTCGTACCGCCCGGCCCGCGAGCGTGCCGAGCACCAGGTCGACGGCCTCCCGGGCGGTGCCGGTGGCCAGCTGCACCCGGACCGGGCCCAGGTCGTCCAGCCGTACGTCCGCCTGGGCCAGCGCGGGCCGGGTGACGGCGCGGTCGCGCACGCGGGTGAGCCGCAGCCGCAGGCCGTGGGCGTCCGGGAGCAGTTCCGCGGCGGTGTCCTGCGCCCGGGCCCGGGCGTACTCGGCGTCCTCGCGCGGCAGCTCGCCGCGGATCTCCACCCGGACGTCGAGGGCGGGCCGGTGGCGCAGACGGGTCATCAGGTTCCTCCTTCTCCGGGCACCATGCTGGCCCTCGCCCGGCCGTGCGGCGAGGGTCCAAAGACCCTGCCGCCAGGGCCTCGCCCGGAGGGCCGGCGCTGGGCCGTCCGCGCAGGTCAGAGCGCTCCTGCGGGCCGGTGCCGCGGAGCGGTCCGGCGGGCTCCGCGGTGATCGGCCGTTGGAGTGATCCGGGCGCGTTCGGCGCAACGCCCGCCGGACCGGCGCGTTTCCCATGGCGTGCGCCCTCTGCCCCTGGCGCACGCGGGGTCCGCGCTCGCCGGCCCCCGCCTCCCGGCCGGCCCGCCGGTGCCTTCCCCCGGTACCGCCCGCACCGGCCCCTCTGGTGAGAGGAAGTGTCATGCCCCTGTCCACCCACACCCTGCTGGCAGAGACACGGAAACGGATCGTCCCCCCGAGAACCGCGCCACCCCCCGCACCCACCCCCCGCGCGGCCGTCCCCCCGCTCGCCCCCGGCGCGGTACCCGGCCTCGGCCACGCCGGCGCCCTGCTGCGCGACCCGCTCGGTTTCCTCGGCTCACTGGCCCGGCACGGCGGCGTGGTGCGGATCCGGCTCGGGCCGCGCACCGTCTGCGTGGTGACCGACGCCCGGCTCGTCCACACCCTGCTCGTCGCCCTCGCCCGCGACTGCCCGCGCGGCGCCGTCCAGGACACCCTGAAGACCGCCTTCGGCGACGGCCTGTTGATGTCCGAGGGCCAGGCGCACCGCGACCGCCGCCGGATCATCCAGCCCGCCTTCGGACCGGACCGGATGGCCGGGTACCTGGCGGTGATGCACCAGGTCACCGAGGAGCGGGCCGGCCGCTGGCGGCCCGGCCAAGTCCTCGACGTGGCCAAGGAGATGAACCACCTGGCCCTGGAGATCGTCACCCGCTCGCTGTTCGGCGCCCGCCTCAGCGAGGACGCCACCCTCGCCTTCCACCGGGCCCTGCCGGACCTGGTGAAGGGGCAGATCGTCCAGTCCCTCTACCCCCACCCGGCCCTGGCCCGGCTGCCGCTGCCCGTCAACCGGCGCTTCGACGCCGCCGTCCGGGTGCTCAACCGGGTGGTCGACCAGGCCGTCAACGGCCGCCCCGGGACGGACCGGACGGCCCTGACGGACCGGCCCGGCGGCACCCTGCCCGACCTGCTGCGCGCCGCCACCGACCCGGCCACCGGCCGTCCGCTCACCGAGGCCGACGTCCGCTCCGAGGCGATCACCATGTTCGGCGCGGGCACCGAGACCGTCTCCACCACCCTCACCTGGCTGCTGGACGAACTCCTGCGCCACCCCGAGGTGGAGGCCCGGGTGCTCGCCGAACTGGACGAGCACCTGCCCGCCGGCACCGTCCCCACCCCGGAGGCGCTCGGCCGGCTCGGCTACACCCGCAGCGTCACCCAGGAGGTGGTGCGGCTGCACGCGCCCAACGCCTTCCTGATGCGCACCGCCCAGGTGCCGGTGGACCTCGGCCCGTACCGGATCCCGGCCGGCACCGAGCTGCTGTACAGCCTCACCGCGCTGCACCGCGACCCGGTGCGCTACCAGGAGCCGCTGAGCTTCCGGCCCGAGCGCTGGCAGGACGGCGGCGGGCTCGGCCGGCCGTCCTTCCTGCCGTTCGGGGCGGGCAAGCACAAGTGCATCGGCGAGGCCTTCGCCTGGGCCGAACTCACCGTCGCGGCGGCCGCGATCCTGCGCCGCTGGCGGCCGGTGGCGGTGCCGGGGGCCCGGGCCCGGGAGGTGGTGTGGACGACGGTCCAGGCCCACGGACTGCGGGTACGGCTGGCGCCCCGCACCGAGGCCGTCGCCACCGCGGCGGTGCGGACGGGCACGGCGGAACGGGCGGCCGCGCCGGCCGGGACGCTCCCGACGGACCGGGCGCGCCCGACCGGCTGCCCGTTCACCGGTACCGCCGACACCCCCGCCACCGCCCGCCCCGGCACCGCCACCGGCACCGCGGTAGCACCCCCGCAGCCGCGCCCGCCCGCCGAACTGCGCGCCGCCGCCGACCGGCACGCCGACTGGGCCGTCCACCACGGCCTGCTCGCCCCCACCGAGCTGCCCGGCTACCGGGCCTACGCCCTGCACGAGCTGATCGGCCACGCCTTCCCGCGCGTCCGGGGTGCCGAACTGGACCTGCTGGTGGACATGCTGGGCTGGTTCACCGTCCTGGACGACCACTTCGACGGCCCGCCCGGACGCCGGCCCACGGAGGCGCACGCGCTGGTCGACCCGCTGATCTCCACCCTCACGGACGGGCCCCGCCCGACCGCCCCGGACGGCCGGCTCCTCACCCCCTGGCGGGAACTCTGGGACCGCCAGAGCGAATCCGCCTCCCCCGCCTGGCGCGCCCGGGCCGCCCACGAGTGGCGGGCCTGCCTGGCCACCTTCCCCGCCGAGGCCGAGCACCGCGCCCGCGGCACCGTCCCCGCCCTGGGCCTGGGCCTCGCGGAGACCATGCGGCTGCGCCGCCACGGCAGTTGTCTCTACCCGTTCATGAACATACTGGAACGGGTCCACGGCGCCGACGCCCCCGCCGCCCTGCACGCGGAGCCCGCACTGCACCGCCTGCGCGCCAACACCGCCGACGCCGCCACGCTGATCAACGACCTCTACTCGCTGGAGCGGGAGGAACGGCAGAGCGCGGCCGCCTTCAACACCGTCCTCACCCTGCAACGGGCCCGCGGCTGCACCCGCAGCCGGGCCGTCAGCGCGGTCCGCGCCCGGGTCGCCCACCTGCGCCAGGAGAACGAGGAACTGCGCCGCGACCTGGGCCGTCGGCACCCGGCGGGACGCTGGTACCTGGACGGCACCCGGGAACTGGTCATCGGCGTCCAGGCCTGGACCAGCACCAGCAACCGCTACCAGGTGCCGGGCGGCCGGCGGTAGGACGCGCCGCCCGTCCCCGGGCTACTTGCGGTCGCCGAGCGCGAACAGCAGCAGGACGAAGCCCGCGAACAGGTGCGTGGCGAAGATGTAGATGCCGGCCCGGATCAGCATCGCCTTGCGGCGGCTCTTCTCCTCGCTCGTACCGTCGCCCTGCACCGGACGGTCGGCGCGGTCGGCGCTCTCGGCGCGGGCGGCACTGTCGGCGCGGTCGCTCATGCTGGTGCTCTCCTCGGATCTGACGCTGCGGGCTGCGAGCTGCGGGCCGCAGCCTCAGCGGGGCGACCGGCCGCCGGCGGCACGCAGCTCGGTGAGCAGCGTGCCCTGGTCGGTGATCAGCTCGGTCAGGATCCGACGCGCCGCGCGCAGCAGGTCGGCGACGTCCGGGGTGCTGAGCGCGTACACCACGGTGTTGCCCTCGCGGGTGGCCGTGACCAGCTGGGTGCGGCGCAGCACCGCGAGCTGCTGGGAGAGGTTGGACGGTTCGACCTCGATCTCCGCCAGCAGCTCGCGCACCGGCCGGGGGCCGTCCTGGAGCAGTTCCAGGACCCGGATCCGGACCGGGTGGCCGAGGGTGCGGAAGAACTCCGCCTTCGCCTGGTAGAGCGGGACCGGCATCGTCCGTCGCCTCCCTCGGATCCGGCTCGGTGGTCGTCCGGCCGGGCGGGGGTCCACGCCGCGGCCGGTAGGCATCATCGCGACAGATGAAGATTTCTTCAAGTCGTCACAGCGAAAGGTGACCACACCCACATCGGCGATCGGATCGGCGCTCACCCCGGAGGCCGAATCGACGACCGGATCGGGACAGCCGAGGGCCGAGCCCGGGACGCTGCCAACTCCCGGGCTCGGCAGTCTGGATGACGAGCCGTCAGCAGCTTACAGGCACATCCAGGGTGACCGGGGCCGGTCCCCGCAAGCTTCCCTCCACCGCGAAGGAGGCGTGCACGACCGACCCGCACGGCGCCGTGGTGCTGATCCCCTCCACCCGGACGGTGCTGACCTTGAAGACCGTCCGTCCGGACACCGCGCCGAGCGGGCCGACGCCGACCACGTCGGCCGACAGCCGGGTGATCAGCTCCTGGGGCGCCGGCGGCCACGGCGTCCCCGGCGACGGCGGGCCGGCCAGGCCGATCTGGCCGTACAGCACGACGCCGTCGCCGGTGACGTCGGCGCAGACCCGGGTGGACAGCCCGGCCTGGAGGCCGGACCACCCGCAGGTGGTCACCGTGCCGGACTCCTGCCCGGCGGCGAGCGCCGGGACGGGGGCGGAGAGCAGGGCGACGGCACCGGCCGCGCCCGCCGCGATCCGGGTGATGCGGTTCATGGCTCCTCCTTCGGAGGGTGTGAGGAATGAACTCGTGGGACAGGAATCGATTAGTGTGTCATGGCACATATGACATTTCATACGTGCCATGACGAATACTCTGCCATGCGATTCCATCGCCAGAGCCGACTATTCCCTTCGATGTATCGCCTCGACTGAAAGCAGACCTACGATGGCGCGTTCCCGCCCGAAGGGGCGAACCGCCGCACCCGCCGAGGCGTCACCCCGCTGAACCATGGGTGAACCACCGCCCCCCGGCCCGCCCGCGGCCGCCCGCGGCGCGCGGACGGCCGGCCGACCGGTCAGCCCAGGCTCTCCCGCAGCGCGTCCACCCGGTCGACGGACTCCGCGAAGGCGGAGCGGTCGAGCCCTCCGGAGTCGAGCGCGGCCGCCAGCGCGGCGGTGGCGTCCTCGCCCTGCCGGGGATCGCGGGCCGAGCAGAGGATGAGGTCCATCCCGGCCGCCGCGGCGGCGACGGCCCGGACACCGGTCGGACCGTACGGAGTGAGGGCCTCGGCCTCCAGGGCGTCGGTGACGGTGACGCCGTCGAAGCCGAGGCGCTCGCGCAGTTCGCCCTGGATCACGGTGGGCGAGAACCCGGCCGGGCGGTCCGGGTCCAGGGCCGGGTAGACCGCCCAGGAGGCCATCACCAGGCGTACGCCCGCGGCGATGGCGGCCCGGTAGGGGGCCTCGCCCCGGGTCCGCAGCTCGCCCAGCGGCACGCGGAGGGTGACGGGACGGGCGTCGGTGTTCTCGTCGCGCGCGGCGGACCCGAGGCCGGGGAAGTGCTTGGCGGTGGCCGCCACCCCCTGGCTCTGCTGCGCGGCGAGGAAGGCACTGCCCAACTCGCCGACCCGGGTGGGATCCTGGCCGTACGAGCGCTCGAAGCGGTCGATGAAGTTGCCCGGGGTGTCGTAGACGTCGAGCACCGGGGCGAGATTGACGTTCAGCCCCGCGCCGGCGAGCGTCCCGGCGGCGGCGGTACCGGAGTCCAGGGCGGCGGCGAGCGGGCTGGGCGCCGCCCCGGTGCCGCGGGCGGAGAGCTCGGGCGCGCCGGGCAGCCGGCGGACCTTGCCGCCCTCCTGGTCGGTCATCAGCAGCAGCGGGCGCGGATCCGGCGCCTCGGCCGCCGCCTGCTTCAACTGGGCTACCGCAGCGGCGAGTTGCTCCGGACTGGTGACGTTCTCGCCGAACAGGATCACCCCGGCGGCCCGGCCCTCCCGGATCGCCTGCAGCACCCCGGGCGCCGGGGTCGGCCCCGGGTAGGAGAGCACGATGCGGCGCCCGGCGAGCTGCCGCGAGTCCTCCGGCCCGTCGGCCGTCCGCTTCGCCCCCGTCGCCGGCGTCGCCGTCGCCGTCGCCGTCGCCGCCTTCGCTGTCTTCGCCGCCATCGCTGCGGTCCTCCCACCGGTGGGCCCGCCGGGCGGTTCCATGCCACGCGGCACCGACCCGGCGGGGACCGGTCCCAGCACGCCCGCCAGCACCAGCAGCACCGAGCCCAGCTGGGCGACACGCCGTATCGGAGCCATCGGTCCTCCAGGGTGAGCAACGGCTACGGTCCGTCAGCGTACCCAGGATGGCGGCATCCGGCAGCCCCGCGGAAATCCCGCGCGACTGCTCCGTTCGGCTGACCCGGGCCGGGGCTCGCACCCTCGATCAACCCGTCCGCGCCGGTCGGCGGGCCAGGCCCGCAGCGGACGCCCAGGAGCCTGGAGGGGCCGACGGCCGGGTGTCGGAGCCGGCCGATAACCTCCGGGCACTTCGTTCACCCGTACGAGAGGCCCGATCCCCGATGCCCCTGCCCGCTCCGGACGTCGACCGCCTGTTCACCCTCGGCAGCACCTACCCGTCCGGCGACCGGCTCGCCACCGTGGTCGCACTGCCGACGGCCGAACTGCCGCTGCCCAGCGGCACGGTCTCCGCCTGCGACCCGCTCGTCTCACTGGAGGACTCGGAGACACCCTTCGACGAGACCGCGCCGCCCGGGCGCTACCCGGTGACGCTCTCGGTCGTGGAGCTCACCCGGCCCGGCGCCCCGGACGCCCGCCCGGACCGCCGGGTGGCGGCGGCCCGGCTGCGCTTCCGCACCGAGCCCGCCGCCCGGTGGGCGCTGTCGGCAGACGGCGACCCGGACGCCGTGGCCGCGCTCGGGGACACCGACTTCTTCGGCTACGGCGTCGACACCGGCACCGGCTGCTTCTTCGACGCCGCGGCCGCCGAAGCGCTGTCCGCCCTGCTGGAGGAGGACGAGGACCTGCTGCAGGACGCCCTCGACGGGGATCCGGCCGGCCTCGGCCCGGTGCTGCTCCTCGATCCCGACTCCGGCGCGGGCCTGGTGGCCTTCGCCACCGGCTGGGGCGACGGCCGCTACCCGACCTGGGCGGGCTACGACGCGGACGGCCGACCGGTCGGCCTGGTCACCGAGTTCTTCGTCGTCCCCCAGCCGGGGCGCCGCTCCGACGAGGAGGACTGACCCCCGCCCGCCGGACCAACTCCCCCAGCACCGCGACGCCTTCGGTGATCGCGCCCGGCGGGACCGCCGCATAGCCGAGCACCAGTCCCGGCGGGTAGGGCAGGCGGGCGTGCCAGGACAGCGGCTGGACCTTGACCCCGCGGGCGAGCGCAGCCGTGGCCAACTGGGTGTCACTGCAGTCGAGTTCCTGGGGAAGGGTGAGCATCAGGTGCAGCCCCGCGGCCGCGCCGTGCACGGTGGCGGTGGGCAGGTGGGTGCGGATGGCGGCGATCATGGCGTCCCGGCGACGCCGGTGGCTGCGGCGCAACAGCCGTAGGTGACGGTCGAGTTCACCGGATTCCATCAGCCGGGCCAGCACCAGCTGGGGCAGCACCGGGTTGCCGAGGTCGGCGAAGCGCTTGGCGTCCAGCACGGCCGCGCGCAGCGGCGCGGGCACCAGCAGCCAGCCGGTGCGCAGCGCGGGGGCGAGCAGCTTGGAGATGCTGCCCGCGTAGCAGACCCGGTCCGGCAGTTCGGCCCGCAGGGCGGGGACGGGCGCACGGTCGTAGCGGTGTTCGGCGTCGTAGTCGTCCTCGACGACCAGGCCGCCGTCCGCCGCCCAGCGCAGCAGCTCGCGCCGCCGCTCGCCGCCGAGGACGACCCCGGTCGGGTACTGATGGGCGGGGGTGAGCAGCACGGCGGGGGCGCCGGTGGCGCGCAGCGCGTCGACCCGGATGCCCTCGCCGTCGACCGGGACGGGCGGGGTGGCGGCGAGCCAGTGGGCGAGGTGCTGGCGGGCGCCGAGCGAGCCCGGGTCCTCGACCGCGACCTCGGTGATCCCCACCCGCCCGAGGGCGCGGCCGAGCAGGGCGAGCGCCTGGGCCGTCCCGGCCACCACCAGCACCTCGTCCGGATCGGCGCGGACGCCCCGGTTGCGGGCGAGCCAGTGGGCGACGGCCTGCCGCAGGGCGGGGGCGCCGCGGACGTCGCCGTAGCCGAGGTCGGCGGCGGCGAGACCGTCCAGGACGGCCCGCTCGGCGCGCAGCCAGGCGGCGCGGGGGAAGGCGGCGAGGTCGGGCACGCCGGGGGTGAGGTCGATCCGGGCGGGGGTGCCGCGCAGGTGGTCGAAGACCTCGGGGTCGGGGTCGGCCCGGAACAGCACGGGCGCCGGGCAGGCCGGGGGGACGGCCACCGGCGGGACGGCCGTCGACAAGGCGGGCGCCGACACGGCGGGCGTCGCCGGGACGGGCGCCGCGGCGGCCGCGAGGGCGACCACGACCGTGCCGCCCCGGCCCCGCCCGGCGAGCTGTCCCGCTTCGGCGAGCCGGCCGTAGGCATCGGTCACCACGCCCCGGGAGACGCCGAGTTCGGCCGCCAGCACCCGGCTGGCGGGCAGTCGACTACCGGCCGGCAGGCGCCCGTCCGCGACGGCCTCGCGCAGCCGGCCGGTCAGCCAGTCGGTGAGGCCGCCGGGCGGGGCCTCGGCGGCGTCGAGCTGGAGGAAGTCGGCACCGGTCTCTTTGGACCCCTCGGCCGCCGCGTCTTTGGACCTGTTCACCGGTCCATACTGGCGCGAGGGTTGGGCCATGACCACCACGACCGGCCCCAGCGCCCCCTACGTCCACGGCTACTCGGACGCCGAGGCCCGCCGCCTCGGCGACCAGGCCGACACCCTCGCCGAGCTGCTCCACACGGGCACCGCCTACCCGCCCGGCAGCCGGGTCCTGGAGGCCGGCTGCGGGGTGGGCGCGCAGACCGCCCACCTGCTGGCCGCCAACCCGGGCGTGCTGCTGACCGCGGCGGACGTCTCGGCGGAGTCGCTGGCCCAGGCCCGGGCCCGGATCGCCGCCCTGGCCCCGGCCGCCCGGGTCGCCTGGCACCACGGTGACCTGCACCGACTGCCGTTCCCGGACGGCGCGTTCGACCACGTCTTCCTGTGCTTCGTGCTGGAGCACCTGCCCGACCCGGCGGCCGGGTTGGCCGCCCTGCGCCGGGTGCTGCGGCCGGGCGGCACGATCACCGTGATCGAGGGCGACCACGGCTCCGCCCTCTTCCACCCGGAGACCCCGGCGGCCCGCCGCACGGTGGACCACCTGGTCCGGCTCCAGGCCGACGCGGGCGGCGACGCCCTGGTGGGCCGCCGGCTCCACCCGCTGCTGACAGCCGCCGGCTTCACGGAGGTGACGGTCCGCCCCCGCACGGTCTACGCCGACGGCGGCCGCCCGGCCCTGGTGGAGGGCTTCACCCGGCGGACCTTCGTCGCGATGGTCGAGGCCGTCCGGGCGGACGCCCTGGCCGCCGGGCTGACCACCGCGGCCGAGTTCGACCGCGGCGTCGCCGAACTGCGCCGCTCGGCCGGGCCGGGCGGGACGTTCCACTACACCTTCTTCAAGGCGGTGGCGGTCAACCCCTGACCCGGGCGGGGCCGTCGCCTACCACCAGCCGCCGCAGCCGCTGGAGTCGCAGGCGCGCAGGTAGACGCCCTTGGCCCCCCAGTAGGGGTGCTTCACCTCGAACGTGACGTTCTTCAGTTGCACCGGGTGGTGCTCCCAGACGATCCGCGCCTGGACCCGGACGGCACCGGAACGCGTCAGCCACCGGAACTGGCCGTTGTAGCCGCCCATCCCGTCACTCTTCCAGCTCTTCTCGACCCCGGCCCGGTACCCCTTCGGGGACCACAGGTTCACGTCCGCCTGGCCGTTCGTGGCGGCGGTCGCGGCGGTGGCGGCGGTCGCGGCGGTCGCGGCGGTGGCGGTGCCGACCACGGCCATCAGGGCGGCGGAAGCGAGCACCAGCACCGGGTTGCGCATACGCATCGGAACGATCTCCTTTCGGACATGCCTCGCCTTCGGTGCAATGCTCCCGGAACGAACCCTCCGAGCGTGACGTCGAAATCGGCCATCTCACGTCAACTCCCTTGACGCGAAAGCTAGTTCGTATCAGAAGGCGCGACAGGGTCCGGCCGGGTCGGACGCTTCGGCAACAGCCCGAGTTCCGTCATCCGGTCCGCGATCACGTCCGTGCAGGCGCGGATGCCGGGCGGCGCCTCCGGGGAGGCGTCGCGGATCACCTTGATCGCGTGCACGTGCCGCCTGGCGGCGAGGTGTTCGTCCACCAGGCGCCGGGCTTCGGCGGGGAGCTCGTTCCAGATCGGGTCGTCCATGGCCGCCATCCAAGGGGAGGGCGGCCATGGCCGTCGAACGGTTATTCAGCCGGTGGTGTCGTCGCCGAGGTCGGCGAGCAGGGCGCGCAGGCCGTCGACGAGGGCAGCCTTCCGAGGCTCGTCGAGCCCGGCCAGCATGCGGTGCTCGCCGGCGACGTGGTCGGGCAGGGCGCGGTCGATCAGGGCGTGGCCCTCGGGGGTGAGCTCGACGTCGCGGCTGCGGCGATCCTGGTCGCTGCGGGTGCGGGTGACCAGGCCGCGGGCCTCCAGGCGGTCCAGGCGCTGGGTGATCGCGCCGGAGGTGACCATGGCGGACTGCATCAGGCCGGTGGGGGTGAGGCGGTAGGGCGGGCCGCTGCGTTTGAGGGTGGCCAGGACGTCGAAGGAGGGGGCGTCCAGGCCGTGCTCGGCGAAGGTGCGGTTGAGTTCGGCGTCCACCAGGCGGTACAGGCGCTTGAGCCGCCCGAACACCTCCATCGGGGAGACGTCCAGGTCGGGGCGCTCGGCGCCCCATTGCGCGACGACGCGGTCGAGATGATCTGCCACGGGTTCAGAGTAGGCGACACCCGCTGAATTCCTTAGCGGTGAGGTAACTGTGAGCCACGTCACCGCTGGAATCCGCTGAAGATTGCCTTAGCGCTGAGATACATTGTCTTAGTGCTAAGCAATCGTCTCGCCGTCGTGCTGCTGACGGCCGTCGCCCCCGCCGTCTGGGGGACGACCTACGCCGTCACCACCGAACTGCTCCCGCCCCACCGTCCGCTCCTCGCCGCCGTCATCCGCTGCCTGCCCGCCGGACTGCTGCTGATCGCCCTCACCCGCACCCTGCCCAAGGGCAGTTGGTGGTGGCGCGCGCTCGTCCTCGGCGCGCTCAACATCGGCGCCTTCCAGGCCCTGCTGTTCATCGCCGCCTACCGCCTGCCCGGCGGGATCGCCGCCACCGTCGGCGCCGTCCAGCCACTGGTCACCGCCGGCCTCTCGGCCGCACTGCTCGGCGACCGGCTCACCCTGCGCACCGTGCTGTCCGGCATCGCCGGCGTCGCGGGCGTCAGCCTGCTGGTGCTGCGCGCCGACGCCCGGCTGGACGCGATCGGGGTGGCCGCGGCGCTCGGCGGGGCCGTGGTGATGGCCTTCGGCGTGGTGCTCTCCAAGCGCTGGGCCTCCCCCGCGCCACTGCTCGCCACCACCGGCTGGCAGCTCACCGCCGGCGGACTGCTGCTGGTGCCGGTCACCCTGCTGAGCGAGGGCGCGCCGCCCACCCACTACACCGTCGACAACGTCCTCGGCTACGCCTACCTCTGCCTGATCGGCGCGGCCCTCACCTACGCGATCTGGTTCCGCGGGCTGCGCGCCCTGCCGCCGACCTCGCTGTCCTTCCTCTCCCTGCTCAGCCCGGTGGTCGCCACCCTGGTCGGCTGGCTGGCGCTCGGACAGGACCTCAGCCCGCTGCAGGCGCTCGGCGCGGTGGTGGTGCTCGGCTCGCTGGTCGTCGCCCAGATCCGACGACCCGGGCCGGCCCCGGCGGCGCCCGCTCCCGAGGCCTCCCCCGCCACCCCGGGCCAGGTGCGCGAGACCGCCTGACCCCGGACCGCCCCCACCGCAGTTCCGTTCGGAAGATCAAGAAATTCAAGGAGAAACGTTCATGCGCATCACCGTCTTCGGCGCCACCGGCAACGTCGGCCGAAGGGTCGTCGCCGAGGCGCTCGCCCGCGGCCACCGGGTCACCGCCGTCGTCCGCGACCCCGCCAAGCCGCACGACCTGCCGTCCACCGTCACCCTCGCCGTCGGCGACGCCGGCAACCCGGAGGACGTCGCCCGGATCACCGCCGGGCAGGACCTGGCGATCACCGCCACCCGCCCGGTGCCCGGCAGCGAGCACGAACTGGCCGCCACCACCCGGGGCCTGCTGGCCGGCCTGGCCGGCAGCGGCGTGCGCCTGCTGGCGGTCGGCGGCGCGGGCAGCCTGACCGTCCCGGGCACCGACGGCACGGTCCTGGTGGAGTCGCCCGGCTTCCCGGACGCGATCCGGCCGATCGCCCTGGCCTGCGGCGAACAGCTGGACCTCTACCGCGCGGACGAGCAGGTCGACTGGACGTACCTCAGCCCGGCCGCCCTGCTCGAACCCGGGGTGCGCACCGGCCGCTTCCGGCTCGGCCTCGACGAACTGCTGGTCGACGCCGACGGCAACTCGGCGATCTCGATGGAGGACCTCGCCGTCGCCCTGCTCGACGAGGCCGAGCGGCCCGTCCACCGGCGCGCCCGCTTCACCGCCGCCTACTGACGGCACCCGTGGTGCCGGCTGCCCCCCAACCCGGGGTGTAGCCAGCACCACCTCGAAGACGGTGTCCAGCGTCATCGCGCGTCAGGTGCCGGGTCGGCCAGGATCGTTCCCGTGAACACCACCGCATCCCGCGCCCGTCGCGCGGCCGCCGTCCTCGCCACCGCGGTCCTCGCCGGCCTCGCCCTGCCCGCCACGGCGAACGCCGACTCCGGCCGCAACCCCGGCGACGCCGAACGCGTGCCCGCCCGCTACGCCCGCCAGGCGCTCGACTGGCAGCCCTGCACGGACCGGCCGGCGCTCGACTGCGCCACCATGACGGTCCCGCGCGACTGGCACCACCCCGACGCCGGGGCAGACCTCTCCATCGCCGTCTCCCGGCACCGCGCCACCGACCCGGCGCACCGCAGGGGCACCCTGATGGAGACGGCCGGCGGCCCGGGCGCCCAGGGGCTGCTGCGCCCGCTGGACCTCGTCCAGGGCGCCCCCGCGGTGGCCGCCGCCTACGACATCGCCAGCTTCGACCAGCGCGGCGTCGGCCGCAGCACCCGGGTCCAGTGCCAGAGCCCGGCGGAGTTCCAGGAGTTCCTGGCCGGCGACTACCGCGACCGGTCGCCCGCGGCGATCGACCACACCATCGCCAACTCCCGCAAGTTGGTAGCCGGTTGCGTGGAGCACAGCGGAGACCTGCTGCCCTACCTGACCACCGAGCAGACCGTCCACGACATGGACCTCTACCGCTCGCTGCTCGGCGAGAAGCGGATCAGCTACTACGGCGCCTCCTACGCCACCATGATCGGCGCCTACTACGGCACGCTCTTCCCGCACCGGGTCGAGCGGATGGTGCTGGACAGCAACATCGGCTTCGAGGGCACCTGGGAGCAGTACGAGCTGGGCCAGCCGATGAGCTTCCAGCGCCGCTTCGAGCAGGACTTCCTGCCCTGGATGGCCGCCCGGGACTCCACCTACCACTGGGGCTCGACCCCCGAGCAGGTCGAGGCGCGCTGGGAGCAGCGGCGCACCGCGCTGCACGACCACCCCATCACCGACGGGTCGCTGACGCTCGGCCCGAACCAGCTGGACAACGGCACGATCAACGCGATCTACAGCGAGAAGGCCTTCCCGGTCCTGGCCGGCGCGCTGACCACCCTGGACGGCTGGCAGGGAGCCGACCCGACGGCCAGGCAGACGGCCCGCCAGGTGTTCGGCCAGTACCTCACCCCGGACTTCCTCGCCGAGTACTTCGCGGTGACGTGCGGCGACACCCCGTGGACCAGGTCCATGGACACCTGGATCCGGCGCGGAGCGGAGAACACCGCGCGCTACCCGCTGATCGGCGCCCGCACGCTCGCGTTCAGCTCGGTCTGCGCGGCCTGGCCGACGGCCCCGGCGCCCGAGGTGAAGGTCACCGGCGCCCACCTGCCGCCGGTGCTGATGCTCAACTCGCTGCACGACCCTGCCACGTACTACGAGGCGGCCCTCGGCGCCCACCGGGCGTTGCGCGGATCCAGGCTGGTGACGGTCACCGGAAACGGCAACCACGGCCAGTACCCGGGCTCCGACCCCTGCGTCACGGGCACCGTCGAACGCTATCTGCTGGACGGCCGGGTGCCCGGGCACGACCTCATCTGCCCGACACCCCAGGCCGGTTGAGCCACCGACCGGTCAATCCCGGGGCTTCGCGGCGAACTTGGTGCGCAGCCAGGCGGCGGCGACGGCCAGACCGGCGAATCCGCCCACGGCCAGCTTGATCCCGGCCTTGGCGACCAGCCAGCCGACGCCCGGCACGCCCCAGCCGAGCCAGTGGAACACCGCCAGCACCACCACGGAACCGCAGACGATCGCCAGCACGGTGGCGCCGACGGCGGCGGCCCGCGACAGTTCGCGGGGGCTGTCGTCGGCCTCGCCGGAGGCCGAACCGGCGCCGGCCGTCACCCCGTCGGGAGCACCCACGTCGTCGGAAGCGCCGTCCGAAGTCCCGCCGACCGTCTGGTTCGTGTCCCGATCACCCATGCGGGCGATGATACGGCCTCAGTGGCAGGAGTGATGGGTGTCTCCGAGGTGCTCCCCGGTCTCGTCGTCGGGGAAGCTGACGGCCATGGTGACGCGGTACTCGAAGAGGTCGTCCCGGTGCCCCGGCACCCGCGCCCAGGCGAGCGAGTGCACCTCGGCCTCCGGAGCCTGCCGGCACCAGGCGGCCGCCTCCTCCAGCGCGCGGGCGGCCGAACGCCCGGTGCACACCACGGCGGTGTAGGCGGCGACCGCGACGTCCCCGCCGGTGGTGCGGCCGCTGCGCGACACCGCCCGGACGGCGGCGGCGGCCTGGGTCAGGTCACGGGCCAGGTCGTCCACCACCCGAGGGGGAGCCGGCAGGACCACCGCCCCCTCGGCGACGGTCTCCGGCAGGTTGGCGCTCACGGTTGGGGCCTCCATCCACATGGTCACGCGGCACAGCATGCCGGACCGGCTTTCCTGGCATGCTCACTTTCACCTGAACGTCATCCGTCCAGGGCCGAGTTGGCGACGCCCCCTGGCGCCGCACCGCCCGTCCTGCTAGGGAAGGCCCGCTCCGGCGGCGGACATCCGGGCAGGTCAGCAGCGTGGGACGGAGGCGCCGCCGGGGAGCCCGAAGCACCGCCCACGCACCACCCCTGCGCTTCGAACCGCCCGTCCGGCCGCCGGGGCGCCCCGACGCCCGGTGTTGGGCTCCCGGCCAACTCCCGGACGCAGTAGGGGGGATGGGGATTCTCAGGAATCCTGAGCGGGCCCCGGGGTGACGGTCCGGACGCCGCCCCGGCCGTCGACACCCCCGCTGAGGTGCCGCGTTCACCCCTCGGGGGGCTCCGGGCCGCCTCCCGTCCACCCTGTCCCTGTCAGATCGTCGTGATACTAATCGTGACGGTGGCGGCCGCCCCCCGGGGTCCGAGAGGGCTCGCGAGCGGGCGGGCACGATGACGAAGGCTCAACCGTTCGGGGATGGTCCGGACGGCGACGGGGAGGGGCAGCAGATGGCGGCGAAGTTCGGCAGTGCCAACGGCGGACGGAAGGTCCGAATAGGCAAGCGGGTCACGGGGACGGCGGCAGCGCTCGCCGCGCTGGCCGCGCTGACCGGCTCCCAGGTGCCGGGCCTCGGGCTCGCCCAGGTCGCGGCCGCCGACGCCGGACCGGCCCAGGACGCCGCCGCGCAGGCCGCCGGTTCCTCCTCCGCACCGCTCGGCGGCGCCTCGACCGGCATCCCCGGCACCCCGGCCGACGGCGGCGGCACCGTCCCACTGCCCCAACCGCCCGGCGCCCAGACCGGTCTGCCCCCGGCGGGCCCCTTCGCTGCCACCGGCGCCTCGCTGCCCACCACCGTCTTCGCCGCCTACCGCCAGGCCGAGACCAGGCTCGCCCAGCGCTCGCCGGGCTGCCACCTGCCCTGGCAACTGCTGGCGGCGATCGGCCAGGTGGAGTCCGGCCAGGCCAACGGCGGCCAGGTGGACGCCTCCGGAAAGACCCTCACCCCGATCCTCGGCCCGGTGCTGGACGGCAGCCAGGGCTTCGCCGCGATCCCCGACACCGACGGCGGCCGCTACGACGGCGACTCCCGCTGGGACCGCGCGGTCGGCCCGATGCAGTTCATCCCGTCCACCTGGGCCGCCTGGGGCGTGGACGCCACCGGCAAGGGCTCCGCCGACCCGAACAACATCTTCGACGCGGCCGAGACCGCCGGGCGCTACCTGTGCGCGGACGGCCGGGACCTCTCCGTCCCGTCCCAGTTGGACCAGGCCGTCCTCAGCTACAACCACTCCACCGAGTACCTGCGCACGGTCCGCAACTGGATGGCGCACTACGGCAGCGGCCAGGTGTCCACCGTCGCGGACCGCCCCGGCGTCCCGACCCTGCCGGGCTCCTCGCCCTCGCCCTTCCTCCGGCCGTCCAACCCGACGGGCGGCACGGGCGGCACGGGTGGCACCCCGAGCGGCAACGGCGGCACGGGCACCGGTCCGACGCCGAGCGTCCAGCCGACCGAGCCTGCGGTGACCCCGACCCCGACCGCGCAGCCGACCGACACGCCGACGCCCACCCCGACGCCGACGTCCTCCGGTTCGCCCTCGCCCTCCGCGAGCCCGACGGCCAAGCCGTCCACCACCCCGACGCCCACGGGCAGCCCGTCCCCGACGGCCACCCCCACCGACACCCCGTCCGGCACCCCGACCTCCTGCCCGAGCCCGACGGCGACCGCGACGCCCGGCGGCACCGCCTCGCCCTCGCCCTCCGCCAGCCCGACGGCCACGGCGTCCGGCACCCCGACCGGCGCGCCCGGCGGCAGCCCGTCCGCCACCCCGACGGACCCCGCCTGCCCCACGCCCACCCCGAGCGGGTCGCCCTCGCCCTCCGCCGACCCGACGGCCACGGCCGGCACGCCCAGCGCCTCGCTGTCGCCCTCCCCCTCGGCGACCGTCAAGAAGTAGCCGACACCGGACGGCACCGCGAACGGCGGTGGGACGGACCGAGGGTCCGTCCCACCGCCGTTCGCGTTCCATCGGGGCGACACCCCCGCTATCCCGTCGTCGTCGCCCGGTGCGCGCGCCAGCGGCCGAGCATCCCGTGCAGTTCGCCGATCATGAACTCGAAGAAGGCCGCGCTCTCCGCCAGCCGTTCGGCCGCCACCGTGCCGACGCCGACGGCCGTCTCGCCCTCCTTCAGCACCCGGATCCAGCGCAGCAGTATCTCGTCGCGCCTGGTCAGCGACTCGAACCAGACGTCGTTGAGCACCCGGTAGCGGTCCCGCCGCGAGCCGGGCTCGCGCTCCTTGGCGACCAGTCCGACCTGGATCAGGTAGCGCATCGCGCCGGAGACGGCGGCCGGGCTGATCTGCAGCCGTTCCGAGAGCTCGGCGGAGGTCAGCACCCCGCTCTCCTCGGCCATCAGGCAGGAGAAGATCCGGGCCGGCATCCGGCCCATGCCCGCGACCACCAGCTCGGCCGCGAACCGCTCGACGAAGTCCGACATGGCCTGCTCGCGCCCGTGCCACGCCACCTTCTCCGACGCCCGGTCGGCAGACCCGTCGGCGGCCTGGTCGGCAGACCCGTCGGCGGCCTGGTCGGCAGCCCCGTCAGCAGCCCGGTCGGCGGACTTCCCGGCGGGCTTCCCCGGCGCCCCCTTCGCCGCCTTCCGCGGCGCCTTCTCCGGCGTCTGCTTCACCACTGACCTCGCCCCTTTCCGGTGATCATCCCTCGCTCGAACTTTAACGCCTTCCCAATCTTCACGTTTTTCTGAAACTACGGTAGCTTCAGAAGCATGACCAAGGCCATCATCCTGTCCGGTCTGCGCAAGACCTTCGGCCGGACCACCGCGTTGGACGGCCTCGACCTCACCGTCGAGACCGGCGAGGTGCACGGCTTCCTCGGCCCCAACGGAGCCGGGAAGTCCACCACCCTCAGGGTCCTCCTCGGTCTGCTGCGCGCGGACGGCGGCAGCGCCCGGATGCTCGGCAAGGACCCGTGGCGGGACGCCGTCGAGCTGCACCGCCGGCTCGCCTACGTCCCCGGGGACGTCGAACTGTGGCCCAACCTCACCGGCGGCCAGGCCATCGACCTGCTCTCCCGGCTGCGCGGCCGGCTCGACCGGCGCCGCCGCGACGAGCTGATCGAGCGCTTCGACCTCGACCCGACCAAGAAGGGCCGCAGCTACTCCAAGGGCAACCGGCAGAAGGTCGCCATCGTCGCCGCCCTCGCCTCCGACGCCGAGCTCCTGCTGCTGGACGAGCCGACCTCGGGCCTGGACCCGCTGATGGAGGTGGTGTTCCAGGACGTGGTCCGGCAGGTCAAGGAACAGGGCCGGACCGTCCTGCTCTCCAGCCACATCCTGGACGAGGTGGAGAAACTGGGCGACCGGGTCAGCATCATCCGGCAGGGCCGGGTGGTGCAGAGCGGCACCCTCGGCGAGCTGCGCCACCTCACCCGCACCACCGTCGAGGCGGAGACCGACCGCCCGGTCGACGGGCTGGACGCGCTCACCGGCGTGCACGGCCTGCGGACCGACGGCCGGCGGGTCCGCTTCGCCGTGGACGGCGCCCGACTCGACGCCGTGGTGCGGAAGCTGAGCGAGGCCGGACTGCGCACCCTGGTCAGCCACCCGCCCACGCTGGAGGAGCTGATGCTGCGCCACTACGGCGACGAGCTGGCCGCCAACAGGCACCACGTGGATCCCGAGGCCGTCAAATGACCACCACCACCGCATCCACCGCCCGGCCCGCGGCGCCGGGCCGCACCGGCGGGCGGGCCGCCCTGGCCGGCACCGCCGCCCTGCTGCGCTTCGCACTGCGCCGCGACCGGGTCCGGCTGGCGGTCTGGGTGTACGGCCTCGCGCTGCTCACCCTGGCCACCGCCAACAGCGTCCACACCGTCTACCCGACCGCCGCCGACCGCGCCTCGATCGCGCGCGGCTCGGGCAGTCCGGCCGTGCTCGCCATGACCGGCCCGGCGCACTACCTGGCCGACTACACCTGGGGCGCGATGCTCGGCCACCGGCTGCTCGGCCTGCTGGTCGTGCTGGCCGGGCTGATGAGCGTGCTGACCGTCACCCGGCACACCCGCGCCGAGGAGGAGAGCGGCCGGGCCGAACTGGTCCGCTCGGCCGCCGTCGGTCGGCATGCCCAGCTCGCCGCCGCGCTGGGCGCCGCCGCGGTCGCCGACCTCGCGCTCGGCCTGCTGCTCACCATCGGCCTGCCCGCCCTGCGCATCCCCGGCCTGGGCGCCGGCGGCGCACTGCTCTACGGCGCCGCGACGGCCGTCGGCGGGCTGCTGTTCGGCGCGGTGGCCGCCGTCACCGTCCAGATCACCGCGCACACCCGGACGGCCTCCGGGCTGGCCGGTGCCGTGCTCGGCGCCGCCTACGCGCTGCGCGCCACCGGGGACGCGGCCGGGTCCGGGCTCTCCTGGGTCTCGCCGATCGGCTGGCTGCAGCGCAGCTACCCCTTCGTCGACGACCGGTGGTGGCCGCTGCTGCCCACCCTGGCGCTGGCCGCCGGGACCGCCACGGCCGGGTTCGCGCTGAGCACCCGTCGCGACTTCGGCGCCGGGCTGCGCGCCGCCCGCCCCGGTCCGGCCACCGGCGGTCCGGCCCTGGGCAGCCCGCTCGGCCTGGCGCTGCGGCTGCACCGCGGCCTGCTCGGCGGCTTCGCGGTCGCCCTGCTGCTGCTCGGCGCGATGTACGGCTCGCTGCTGGGCGACGCCGACTCGATGCTCAAGGACGTCGACCAGATCAAGGAGGCGCTCGCCCGGCTCGGCGGCCACACCCTCGCCGACTCCTTCGCCGCGCTGACCATGCTGGTCGTGGCGGTGGTCGGCGGCGTCTACGCGGTGCTGGCGACGCTGCGCCCGCAGGCCGAGGAGAGCGCCGGACGGGCCGCGCCGGTGCTGGCCACCGGGGTGTCCCGGTCCGGCTGGCTGGGCGGGCACCTGGCGGCGGCCCTGCTGGGCTCCACCGCCGTGATGCTGGCGGCCGGCGTGGGCTTCGGCCTGGCCGGGGCGCTGTCCACCGGTGACGCGGGCGTGTTCCTGCGGCTGACCGGGGCGGCGCTGGCCTTCGCGCCTGCGCTCTGGGTGACGGTCGGTTTCGCCGCGGCCGTCTACGGCTGGCTGCCCCGGGCGCTGCCGCTGGCCTGGCTGGTCCCCGCGTACGCGTTCGTGCTCGGGTACCTGGGGCCGCTGCTGAAGCTCCCCTCCGGCCTGGACCGGCTCTCCCCCTTCGGCCAGGTGCCCCGACTGCCGGCGGCCCCGATGGACTGGACGCCGCTCGCGGTGCTCACCCTGGTCGCGGCCGCGCTGATCGCCCTGGCCCTGGCCGGGTTCCGGCGCCGGGACGTCGACTAGGGGCTGTCCGGCGGTGCTCCGCGCACTGAGGGATCCACCGGTCGGATGTCTGACGTAGCCGTGGTCGGGGACCGAACGGGTCGACGACGCACCGTCTAGGGTCGCCTCGGAGCCGCTCCGACCCACGCTGGGGGACCACCATGCCCGAACAGCACGACGGAACACCGCCCGCCACCGCCGCCGCCCGCCCGGGCCGTCGCCGGCTGCTCCGGGCCGGCCTCGGCGCGGGCGGCGCGCTCGCCGCCGGCCGACTGCTCCCCGGCGGCCGGGCCTGGGCCGCCGGAACGCCCGCACCCGGGCCGGCCCCCACGGCCACCGGCACCCGGGCCGCCCGCACCGCCCGCACCGCCCACCCCGCCACCGCGCAGACCTGGCCCGACTGGGCCCGCTACGCCCGGATCGCCGACGGCACCTTCAACGAACCCGCCGACATGCAGGGCTACATCGACACCCTCAAGGCGCAGAACGTCAGCGTCATCGAACTCGACACCCTGCTCTCCAACTGGCTCACCGACGCCGAGTTCGCCGCCCACATGGCCGACGTGAAGACCTTCACCGGCCTCGCCCACGCGGCCGGCCTCAAGGTCGTCATGTACTACCCCTCGCTCGAACTGATCTCCCCCGGCGGGGAGAAGGGCCGCTCCTTCTACAAGAACGACCAGGGCGGCAGCTGGGTCCAGCGCGACCTCACCGGCAAGCCCAACGTGTTCTACGGCAGCGTGGTGGTCTGGGTCGACCCGGGCGACGAGAGCGTCTGGCTCAGCCCCAACTCGCCCTGGCGGGACTACTACCTGCGGCGGATCAAGGGCGTGGCCGCGACCGGGGTGGACGGCATCTGGCCGGACGTGCCGATCTACTTCGACGGCGTGCTCACCTGGTGCGACGCCTCCAGCTGGGGCGCGGCCGCGTTCAGGGCCGACACCGGCCTGGCGCTGCCGACCGCCGCCGACTGGACCGACCCGGTCTTCCGCCGCTACGTCGAGTGGCGCCACCACAACCTGCTCGGCTTCCAGCTCGACATCGCCGCCGCCGGACGCTCCGTCAACCCCGACCTGGTCACCTTCGTCGAGACGGTCTCGATGGACTACCGCTACGCCACCGGCATCGGCCTGGACGGCGGCTACCTGCGGACGGCCGAGGGCGCGGTCTCCCAGGTCTGGGAGGTGGACATCCTCGGCAACTACGACGGCATGCGGCACGCCACCGCCACCGACTGGACCTGCCTGATCTCGATGTACAAGTACGCCCGCGCCGCCAGCGGCGCCAAGCCCGCCTGGGCGTTCTCCTACGGCTGGCAGGCCGACGACGCCTCGCTGGTGCTGTCCCAGCTGATCGCCACCGGCTGCAACCCGTACGAGGTGAAGACCCCGTTCAAGAACGACACCGTGGACGGGGCGATGCGCGCCCGGATGTACCGCTTCGTCCAGGTCAACCAGCAGAAGCTCTACGACCCGGCCCCCGCCGCCCGGGTCGGCGTCTACCACTCCTCGCCGTCCCGGGACTACGTCTCCCCCGGCGAGGGCAACGGGATGTACGCCAACGCCACGGCCCCGGCCGGGATCGCCGACTGGTGGGGCGGCGACGACCCGCAGATGAGCTGCACCGCGCTGCCCTGGCTCGGCGAGTTCCGCGGCACCGTCAAGGCGCTGGTGTACGCCCACGTGCCCTTCGACACCGTGCCCAGCCCCGGACTGAGCGCCGCCGACCTGGCCCGCTTCGCGGTCCTGCTGCTGCCCAACCTCCAGGCGGTCTCGGACGCCGAGGCCGCCGTGCTGCGCGGCTTCGTCGCGGGCGGCGGGACGATCGTCATCACCGGCCCGGCCCCCACCGCCCTGGACGAACTGGGCGGCCGGCGCAGCGAGTTCGCCCTCGCCGACGTCCTCGGCCTGCGCCTGGCCGACCCGCTGCCGACCAGCAGCCGGAACACCTACGGCAACGGCACCTGCTGGTACGTCCGGGCACTGCCGGGGCTCAGCTACCTGAGCAGCACCGACCAGGCCTCGGCCGACCAACTGCTCGCCCCGGTACGGCAGTCGGCGCCGCCGACGGTCACCCTGGCCGGGGACCGCCGGATCTTCCTGGACGCCCGGCAACTCGGCGGCGACACCGTCGTCCACCTGGTGAACTTCACCAACTTCGACGACACCCCGACCGACTTCCGCACCACCCCCGCCGACTGCACGCTCTCCTACGCCCTCCCGGCCGGGGCGGCCGTCAGCGCCGTGACCGTCGCCAGCCCGGACGGCACCGACCCGGCCCCGCGGCCCGTCCCGTACACCGTCACCGGCGGGACGGTCAGCGTGCCGCTGACCGTCGTCCAGTACTCCGTGGTGACGGTCACCGTCGGCTAGGGCCGGCCGGTCCGGATCAGGCGTCGCCTTCCAGCAGGTGCTGGCGCACCTCCTGGAAGGCCCACGCCCCGCCGGCCGGGCGGGAGAACACCCAGACCAGGTCGAAACGGTCCGGCCAACTGCTCGGCGCCCCGCTCCCGGCGGCGCCGAGCGCCTCGACGATCCGCGGGATCCGGGAGTGCTCCCAGCAGATCAGCACCGGCTGCGCCCCGGTGAGTGCGGCGCCGGCCAGTTCGGACTCCTGGGACTCGGCGTACGTGGTGTCCACGGTCAGCCCGAGCGCCGCGCCCAGCGGGGTGACGGTCTGCCGCATCCGGTGCGCCCCGGCCATCGGGCCCTGGTCGGTGGCGGCGTAGATCCGGGCGGGGGTGCGCAGTCCGGCCGCGGGCGGGCTGAACAGGGTGGGCAGGGCCTTGGCCCGGTCCCAGCCGCGCTGGGTGAGGGACTTGCCGTCGTGCTTGCCGTTCTCGTCCAGTCCGGGCTGATCGCCGGTGGGCTTCTCGCCGTGCCGGACGATCATCACGAAGGCCGCGCCACCCGGGTCGCTCGCCCGGGCCGCCGGGGCGTCGGTCTTGTTCTTCTTCTTGCCCGAGGAACAGCCCGTCAGCGCCAACGGGGCGGCCAGCATCCCGGTGAGCAGCAGGCGTCGGGTGGGTCGGACGGTCACTCGGCGCCCCGCTCCAGCCTGACCAGGGCGTCGATCGCGACGCCGGTCAGGGCGTTGCGGTGCCCGGGTTCGTCGCCGACCGTCCGGTGGACGCGTTCGGCCCGCACGGTGCGCAGGTGGTGGTCGGCGAGGTCGGCGAGGACGTCCTCGGGGGTGAACAGCACGGCCGGGTCCTGCGGGCCGCCGACACCGTCGGTCAGGTTGCTGAGATCGTGCCCGATCACCAGCAGGGTGCCGCCGGGGGCGAGGGCCTCGGCGGCGCGGCGCAGGGCCGCCCGGCGGTCCTGGGCCGGGAGTTGGAGGTAGGCAACCAGGACGAGGTCGTAGCCGGCGGCGGGGAGGTCGAAGGCGCGGGCGTCGCCGTGCCGCCAGGTGAGGCGGTCGGCGACCTCGTCGGGCAGTTCGGCGGTGAGCCGTTCGGCGCGTTCCAGGGCGACGGCGGAGAAGTCGAGACCGGTGACCTCCCAGCCCCGGGCGGCCAGCCAGATGGCGTTGCGGCCCTCGCCGGCGGCGAGGTCGAGGGCGTGGCCGGGGGCGTGCCCGGTCAGTTCGTCGACGACCCAGCGGTTGGGCGCGGCACCCCACACCAAATCGCTCGCGGCGTAGCGGTCGTCCCAGCCCTGACTGTCCATGCGCTCCTCCGTTCGGCGGGCCTGTTCCGTCCTGGTCAACCTACCGGTCCACCGCCGTTCCCGGCCCGGGGTGGTCCAGGAGGTGGACAGCGCGGACCGGCACCCTTGACGGCGAATATTGGTCCAGTCCAATCTGTTCAGTCGTGACGCGCACGGAGCACCCGGCCGGTCGTGTCCACGCACGGCTCCCGTCCACACCCGTCAACACCCGTCAGCACCGTTCGACCCGCCCGCGCGCCCCCACCGCGCCCGGGCCGGCTCCCCACGGCCCGTCCGGGCCACGCACCGCCGGAACCCCCACACATCCGGAGGACACCCCGCATGCACGACCGCGTCCTGCCCGCACGGCCCGAGCCCGCCGAGGGGCCCGCCGCCCGCCGGGCCACCCGGCGCAGACGGGCCACCGCACTGGCCCTGGCCGCCACGCTGACCACCAGCGGCGCCGCCCTCGCCCTCACCTTCGGCTCCGCCTCCGCCTCCCCCGTCAACCTGCTGGCCAACGGCGACTTCGAGACCGGCACCCTGGCCGGCTGGAGCTGCAGCAACGGCTCGGTCGTCACCACCCCGGTGCACGGCGGGAGTTACGCGCTCAGCGGCGCCGCCTCGGGCTCCGACACCGCGCAGTGCCAGCAGACCGTCGCCGTCCAGCCGAACACCACCTACACCCTGTCCGGTTGGGTGCAGGGCAGCTACGTCTACCTGGGCGCCACCGGGACCGGTGTCAACGCCTCCAGCTGGACGCCCGGCGGGACCGGCTGGAACCAGCTGAGCAGCACCTTCACCACCGGCGCCGGCACCAGCTCGGTCACCGTCTTCACCCACGGCTGGTACGGCACCGGCACCTACTACGCGGACGACCTCAGCCTGACCGGGCCGGGCGGACCGACCTCCTCGGGCAGCCCGACGGCCTCGGGCAGCCCCACCGCCTCCACCAGCCCGACGGCCTCGGGCAGCCCGACCGCCACCGGCTCCCCCAGCGGCAGCCCGACCGGTTCCCCCAGCGGCAGTCCCAGCGGCAGCCCCACGGGTTCCCCCACCGGCAGCCCGACGGGCAGCCCGACCGGCAGCCCGACCGCCACCGCGAGCGGCCCGGCCGGGGACGGCCAGGTCACCACCCCGACCGGCGTCACGGTCAGCAAGGTCACCTCCGGCGCCGTCGTGCTCAACTGGCAGCCCTCCACCCTGAACAGCGGGGACGGCCCGGTCGCCTACAAGGTGTGGTCCAACGGCCAGCTGGTCGCCACCTCGATGGGCACCTCGGTCGCGGTCAGCTCGCTGCTGCCCGGCCAGGGCTACACCTTCAGCGTCCAGGGCTACTCCGGCGGCCACGCCTCCGCCCAGTCCGCCCCGGTGAGCACCACCACCGCCGCCGCGCCCGCCCGACAGCCGGTCCGCGCGGCCTACTTCGACCAGTGGGGGATCTACGAGAACGCGTACTACCCGAAGAACGTCGACACCAGCGGCGCCGCGAACAAGCTGGACGTCGTCCACTACGCCTTCGCCAACATCGACCCCTCCAGGTTCACCTGCTTCCAGACGGTGAAGGCCTCGGACTCGGCCAACGACTCCGACCCCAACGCCGGTGACGGCGCGGGCGACGCGTACGCCGACTACCAGGACGGCTACACCTCCTCGAACAGCGTGGACGGCAGCACCGACGGCTGGGACCAGCCGCTCAAGGGCAACTTCAACCAGCTGCGCCAGCTCAAGGCCAAGTACCCGAACCTGCGCTTCACCATCTCGATCGGCGGCTGGACGTACTCCAAGTACTTCTCGGACGCGGCCGCCACCGACGCCTCCCGGAAGGCCTTCGTCTCCTCCTGCGTCGACATGTTCCTCAAGGGGAACCTGCCGACCGGCGTGGCCGGTGACGCCTCCGGCGGTCCGGCCTCGGCGGCGGGCATCTTCGACGGCATCGACATCGACTGGGAGTACCCGGGCTCGGCGGGCGGCCACACCGGCAACCACTACTCCCCCGCCGACAAGCAGAACTACACCCTGCTGCTCAAGGAGTTCCGCACCCAGCTGGACGCGCTGGGCGCCGCCCAGGGCAAGCGCTACCTGCTGAGCGCCGCGCTGCCCAGCGGCCAGGACAAGATCGCCCAGCTGGAGACCGACAAGATCGGCGCCTACCTGGACTACGCCGACGTGATGTCCTACGACATGCACGGCTCCTGGGACGCCAAGGGCCCGACCAACCACCAGGACCCGCTGCACGACAGCCCGGCCGACCCGACCACGCCGATCGCGCCCGGCACCCGCAAGTACAACGTGGACACCACGCTCGCCGCGTACACCACCGGTCTGCCCGAGTACGGCATCCCCGGCGGCTTCCCGGCGAGCAAGATCGTGCTCGGCATCCCGTTCTACTGGCGCGGCTGGACGGGCGTCCCGGCCGGCTCGAACTACGGCCTGTACCAGAGCGCGACCGGTCCCACGGCCGCCAAGCCGCTCAGCCAGGAGGCCGGGCTGGCCGCCTGGAAGGAGCTCAACCCGACCGCCGCGCAGACCCATTGGGACCCGGTGACGCAGAGCAGCTGGGTCTACGACGGCACCGACTTCTGGACCGGCGACACCCCGCAGGCCGTCCAGGCGCGCGGGTCCTACGCCAAGGACAAGGGGCTGGGCGGCCTGTTCGCCTTCTCCCTGGAGAACGACGACGCCGCCGGCACCATGCTCAACTCGATGGACGGCAGCCTGCACTGACGGATCGTCAAATACGTGCGCCGGTGGCCCCGTTCGGGGCCACCGGCGCCATCCGTTCCACGGTCGCTCAGCTCTTGAGGTTGAGCGAGGGGAAGAGATCGGTGAACGGTTGGGTGGTGACCGAGACGCTCCGGGCGAACGGATCGTCGAAGTCCCAGATCATGAACAGCAGGAAGGCGATCAGCAGGCTGAAGCAGGCCGCCAGGATCAACTCCCTCGGCGTGCACCGGATCTGCAGCGCGAACAGCATGCCGAGGGTCACCACCGCCCCGCCGATCAGTCCGAACCACACCACGCCCGGCATGGTCGGCCCGGCGTTCTGGCCGCGCTGGTTGCGGGCGTCGGAGGCCTGGCTGATCCGGTCGGTCATCGGCTGGTAGGCCTGGGACTCCAGGTCGGAGGCCGGCGGCCGACTGACCACCTCGTTCTGGATCTTGTCCAGCAACTCGGTGCCCTTGTCGGTGATCTCACCGTGCTTGCCCATGTAGTCCCACTCGACGTTCACCACGTAGGTGACGTAGGCGTCGACATCGGCCCGGACCTGGTCGCGGAACTCGGCCGGGTAGACCACGGCCCGGTCGCTCACCTCCCGCAGCGACTGGGCCTCGCGGAACAGGTCGTCCTGGGCGGCACCGCGCGCCTCCCAGACACCCGCGATGGCGAGACCGAGGACGATCGCGTAGACCACGCCGATCATCATCGTGATGTACTCGATGACGTCGGGCGTCTCGTCGACGTTCTCCTCGACGCCGGCCCGGCGCCTCAGCACCACCACCGCCAGCACGACGGCGCACGCGGCCAACAGCGCGATGATCAGCATCACCCACTCGGACATGGGAACTCCCTTCTCTGGCTTGGCTTGTGACGTGACAGGGGAAGCCCGTGGCTCGACCGGAGCGTCGAGCCCGGGAATCGTCGGAACGTGCGGGCCCGCGGGGGCCCAGGGCCCGTCGGGACCCGGAGGCCGTCAGGACCCGGAACGACCGCGGCCTCGTCCGCCGCCGCGACCCGGGCGCAGCGCGGCCGCCGCCAGAACGCCGGGGACCATGATCAGCAGCAGCGTGGTGGTCGTCGAACCGCCGTGGTGGTGCTGCGCGACGGGCACCGGCTTGGTGGCATGGACCTTGAACACCGGCTGCGGCGCGGGGGTCGGCCAGAGCGGGCTCGGCCGGGCCGGGCTCGGCAGCACCGGACTGGGCGCCACCACGGCGGGGGCCGTGGGCGCGTCGGGCACCGCCGGGACCGGCACCACGGCGGGCGGCGGGGCCTGCGCGACCGGGGCCGCCGGTGCGGCGGGTGCCGGAGCGGCGGGCGCTGCCGGGGCCGGGGCGGCCGGCGCGGGGGCCGGGGCTGGCGGCGGAGGTGCCTGCGGCGGCGCCGGGGGTGACGCGGGTGGACTGGGCGCCGGGGTCGGGCTGGGGGGCGCCACGGTCGGGGATGGCGTGGGGGTGGGCGTGGGGCTCGGACTCGGACTGTGCGTAGGCGTTGGCGTCGGGGTGGGCGTGGGCGTCGGCGTGGGCGTCGGGGTGGGCGTCGGCGTGGGGCTGTGCGTAGGCGTCGGAGTGGGCGTGGGCGTAGGTGTCGGGGTGGGTGTGGGAGTCGGCGTGGGAGTGGGGCTCGGGCAGGGGTGCGGGTGGTGGTGATGGTGGTGGTGGTGATGATGGTGGTGGTGCCCGCCGTGCTCCTCGTCCGGCCACCCCTCCTCCGGCCGGAGCCCGGCCGTGGCCGAGCCCGAGGGCGCCGCCGGCAGTGGCACCGCCGCGTCCCGGTGGTGGCACGGGTGGTGGTGCTCGTGCGGGGGCCTGGGCCCGTGGTGGCGGCCGATGTCGGGGGCGACGGTCACGCCGACCTGGACGTCCACGTCCACCCCGACGTCCACGTTCCCGCCCGGGCCGACCGTGGTCGACACGTCGGCATCGGTGCACACACAGGTGTCGACGGCCGTGCCGTGCGGCTGTCCGCCGGGGTGCTCGGCACCGGAGGCGGTGGCGCCACCGACCAGGGCGCACATCGCCACCACACCGACCGCCGCGCCGATCAGCCGCACCCGCCGTCCGGGGGCCGCGCCCCCGCCGCCGTGCCGCGGTATCCGTCGGATTTGCCGGCGCTGCGGCATGGGCTCCACACACCTCTCGGGTCGCCTGGGGAGAGCGGACGGGACTCGGGCTGATCCGTCGATGGAAAGGGGCAACAGCGGTCGGGACCGGATCAGGACCGATCGGGTACGACCGTGTGCGTGCAGACGTGATCAGGCGGACGGCCCACCTGCGGGGGCGGGCCGTCCGTCATCAGGTGAAACGATCTTCGCGCCGCCCGGTTACGGCCTGCGCGTGTTGTTCTGCGGGCTCACGTACCGCACGCCACGGGCTCAAGTCCCGCGCGCTGCGGGCTCAGTGGCGGCGGTGCGCGATCTCGACGTTCTCCAGCACGCCGACCGCGTCCGGCACCAGGATCGCGCAGGAGTAGTAGGCGCTGACCAGGTAGGAGATGATCGCCTTCTCGTCGATCCCCATGAAGCGGACCGAGAGCGAGGGCTGGTACTCGTCCGGCAGCCCGGTCTGGTGCAGGCCGATCACGCCCTGGTTGTCCTCACCGGTACGGATCACCAGGATCGAGCTGGTGTTCTCCTTGGTGATCGGGATCTTGCTGCACGGCAGGATCGGGACGCCGCGCCAGGCCGGCACCTGCTGGCCGCCGAGGTCGACGTGCTGCGGGTAGATGCCCCGGGCGTTGAACTCGCGGCCCATCGCGGCGATGGCCTTGGGGTGGGCCAGCAGGTAGTCGGGGTCACGGCGGCGGTTGAGCAGCTCGTCCAGGTCGTCCGGGGTGGGCGGGCCGGAGTGGGTCTGGATCCGCTGGTCGAAGTCGGCGTTGTGGAGCAGGCCGAACTCCGGGTTGTTGATCATCTCGTGCTCCTGGCGCTCGCGCAGGGCCTCGATGGTCAACCGGAGCTGGTGCTCGGTCTGGTTCATCGGCTGGTTGTACAGGTCGGCGACACGGGTGTGGATCTTGAGCACGGTCTGCGCGACGCTCAGCTCGTACTCACGCGGCTTGAGCTCGTAGTCCACGAAGGCGCCGGGCAGCTCGTACTCGCCGTGGTGGCCCGCCGACATGGCGATCTCGGCCTCACCGCGCTCGTTCTGCGCCTGCAGCGGCAGGGTCAGGAACTCCTCCAGGTGCGCCTGGAGGCTGGGGGCGTTCTCCCGGATGCGGGCGAAGTCGGCCCGGCTCAGGGTGAGGGCGACGCCGGAGGTGGCGGTCTTCGCGGTGAACTCCCAGACGGCGTCCGGGTTCAGCAGCGCGTCGTCGCCGAAGCGGTCGCCGTCACCGGCCACGCCGACCACGGTCTCGTCGCCGTACTTGCCGGTGCCGATCTTGTTGATCTTGCCGTGGGCGATCAGGAAGATCCGGTCGGCCGCCTCGCCCGTGGTGGTGAGCACCTCGCCGGGGCCGAAGTCGCGCTGCTGGCAGCGGTCGGCGAGGGCGGTGAGCACCTCCTCGTCCTCGTAGCCGCGCAGCAGGGCGAGTTCGCCCAGCTCCTGCGGGATGACGCGGACCTGGGAGCCGGTCTTGATGAACTCCACCACGCCGTTGCCGACGGTGTAGGTGAGCCGGCGGTTCACCCGGTACGCGCCACCGTGGGCCTCGACCCACGGGAGCACCTTGAGCAGCCAGCGGGAGGTGATCTCCTGCATCTGCGGGGCGGACTTGGTGGTGGTGGCAAGATTGCGGGCAGCTGCCGTCGCAAGGCTCTGCTGCCGGTCCTGCTGTGTCTCCGGGCTCGTGTCCACGGGCATCGGCAGGGTCTCCATTCGTGTGGTCGGATCGCGCGGACAGGGCCGTTCCGCTCCGCCCTGGGCGCGAGCCGCGACGGATCATCAGATCCGCGAACTGGTGGGGAAGTTGGCGAGTTTCGAGAACCGACCGCCATCGCCCGGCGGCCCATCCGGAACCCTAGATCACCAGAACCCGACCGAGGCCGTACGGCGGCCGACTACCCCCCGATAGGGTGAATCTCCGCCCATCCGCCCCCGCGCGCGCCATCGCACCTGAACATCCGTTCGCGCCCGCCGAGCCGCCCCCGACGGCCTCCCCGACCCGTCGGCGGAACCACCGCCCCGGCCCGCCCTCGCGTCAACCCGCCGCACCGTCCAGCCGCCCCAGCCGTCCCAGCCGCGCGGCCGCCGCCCCGACCGTCCCGGGACGCGGACATGCGAAAAGGCCCGTCAGGTGCCGGTACGGGGGTGGCCGGCACCTGACGGGTGCATGGGGGGCGGAGGCGGCCGGGGCCGCGCCGCGGGCGGGGTCGGCGGGTCAGCAGGCCACCTGGGGGCCGGCGATGCCGAGGATGCCGGAGTTGCTGGCCAGGCCGCCCTTGTACTCGTAGTACAGGTACGAGTACAGGTCGATCCGGACGTCGGGGCCGCAGGCGGAGTCGGGGGCCACGGTGTAGGTGACCGTGAAGCTGCTGCCGGCGCCGGGGGCGAGCGGGACGTCGTACCGGGCGATGCCGCCGTGCACGTTGTCGCTGCAGCCGTTGGTCTGGGTGCCGCAGGCGGTGGCGCTGAACTTGAGCCCCTGCTGCTGGCTGGTCCGGTAGCTCGGCTGGACGCTCTGGTAGACGAACTGGATGGGGGTGTCGTACGGGTTGGTGAGCGTCAGGGTCAGCGTGAACTCACCGCCCCGGCCGGTCGTCTGACGGTCGGAGACCGCCGTCAGGGGCAGCTGGCCGTCGGCCCGGGCGGGTGCCGCCGACAGCAGCAGGCCGGCGGCGAGGGCCGGGCACACGGCGAGCGCGGCCCGGCTCAGATGTGTTCTGCGCATGACCATGGAGCCTAGGGGTCGGCGCCGCCGGGGCTACCGGGCTCGGGCCCGAGCCGTACCGACACACGAGCGGCGGGCGGACGCCGGTGACCGATCGACCGCGTTCCGCGTCCGGCGGAACCTCCGCTGCCCTATCCTTCGCCCCCACGCGCGGCCGGACCCGCGGCCCGGGCGACCGGACCCGCACCCCGCTCAGGCCGGCGGCGGCAGGATGTCGCACAGCGCCCGGATCGCCGCCGGGTAGCCGTGGTCCGGCGGCGTCGCGTAGCCGACCACCAGTCCGTCGACGGCGGGCATCGCCTCCGCGGTGATCGCCGGATGGCGGTAGTCCGCGAGGCCCTCCACGGCCAGCCCCCGGTAGACGGCGGCCTTGAGCACGGAGCGTTCGGTGCCCGGGGCCAGCCGCAGCACGGCGTGCAGGCCGGCCGCGATGCCGGACACCCCGATCTGCGGGGCGTGCTCGGCCAGCGCGGCCACCAGCTGGTCCCGGCGGTCCCGGTAGCGGCGGCGCATCCGGCGCACGTGCCGGTCGTAGCCACCGGAGTCGACGAACTCGGCCAGGGTCAGCTGGTCCAGGGCACTGGCCCAGCCCTCGCGTTCGCCCTTGGCCGCGAGCACCCGGTCGACCAGGTGCTCCGGCAGCACCAGCCAGCCCAGGCGCAGCGCCGGACTGAGGCTCTTGCTGGCGCTGCCGAGGTAGACGACCCGGTCGGGGTCCAGCCCCTGGACGGCGCCGACCGGCTGGCGGTCGTAGCGGAACTCCCCGTCGTAGTCGTCCTCCAGGACGAGTCCGCCGTGCCCGCGCGCCCAGTCGATCACGGCGGCGCGGCGCCCGGCGTGCAGCGGGCCGCCGGTCGGGAACTGGTGGGCGGGCGTGAGCAGGACCGTGCGCAGCTCCGGGTGGCGCGCCAACTCCTCGACCCGGGCGCCCTGTTCGTCGATCGGCAGCGGGACGGTCCGGACCCCGGCGGCGGCCAGCAGGCCGCGGTGGAAGCCCAGTCCGTAGGCCTCCACGGCCAGCGGCCCGCGCTCGGCGGGCGGCAGGACGGGCGCGGCGCCGTCGAAGAGCAGCCGCAGCCCGTGGGCGAAGCCGGAGCAGATCACGATCCGGTCGGGGTCGGTGCGCACCCCGCGGGCCCGGGCGAGGTAGTCGGCGAGGACGGTGCGCAACTCGCGCCGGCCCTGGGGGTCGCCGGGCCCGAAGGCCTCGTTGGGGGCGGCGGTCAGGGCCCGGCGGGCGGCGGCCAGCCAGGCGGTGCGGGGGAAGGAGGAGGCGTCGGGCTGGCCCTGGCGCAGGTCGTGCGCGGGTCCAGGCCGGGGCGCGGGGCGGCGGGCCCGGGCGGGCGGGACGGGTGCGGCGCGTTCGGCGACGGTGGTGCCGGAGCCCTGGCGGGCGGTGAGCCAGCCCTCGGCGACGAGTTCGGCGTAGGCCTCGGCGGCCGTGTTGCGGGCCAGGCCGAGGTCGGCGGCCAGGGTCCGGTACGGCGGCAGTCGGGTGCCGGGGGCCAGCCGGCCGCTGCGGATCGCCTCGCGCAGGGCGGCCATCAGCGCGGCGCGGCGGCCGCCGGTGGCGGGCAGGTCGAGGTGGAGGTCGTTGCCGGTCGGGTGGGGCGGCTCGGCGGGGTGCGCGCCCGGCGGTTCCGTCATGGTCACGCACCCTACCCGCCGCTCCGGCGCCGCCCGGCGGGCGGGCCCCGGGCCCCTCACCGCCGCCGGGCCGACGTGCCCTACGGGACCACGGTGACCGGCCAGCGGCCCGCCTTGACCAGCCGGACCGCGACCGATCCGATCACCTTGTGCCCGGCCTGTTCGGAGACACCGACCACCACGGCGTCGGCCCGCAGCTCGTCGGCGAGCTTGGCGAGGCCGGTGTAGGGGTCGCCGCGCATGGTGAGGAAGCGCCATTCCACCCGCCAGACCTCGCGCACCCGCTCCTGGGCCTCGCGCAGCGCGGCCAGCAGCTCGTCGGCGATCTCCTGGGTGGTCTCCTCCACCGCGGCCCCGGCCAGCGCGGTCGCGGCGCCGAGTATCGGCTGGACGTAGGCCACGGCCAGCACGGCGCCCTGTCGGCGGGCGAGGCCGGCGGCGTAGGCGGTGGCGCGCCAGGAGGAGTCGGAGCCGTCCAGTCCCGCCAGGACCACCTTGGGTCCGTCCGTCCCCAGTTCGAAGCCGGTCGGGGCGACGGCCGTCCCGTGGTCCCCGTCCCCTTGGTGCCACCCGGCCTGCGGGCGGCCCGCGTCGTCGACGGCCCCTGCGTCCGTCGCATCGCTCTCGTTGCTCATGGGCCGAAGGCTATGCCCGCCACCGGGGGTGGTGGCAGCGGGCACTCCGGGTGACGGCTGTGGCGCGGGCCACCCGGGCGGGTGCGCGGGGCCGTCGTTCCGGCACCCGGGGTCGGGTGGACCGTCACGCGCTGTCGACGGTGTGCCCGGCCTCACAGCGCCTCCGGGGTGACGGGGGCCACTTCCCAGGGTGGTTTGATCTTGGAAAGAGGTGGAAATCAGGCGAAATCACCTTATTTTCGTGATCGCTACCTGCGGTAACAGGCCTCTGACGTGCACCGACCTGGGAATCCTTGAAACCGCCACGACCTCCCCCGTACCTTCGAACCCGTTGCACCGAGCGACTCCGCTCCGGCCGGGCCACACCGCCCCCGGACCGGAACGGTGCCTGACCACGCGAGCCACGCGTCCACGAAACCGACGGCCCTCCGAGGGCCTGGTTCCGCACGCTCGCAGACCCCCTCCGAAAGGAACCGCATGACCTTCCGTAACGAGACCGCCGCTGCCACCACCACTGCCACCCCGAAGCGCCGCAACCGCGTCCGGATGGCTCTGATGGCCGGGGCGGTCACCGCCCTCCCGGTGGCCGGCCTCGTGACGGCCACCAGCGCCTCGGCCGCCCCGGCCACCGTCTGGGACAAGGTCGCCCAGTGCGAGGCCACCGGCAACTGGGCCGTGAACTCCGGCAACGGCTTCTACGGCGGCCTGCAGTTCACCTCCAGCACCTGGGCCGCCTTCGGCGGCACCGCCTTCGCCCCGCAGGCGCACCAGGCCTCCAAGGCCCAGCAGATCGCGATCGGCGAGAAGGTCCTCGCCGCGCAGGGCCCCGGCGCCTGGCCGATCTGCTCCGTCAAGGCCGGCCTGGGCAAGTAAGCCCCGCCGCACGCACGCACGAAGCCGCCGCACCCCGAGGGTGCGGCGGCTTCGTCGCGTCACCGGCCGCCCGACACCGCCCGGATGCGGCTCAGGTACTGCCCAGGTACTGCCCAGGTACTGCTCAGGTACTGCTCAGGCGGCGACCGTACGGCCCAGATGGGCCAGCAGCCGCAGGTGCACCGGGGCGTCCTCGGGGACCAGGGCCTCCGGGCCGAAGACGCCGGGGACCCGGTACGGCTCGACGCCCAGCTCCCGGATCGCGGCCAGCAGGCCCGCCAGCAGCTCGGGGTCCAGCAGGTTCTCCTGTCCGGTCGCCACCGCCAGGTCGGCGCCGTGCACCGCCAGCTCGGCCAGGTGCACGGTGGCGGCGAACTCCCCCGGCAGCTCACCGATCGCGACGGTGAGGGTGCGGTCGAGCGCCCCCGGCCGGCGCCAGGCCGCCAGGTCGGCCGCCGCCGCGGCCCGGTAGGCGGCCACCGGGTCGTCGCCCAACCAGTCGCCCCCGGGCGCCTTGCCGGGGTCGGTGCCGGTCAACTGGCCGACGTAACGGCCGATCCCGCCCACCAGGTGGTTCACCAGGGCGGTGACGTCCCACTCCGCGCAGGGGGTGGGCAGCTTCCACTGCTCCGCCCCGATGCCCGCGATCACGACTCCGGTCGTGGCGGCGGCGCGCTCGATCTGCTCGACGACGGGGTGGCGCGGCATGGCGGCGATCTCCGTTTCCTTCTGACGGTCGGTCATGTCGCCGATGATGACAGCCTTTTAGGTCACCCCGTGCCCCGGCCCCGCATCCACCCCGAGGACGGCCGTCGGCCGGTCAGGCCGGTCGGTCCGGGAGCGGCAGCGGGAGGGCGGGCAGGCCGTCGATGCTGGTGCCCACGTACGGCTTGCGCTCGCAGTAGGCGTTGAACTCCTCCTCGCCCTTGCGGTCGAAGTACTGGGCGTGCAGGTCCCGGTCGGCGCGGTAGTCCATGAACGGCACCGCGTAGCCGCAGGAGTCGCTGACCCGCTCCGCGCGGACCAGCACGATCGCCCGCAGTCCGGCGCCGTCCGCACCGGGCTCGAAGTGGGCGAGCAGCTCGGCGAAGCGCGGGTCGTCGCGGAAGACCGGCTCGCCCCGGCCGTGCACCCGGACCACGGTGGGCGGGCCGTCGAAGGCGCACCACATCAGGGTGATCCGGCCGTTCTCCCGCAGGTGGGCGACGGTTTCGGCCTGTGAGCCGCCGAAGTCCAGGTAGGCGAGGGTGAGTTCGTCGAGGACGGCGAGGGTGCCGGAACGGCCCTTGGGCGACAGGTTGACGTGTCCGTCGGCGGCCAGCGGTGCGGTCGCGACGAAGTAGACGGGCTGGCGTTCGATGAACTGCCGCAGCCGGCCGTCGATGCTTTCGTACTGTTTCCCCATGTCCGCCATTGTGCCCCCGTCTCGCTGAGCGAGAAGGGGATTCCACCCACCGAGACGGACGCCACGCCCGGCCGCCGGGCCCGGCGGGCGCGTCACCGGCTCAGGTAGACGCTGTCCATGAACTCGATGATCTGCTGGTCCGTCAGCCGGTGGCCCTCGCGGTGCCCCATCGCCAGGTCGGCCTCGCTGATCATGCCGACCAGGCGCTCGCCGTCGATCACCGGGATGCGCCGGATCTGGTGCTGCTCCATCTTCTTGAGCACCACCTCCATGCTGTCCTCGGCCCGCACGCAGTGCAGGTGCCCGGCCAGTTCGATGGCCGTCATCCGGGCCGGGTCCTTGCCCTCGGCGAGACAGCGCACCACGATGTCGCGGTCGGTGATGATGCCGTGCAGCTTCTGGTCGTCGCCGCAGATCGGCAGCGCGCCCACGTCCTTCTCGCGCATCATCCGCGCGGCCTCGTCCAGGGTCTGGTGGGCGCCGATGCACTGGGCGCCGGTGTGCATGATGTCTCGGGCAGTGGTCACGGGGACTCCTTCGTCGGTGTTGCCCCCCGACGGTCCTCCCCCACGCGGCGCACCGCGGCTGCGCGGGGTGACCGTGCCCTCACCATAGGCACCCGCGCTCCCGCCCGCGACCCCGGGCCCCGATACTGGACCACGTGAGCACGCAAGCCACCGGGGCGGTCGACGAGGCCGTCCACGCCCGGCCCGCGGCGGCGCTGCGCCCGTACGTGGCCTGGTACTCGGGCTACCGGCAGCGCGGCCTGGCCCCCGCCGTGCACCGCGGCCTGCCGTCCCCGTACCTGACCTTCATCCTCACCCTGGACGAGCCGCTGGTGATCGTCGGCCACCCCGATCCGGCGCAGCCGCCGGGCAGTTACCCCACGCTGCTCGGCGGGCTGCACACCTCCCCCGCGCTGATCACCCACGAGGGCGCCCAGTCCGGGGTGCAGATCGCCGTGCACCCGCTCGCCGCCCGGGCGCTGTTCGGGCTGCCCGCCGGGGAGTTGGCCGGCATCGACCTCCCGGCGGAGCAGCTGCTCGGGCGGCTCGGCCCGCTCCTGCACGAGCGGCTCCGGGCGGCCGACGGCTGGGCGGAGCGGTTCGCGGTGCTGGACTCGGCGCTGCTGCGGGCCGCTCGGCCGTCCGGGCGGGTGCCGCCGGAGGTGGGCTGGGCCTGGCGGGCGCTGCGCCGCAGCGGCGGCGCGCTGCCGGTGGCGGAGCTGGCCCGGGAGACCGGGTGGAGCGCCCGGCACCTCCAGGAGCGGTTCCGCCGGGAGACCGGGCTCACCCCGAAGGCGGCCGCCCGGGTGATCCGCTTCGACCGGGCCCGGCACCTGCTCGCGGCCGGGTCGCCGCCGCCCCGGCTGGCGGAACTGGCCGCCCGCTGCGGCTACTTCGACCAGGCGCACCTGGCCCGGGAGTTCCGCGCGCTGGCCGGCGCCGCACCGAGCGCCTGGCTGGCGGCGGAGGGCCCGGAGGAGGGGAAGCCGTTCCGAAACGTCCAAGGCGGGACGGGCGCGGCCGCTGCAGAGTGGGAGGCGTGAGCACCCGAACCGAGGAGTGATCGTGATGGACACCGAGACCCCCGCACCGCAGGTCTGGCCCACCCTGCGCGCCACCGACGCCCGGGCCCTGATCCGCTTCCTGTCGGACGCCTTCGGCTTCCAGGAGGTGGTCAGCTACGGGGAGGGCGACTTCGTCGCCCACGCCGAGCTGGCCTGGCCGGAGGGCGGCGGCGTGATGCTCGGCTCGGTGCGCGAGACCGCGCCGGGCCAGTGGCGCGGCGAGCCGGGCAGCTTCAGCGCGTACGTGGTCACCGCCGACCCGGACGGCGTGCACGCCCGGGCGGTCGCCGCCGGGGCCCGGATCACCACCGGGCTGACCGAGACGGACTACGGCTCGCGGGACTTCGCGGCCGCCGACCCGGAGGGCAACCACTGGTACTTCGGCACCTACCCGGGCGCGCCCCGGCCCGCCCCGGCGCCCTGACGCCCGGCCGCGCACCGTAACGCCCGGCCCCGCGCCGGCCACCGGCCCCGGGGCGGCGAGCGCCGTCCCGGGGCAGACTGGCTGCGGGGGCCACCCCCGGGAGCCTTCGGAGGCCGCCGATGCCACAGCTGACGGTGGACGGACGCACCCTCGCCCTGTCCCACCTCGACAAGGTGTACTACCCGAGCATCGGCACCCCCAAGGGCGAGGTGCTGCGCTACTACGCCGCCGTGCACACCGCCCTGCTCCCCCACCTGCGCGACCGCCCGGTGTCCTTCCTGCGCTGCCCGGACGGCGTCGAGGCGGAGGTGTTCGTCGCCAAGAACCCGCCGCCCGGCACCCCCGACTGGGTGCGCACGGTGGACGTGCCGACCAGCGGCGAGCGGCTGCGCCAGGTGGTCCTGGAGGACGGCGCGGCGCTGCTCGCGCTCGCCAACCTGGGCTGCCTGGAACTGCACGTCCCGCAGTGGCACGCCGCCGCGCCCGGCCTGGCCGACCGGCTGGTGCTGGACCTCGACCCGGGCGACGGCGCCACCGTCCTGACCTGCCGGGCGGTGGCGCTGCTGCTGCGCGAGCGGCTGGCCGCGGACGGACTGTCGGCCTGGGTGAAGACCTCCGGTTCCAAGGGCCTGCACCTGCTGGTGCCGATCGAGCCCACACCCAGCGCCGAGGTCTCCGGGTACGCCAAGGCGCTGGCCGCCGCCCTGGAGACGGCACACCCTGAGCTGGTGGTGCACACCATGGCCAAGGCCCGGCGCCGGGGCCGGGTGCTGGTCGACTGGTCGCAGAACAACGCCAGGAAGACCACCGCCGCCCCCTACACGCTGCGCGCCCGCCCGCTGCCGACGGTCTCCACCCCGCTGTCCTGGGCGGAGCTGGAACGGGCCCGCGGGGAGGCGGAACTGGTCTTCACGCTCGCCGAGTTGCCCGGCCGGCTGGCGGCGCACGGCGACCTGTTCGCACCGCTGCTGGACCCGGCCGAGGCCCGGCCGCTGCCGGCTCTGCCCTCCGCGCCGCCGCCGCTCCGCACCCAGCAGGCGCAGGTGCTGCAGCCACCCGTCGAGGTGATGCGCCCCGCCGCCGTGCACGCCGTCCCGCCCGCCGACGGGCTGGGCGGCGGCGGTGTGCAGTACGAGCTCAAGCTGGACGGCTTCCGCTGCCTCGCCTTCGCCCGCGGCGAGCGCCCGGCGTTCCTGCAGGCCCGCAGCGGCCGCGACCTCGCGCCCGAGTTCCCGCCGATCGCCGCCGCCGTCGCCCGGCTGCCCGAGGGGCTGGTGCTGGACGCCGAGCTGGTCGCCTGGCGGTCCGGCCGGTTCGCCTTCGAGGAACTGCTGCACACCCGCCGGGCCCGGGCCGCCGCCCCGGACGTCGCACTCGGGCTGATCGCCTTCGACCTGCTCGCACTGCCCGGCCGGGACGTCCGGCGACTGCCGCTCACCGACCGGCGCCGCCTGCTGCTCGCCGCCCTGGCCGACGTCCCACCGCCGATCCAGCCGGTCCTGGCCACCACCGATCGGGCGGAGGCGCTGGAGTGGATGACGGGCCTGGCCGACACCGGCGTGGAGGGACTGGTCTGCAAGGCCGCGGCCTCCCCCTACCGGGCGCAGGGCGCGGGCCGGGTCTGGGTCAAGTACCGGCGCAGCGACACCGTGGACGCCACCGTCCGCGCGCTCACCGGCCCGGCCGCCCGGCCGCACGCCCTGGTGCTCGGCCTGGACGACGGCCGGGTGCTGCTCACCACGCCGCGGCTCACCCCGGTCCAGGCCCGCGAGGTCGCCCGGGCCGCCGGACCGCTGCTGGGCCCGCCCGCGGTCGACCCCGACCACGGCGAGGTGCACCCGCTCACCGGCCCGCTGCGCGCCGAGCTGACCCTCACCGGCCGCCCGCCCACGGCCACCTTCGTCCGCCTGCGCGGGGACTGAGCCGCCGGTCCGGGACTGCGGGACCTGCCGGGTCCGCGGAATCCGTCCGGCCCGAACGGCCGTGTCACCGCCGCCGCTTCGCCGCCGCGTGGGCGAACTCGGTGACCAGGGTGTCCTCGAACACCGGCAGGTCGGCCGGCCCGCGACCGGTCACCAGCGGGCCCGGCCCGTCCCGGCAGACGTGCACCTCCGCGTCGACCCACCGGGCGCCCGCGTTGAGCAGGTCGGTGCGCAGGCTCGGCCAGGAGGTGAGGGTGCGGCCGCGCACGGCCCCGGCCTCGATCAGCGTCCAGGGCGCGTGGCAGATCGCCGCGACCGGGCGGGCGGCGGCGCAGCAGTCCCGGACGAAGGCGACGGCCGCCCCGTCCAGCCGCAGCAGGTCCGGATTGGCCACGCCGCCGGGCAGCACCAGCCCGTCGTACCCGGCCGGATCCGCCTCGGCGACCAGGCCGTCCACCGCGAAGGTGTCCCCGAGGGCGTGCTGCCGGACGGCCTGGACCCGCCCCGGGGCGGTGGAGAGCAGCCGCGGGGTGCCGCCGGACTCGGCCACCGCCTGCCAGGCCGACGCCAGTTGGCGCTGCTCGGCGCCGTAGGGGGCGACCAGGAAGGCGATCGTCCGGCCGGTCAGGGTGGTGGACGGCCAGCCCATGGCTCAGTGCCGGCGGGGGACGGTGAGGTTCTCGGCCGGCGGCGGGGCGGTGCCCAGCCGGGCCCGCGGGCAGTCCAGGTGGACGCTGCGGTCCAGGTGGTCGATCCGGGCGACCACGCCGACCGGGACGAGTACCCGGGCGCCCGGCACCCAGGGGGCGGCGTCGACCCGCAGGTGGTCGCCGGCATCCTGTTCGACCCGGCCGAGCGGGCCGTCGGTGCCGTGCACCTCGTACCCGACCAGGCTGAGGTCGGCGGCGGGATGGGAGCCCGGACGGTACTCCCACAGGTCAGTGCTCATCGGGTCACCTCACGCCTCCGGGCGGTCCCAGGGCCGACGTTCGCGGCCTTCGCCCCGGTCCTCGCGGCCGTCGCCACGGTCCCGGCGCTCACGGCGTCCGGTCCGCCCGCCCGGCCCACCCGGCTCCGGATCGATGCCGCCGGCGCCGCGCTCCCGCCGCCGCCGCAACAGCACCGCGGCCGCCACCGACGCCGCCACCGTGGCCGCCCAGACCACCCCGAGGGCGGTCAGCACGGCGGTGGTCGGGGTGCGCACGCCGATGGCCACGCACAGCGACGTCATCACCAGCGCGGTCAGCAGCACCCCCGCCGAGACCCGGCGCCCGACGCCGCGCAGCGCGGCCCGGAACCGGTTCGGCGGGTTCGCCCCCATCGTGCTCAACTTCCGGTCGAGACGCGTGTCCTGGCGCAGATCGGACTCGATCTCCTCAAGGAGCCGCCGCTCCCGTCCGCTCAACGCGGGTCCGTCCATCTCGGTCACCTCCGACACTTCGGGTGACGTGCTCGCACCCGGGCGGTTGCCCGGTACGGGCCGGCGTTAACCGTTCCGGGGGCCGCCGGTTGCGGCGGCCACGCGCCCGAAGGCCCGGGGACGGGCGAGCAGGCTGTCGTCCAGGACACGCAGCAGGGCGGCGGCGTCGCGGTGGACCTCCGCCGCGCCGGCCGCCCGCAGCTCCGGACCGGCGTCCCCGCCGGCCTCCAGGGCGACGCAGGGCACCCCGGCCCGGCGCGCCGCCCGCACCTCGCGCACGCTTCCGGCGACGGCCACGGCGTGCGAGGCCGCGCCGTCCACCAGCGCCAGCGCGGCCCGTACCGGGTCGTCGCCGGGGGCGGTCACGGTCAGCGCGGGCGCCCCGGCCGGGCCGGGACCGGTCAGCACGACCGTCCAGCCCCGCGCGGCGCACTCGCGCAGCAGCTCGGCGCCGCCGGGCGGCCGGGGCCACCAGTCGGTACCGAAGAGAGCCGCCGAGATCACCGTCATGGCTACCGCTCCCGCTTCCGTACTCGGGCCGGTGCGCCGCCCTCCGCGGGCCGCGCACCGGATGCGCCCTTCCAGGTTAGGTCGCCGCCCGGCCGGACGCGCTGCCTGCCGGGGACGGCCGCGCGACCGGGCGAAAACCGCTTGGCGGACGGTGCCCGGGCCGGAATACTCCGGTGGTCCGCGGGCGGGGGTCGCCAGCGGGTCGAGGTCGTCGCAGGGGGGAGGACGCGTGGCGGTGTTCGCGTGCGCCGGGTGCGGCGCGGAGCTGACGGCGCCGGTGACGGAGGTGGCCCTGCCGCCGCACGCCCACCGGCACGGCGGGGACCGCTACCTGCCGCCCCTGCTGGAACCGGGGACCTTCGCCGTCGACCCCGAGCCGTCCGAGCGCCCCTGGCGGCCCTGGGCGGCGGTCACGGCCGCCGAGGCCGCCGCCCAGGGCGTGTACGCACCCGTCGACGGCCTGTGGAGCGGCCCCGGCGGCGCGGTGCTGCTGGCCCCGGGCGACACCCGCGGCACCGTGCTGCTGCCCGGGGAGTGCGAGGGCTGCTGCGCCGCGGCCGGCGGCCCGAACCTGGCCTGCGAACGGTGCGGGCGCACGGTGGGCTCCCGGATCGACGACTGCTACCACTGGCAGAAGGTGTGGCTCCACCCAGGAGCCGTACGGCGTCTCCCGGTCGAGGGCCCGGCCCGGCCGGCCGGGGACGGCTGGGCGGTTCCGCCGCTGCCGCCGGTCAAGCCGGGCGGCTGGTGGAGCGACCGCTGGCGCGCCGCGGTCGGGACGGCCCTGGCCGAGGTGCTGGCGGCCTCCGGCGGGGAGCCGGTGGCCGTGGCCCCCGGCCTGCTCACCGAGACCTTCGGCCGCACCCTGCACCGGCTGCTCCCGGCCGGTCCCCCGGCCCGGACCCTGCGCCTGGCCGGGCCCGGCCTCGCCCCCGTCCCGCCCACGGACCTCGCCCTGGTCCCCCGCCACCCGTGGACGGGCGCCGCCTGGCAGCCGCCCGCCGGGCCCGTCACCGTGCCGCTGGACGCCGGGGTGTGGGCGTACCTGGCCTTCCCGCCGCCCCGCCTGACGACCCGGCTGCCCGCCGGGGAGGAACGCGACGACCCGCTGCCGCCGCACCCGTACCGGCTGTTCGAGCCCGCCCCCGACCTGCTGCTCCACCGCCTCGCCCGGCTCCCCGCCGTCCGGCGGCCCTGGCTGCGGGCGATCTACGATCGCCTCGGCAACCGCGATCACCAGGGCACCCCGGAGGACACCCGATGAGGATCAACCTGACCACCGTGTTCGTCGACGACCAGGACAAGGCGCTGCGCTTCTACACCGAGGTGCTCGGCTTCGTGAAGAAGGAGGAGGTCCCGGTCGGCGAGTACCGCTGGCTCACCGTGGTCTCCCCCGAACAGCCCGACGGCACCGAGCTGTTGCTGGAGCCCGACCAGCACCGCGCCGTCGGCCCGTACAAGACGGCCCTGGTCGAGGACGGCATCCCGGCCGCCCAGTTCGCGGTGGACGACGTGCACGCCGAGTACGACCGGCTGCACCGGCTCGGCGTCCGCTTCGCCCAGGAGCCGACGGCCATGGGCCCGGTCACCGTCGCGGTACTGGACGACACCTGCGGCAACCTCATCCAACTCGCCCAGTACCACCGGTAGTCGCCAGGACGAACCGGCCGGGCCAGGCCCCTTCGGCGAGCTGCGGCAGCGCCGACGCGGCGGCCCGCAGCTCGTCCTGCGACGCGGCGAACGGCTCCGGCAGGCCGGCGCCGTGGCACTGCAGCCGCCAGGCGTCGAAGGTCACCCCGTCCGGCCCGGCGGTGTCCACGTCGACCTCGACCCCGTCCGGGCCGGTGAACCGGCAGCCCGCGCCGTGCACCTGGTACAGCCGGCCGCCGACCACGCCGGTCTGCGGGATCCGGCGGCTCCGGGCGAGGTAGAGCCAGTCGACCAGGGAGGCGGCCGGCGGCCGGTGCCGGCCCAGATCGGTGAGGATCCGGTCGAGGTCCGCGAGGTAGCCCAGGACCAGTCCGCGGGCCGTGGTCACCGGGCGGCGCCGGGCGGCGAGCGCCGGATCGGCGCCGAGCCGCCAGGCCTCCTCCAGCACCTCGGCGTCGAGCTGGGCCACGGTGAGTTCGCCGAACTCGTTCTGGTAGTCGTCGTGGAGACCGTCGAAGGGTTCGACCAGCTCCAGCCGGTGCCCGAAGGCCTCGTGCAGCAGCGCGGTGAAGCGGCGGGGGGCCAGTTGCCCGGACATCACCCGCCGGGCCAGCGCCCGGACGCCCGCCTCCTCCGTCGCCCGATCGTCCCGTACCGGCCGGGGCAGGCCGAGCTCGGCGCAGGCGGCGTCCAGCAGCTCCGGCAGCCGGTCATCGGCCTCGCCCCGTTCCAGCGCGGCCAGTTCGCCCAGCGCCGGGCCGTCGCGGCCGGCGGCCAGCGCCTCGACGGCGGCGTCGACCACGGCGGCGGCCGGGGCCAGCCGCGCGCCCCAGAGGGCGACGGCCTCGTGGAGGTTCCACCACGGCTGATCGGTAGCGGTCATCCGGTCATGATCGCCTGCCCCGGCGCCGCCGTCACCCGGGTTTCCGGCCGCTCCTCAACGTCCGGGCGACGGCGACCAGTTCAGCAGTCGGGCCGGGTTGTCGACGGTGGCGGCGCGCAGGGCCGGCGGGTCCAGGTGGGCGGCCGGCCAGGCGAGGCAGTCGGCGTAGGTCCGGCCGTCCTCGTGCCGGGTCCAGGGCCAGTCGCTGCCCCACAGCAGGCGTCGCTGGCCGGCCTCCGCCAGGACCCGGCGCAGCATCCGGCCGGCCCGGCCGGGGGCGCAGCGGTAGGGCGCGGAGACCTTGAGCCACACGTGGTCACGCCCGGTCAGGTCCAGAACCGTGCGGTCGGCCTCCTCGGAGGCCCCGGACGCGCCGGGCAGGCCGAGGTGGTCGATCACCACGGCGGACGGCCAGGTGCGCAGGGCGGGTGCGAGGATCGTCCACTGGCCGTCCGCCGCGTGCACCTCCAGGTGTCGGCCGCGGTCGGCCAACAGTGCGCCCAACTGCCGCCAGTGCGGGGCGGTGAGGTCGGGGACCGGACGGCCGATCAGGTTGAGCCGGACGCCCGCGACGCCGTCGACGGCGAGCGGGGCGAGGGCCTCCGGGCGGTGCAACCGGTCCTGGTCCAGTACGACGACGGCGCGGAACCGGGTGGGGTGCCGGGCCAGGCAGTCGAGCAGGAAGTCGTTGCGCGCCCCCAGGAAGCTGGGCTGGACGAGGACCGCGCCGCCGATGCCGTGCCGGTCGAGCAGGGCCAGGTAGGCCGCCGGGAGGGCGTCGCGGTCCGGGAGGTAGCGGGGGCGGTCGACGCTCGGCAGGCCGCGGTGGAACACATGGGCGTGGAAGTCCACCGACTCGGCCGTTTCGCAGGTCACTTGGCGATGCTAAGGCCCGCCTGGACCCACACCTGACGAAGTGTCATATTGGCCACATGTTCGCCAACATACTGACGTGCTCACGATCATATCTGCCAACTCCCGCCGTCCGCCGCCCCATCGGCGCCAGGTGAGGAGCGGACATGCGCGAGTGGTACCGCGAGACCTCCCCCGCCGGCCGGCGGGCGTTCTGGACCACCTTCGGCGGCTGGGCGCTGGAGGGCGCCGACGCCCAGATCTACGGCCTGGTGCTGCCGACCCTCACCTCACTGTGGCATCTCACCGGCGGCCAGGGCGGGTTGGCGTCCTCGGCCACCCTGATCAGCACCGCGCTCGGCGGCTGGCTGGCCGGGGCGGCCTCCGACCGCTGGGACCGGGTGACCGTGCTGCGCTTCACCATCGCCTGGTACGCGGTGGCGACCGCGCTGGTCGGCTTCGCCGACGACTTCCCGTCCCTGCTCACGCTGCGCTGCCTCCAGGGCCTCGGCTTCGGCGGTGAGTGGGCCGCGGGCACGGTACTGATCAGCGAGTACGTGACCTCCCGGCACCGGGGCCGGGTACTCGGGGCGGTGCAGAGCGGGTGGGCGGTCGGCTGGGCCTTCACCCTGGCCGCCTACTCGGTGCTGGTCGCCGTCCTGCCGGAAGCCTGGGCGTGGCGGGCGATGTTCTGGCTCGGCGTGCTGCCCGCGCTGCTGGTGCTCGCCCTGCGCCGCGGGATCCCCGACCCCACCGCCGAGCAGCGGCGCCGGGAGCCGGCCTCGCCGACCGCGATCTTCCGCCCCGGTCTGCTGCGGGTCACCGTGCTCGGCGCCCTGCTGGGGCTCGGCAGCCACGGCGGCTACTACGCCCTGACCACCTTCCTGCCGACCTACCTCCACACCACCCGGCACCTGTCGGTGATGAGCAGCGGCGGGCACCTCACGGTCTTCATCGCCGGCTCGTTCCTCGGCTACCTCGCCTCGGGCCGGCTCTCCGACCGGATCGGCCGCCGCCGCAACGTGCTGGTCTTCGCGGTGGGCTGCCTGGTGACCCTGCTGCCCTACCTGCTGCTGCCGCTCGGCGACCTGGGCACCCTGGTCGCGGGCGCGCCGCTCGGGTTCTTCTCGGCCGGCATCCCCGGCGGGCTGGGCGCGCTGTTCGCCGAGCTGTACCCGACCCGGGTCCGGGGCAGCGGGCAGGGCTTCTGCTACAACCTCGGCCGGGTGGTCAGCGCCGCGTTCCCCGCCCTGGTCGGCCACCTCTCCGGGCGGCTGGGCCTGGCGGCGAGCATCGCGCTGTTCGCCGGGTTCGCCTACGCCCTGGCGGCCGTCGCCGCCGCCTGCCTCCCCGAGGGCCGGAACCCCGAACCACCGCTCGCCCCGGCCCCCGTCACCGCCTCGGGCTGACCTACTTGGGGGCCGAGGCCAGGGAGGCGACCGCCTCGGCCACGCTGGCGCGGTAGACGCCCATCTTCGGGTCCAGCACCTTCGCGCCACCCGGGAGCGGGAAGTTCTGGGTGTTGGCGAGCGGCATGTTGGTGTCGTCGTCGTCAGCCAGCACGTTGATCTCGTTGATGCCGGGGACGGTTCCGGTGGTGGCGCCGCTCGGGTTGACGTCGATCGCCACGTAGGCGTTCTTGCCCGCCCCGACGGTGAACCGCTCGGTGCCGCTGGCCAGGATCGGCTTGAGGTTCTTGCTCTGGTCCTGGGCGGTGGAGTTGCCCAGGTTGACCCCCGGGGTGGCACTCAGGGTGCAGGCGCTGCCGCCGGTGTTCTTCACGTCGATCACGAACTGGGTGGGAGCCCCGGAGCGGGGCGTCATGTGGATCGACAGGTTCTGGATGTCGCACGGGCCGCCGGCCGCGCCGGTTCCACCGGTCGCGCCGCCGTTCCCACCGGGGCGGCCGGTGCCTGAGGGCTTCGGCGCGTGGGTGCTGGGGTGCGAGGTGGCCGGGGCGCCCGTCGCCGAGGGCGCACCGGGCGCCGCGCCGGTCGCGGGGGCCGTCGCCCCGGCGACCGGGTCGCTGTTGTCGGGCCCGCAGGCGGTCAGCGCGAGTCCGGCACCGGCGACGAGGACGACGGTGGCGAGCAGCGGGCGGCGGCGGCGGACGGACATGACGGCTCCTTGATGTCGACGGGTGAGAGCGGGTGTGGTCGGTGCGAACACACCACAGGACGGTGGACCGACGGGTTTCGGTGCCACCCGGGGCGTCACAATCGCCGGGACATGACAGGGACGGGACTGTGACATTGACTCAGCTTCCGGACCGGCCGGGGGCGGTGGGTGTGGGGGTGAGCGTGCGGGTCACCAGGAGGTGGCGTCGTCCATGGACTGCTGCCAGTAGGTGACCTTGAGGGAGTCGTCGACGTAGACGCCCTTGGCGGGCAGGGCGGGGTGGGCTCCGGTGCCGACGCTCCCGCTCATGGCGGGGCCGGAGAAGTAGACGGTCAGCGAGGTGGCGGTGTAGCCGTGCCCGGCGTTGCCGCCGTCGGTGGACGAGAGGTTGATGGAGGCGTAGCCGGACTCGCCGGGCTGGAGGGTGACGACGGCCTGGGGCTTGGAGTCCTCGATGACCGGGGGCACGGCCTGGGCCTCGCCGAAACGCACCGCCGGGTAGCCGTACAGGAAGCACGCCCCGGTACCCGTGTTGGTGACGGTCAGCAGCATGTGGTTGACCGGACGGTTCAACGGGGCCGCGGTGGTCTTGGTGTTGCCGCCTTCGCAGGTGCCCGGCTCGGCGGGCTTGGCGGGCTTGGACGGCGCCGGGATCCGGGTCGGGGCCTTCGGGGCGGTGGTCGGGGCCTTGCCGGTGTCGCCGGACGCGCCGTCCCCGGATGCGGCGGCGGACGGCGCGGGGGCCGTCGGTGCGGGGGCCGTCGGCGCGCCGGAGGAGGCGGCCTTGAGCGTCGGGCCGGTGGCCGTCGCGATGTCCCCGCTGTCGTTGTCGGTGCACGCGGTCAGCGAGAGGGCGGCGAGCGCGACGCTCGCCGCGACGGCCAGTCGGACGCGGGAGGTGCGGACGGACATGCGGGGTGCCCCTTTCGGCGGTCTCCCGGTCGGCGGCCCGACCGGATGACCCGAAGCCTGCGGCGCGAGCCGTCCCGGCCACCACACCTGACGGCACGATGGGTAGGGTGGAACGGCGAAACGGGCTCTGACCAGTGGAAGTTGACGGGGCCTGGAACGCTGGAACGGGACGCGGGGGGAACGGAGGGGACGGGTGTCGGAGGACACGGGGACCACGGAGGCGGCGGAGTTCGCACGGCTCCTGAGCGAACTCAAGACCCGCTCGGGCCTGAGTTACGGGACGCTGGCCAAGCGGTTGCACATGAGCACGTCGACCTTGCACCGCTACTGCAGCGGCGCGGCGCTGCCCAACGAGTACCAGCCGGCGGAGCGCTTCGCCCGGCTGTGCCGGGCCACGCCGGACGAGCTGGTGGCGCTGCACCGCAGCTGGATCCTGGCGGACGCGGCCCGCGGCCGCCGGGTGGAACGGGCGGAACGGGCGGAGCCGGTCAGCGGACCGGTCGGCGCACCAACCGGGGCACCGGCCGTCGAACCGGTCATGGAACCGGTCGGAGCACCGGCCGTCGAACCGGTCACCGAACCGGGACGCGCCCGGCCGGCCACCGCCGACTCCGCCGAGGAGGACCCGGTGATCGAGGTGGGAGCGCCGACCGCCCCACCGCGGCGCCGCCGCGGGGTGCTGATCGCCTCCGCCGCGGGCGTCGTCCTGCTGACCGTCGCCCTGGTCGTGGCGCGCCCGGCCCTCTGGAGCGGCGGGACCGGCACGGGCGACCAGCAGCCCGCCGGCGCCGCGGCGGCGGCCGGCACCGCGACGGCCCCGGCGACCGACGGCCCGCCGGGCACGACGGCGGAGCTGGCGGTGGGCGGCGGCCCGGAACCGACGACGACGGACGCACCCGCCGGGCCGGACCCGTCCGTCCCCGCTCCGTCCTCCTCGGCCACCGGCTCGGCCACCGCCCCGGCCGCTGCCGGGGTCACCGCCGGGGCGACCACCGGCACGGCGTCCCCGGGCCGGGCGGCCACGTCCACCCCGACCGGCAGCACCACCGCGCCGATCACCGTCGGCACCCGCCCGTACGTCTACGACGACCCGTGCAGCCAGCACTTCCTGGTCAACAGCGCGCCCGCCCAGGTCGGCCCGCCCGCAGCCGAGCGCGACGCCCCGCGCTGGGCCGCCGCCTACGGCGCGGTCTCCTCCGGCGAGCAGGAGGTCGCACTGACCGTTCAGGGCACCGGTGCGGACACCGTCGTCCTGGAGGCACTGCACGTGCGGATCACCTCCAAGGGCGCGCCGCTGGCCTGGAACGACTACTCGATGGGGGTCGGCTGCGGCGGCGGGGTCGAGACCAAGTCCTTCGACATCGACCTCGACCGGGGCAGTCCGGTGATCACCGTCAAGGGCGGCCAGCGCGACTTCCCGTACAAGGTCAGCAAGACCGACCCCGAGGTCTTCTACGTCGTCGCGCACACCAAGGCGCACGACGTCCGGTGGGACCTCACGCTGGACTGGTCCAGCGGCGACCGCCACGGCAGCGTGAAGGCCGACAACGGCGGTACACCGTTCCGGACCAGCGCGAACGTCAACCGGCCCGGCTACGACTACCCGCTGGGCGGCGGCGAGTGGATCAAGCGCGAGGGCGGCTGAGCCGGGCCCCCTCCACCGGCCCGGGCCCGCCTTCGGCCCGGGCCCGCCACCCGCTCAGGCGAGGCGCGGCTCCGGGTCGGTGGCCAGCCGGGCGTGCAGGTGCTCGTCGTGGTACGGGCGGTCGCCGTCGCGGTAGGAGGCCCGCAGGGTCCCCTCGTACGGGAAGCCGGCCCGGGCGGCGACCCGGCAGGACGGGGCGTTGTCGACGGCGTGGTACAGCTCGATCCGGCGCACGCCGGCGGTGCGCACGCCCCACCTGGTGACGGCGTCGGCGGTGCGGGTGGCCAGGCCCCGGCCGCGGGCGGCGGCGAGCAGCCAGTAGCCGACCATGGCGATGCCCTCGGCCCGGTCGGTCCACTTCAGGACGACGTTGCCGCACAGGGTGCCGTCGGCCGCGTCGGTGATGGCGAAGCAGGCGGTGCTGCCGTCCGCCCAGCGCTCGTCCGCGCGGTCGAGGTAGGCCTCGGCACCGGCCGGACGGGTGGCGTCGGTCAGCGGGTTCCAGCGGGCGACCTCCCGGTCCGCGGCGGCCGCCATCACGGCGGCGACCGTCCCCCCGGTCAGGTCGAGGGCACGGCCCCAGGGGCGCAGCCGGACGTCGCCGAGGTCGAGGACGGTGGGCTGGAAGAGGCTCCGGTCGGTCGCCGTGTCGCTGCTGGTCACCCTCCCTTCCTACGCCCGGTGCGGCCGCGGCCGCCACCGAATTTCCGGGCCGGACGGAGCGGGCGGAAGGGAAGAGCGCCCGGCGACCGGCCGGGGCCGGGCCGCCGGGCGCTCGTCGGAGCGTCAGATCCGCGCCAGGTAGCCGTTCTCGACCAGCCAGAGCACGTTCAGCTTGGCCGGCCCGCCGGGGAGCAGCGTCGCGTCGAGCTGGTACTGCAGGCCCCAGCCGGGCTGGTTGAACCAGGGCGCGATCGGTCCGGCGTGCACCGTGAAGGGCTTGACCACCTTGTAGTCGTGGTAGTTGCAGCCGGCCGCCGGGGTGCCGTCCAGGCTCTGCGGGGGTATCGCGCGGTTGGCGTACGGCAGGCCCTCGGGGGCGAGGAAGGCGCCGTACTCGCTGCCGTAGCGGTCGATGTTCTGGTTCGGGTAGAGCGTGAGGTCGAACTCGACCGGGGAGCCGTCGGGCAGGGTGACGTAGCCGTCGGCCGGCGGGTACTTCCAGCCGCCCTTGCCGCCGTTGGCGCCCTGGTCGTAGTAGGTGGCGAGGAAGTCCTGCTCGCTGGCGCCGCCGGTGCGCTGGTAGCCGAGCAGCTGGCGGCCGACCGGGCCGCTGCTCGGGAGGTCCTGCGGGCCGAGCCGCGCGTCGTCCTGCCGGAAGGCCGCCGAGCACTGGTCGGCGGGGGTGCCGGTGGTCCTGGTGCCGGTGGTCGTGGCGCTCGTGGTCGTGGCGCCGCTGGTCGAGGCTCCGGCGCCAGGGGCGGCGAGCGCGGCGGGCGCGGTCACGGCGGTGAGGGCGGCGGCCGCGGCGAGCGGCGCGACGAGCAGGCGAAGGCGAAGGCGCACGGTGTCTCCGTCGATCGGGGGCATCGGAAATGGAGCCACGGAGGGGCGTTTCGCTCACCCTCCGTGGCCAGTTCGACACCAGGCAATCCGATCACCTGATCATCCGTCAATACGACGGACCTATGGGCCGGTCGCTCTCGCCATTTTCGGCCGAAGCCGGGACACCGGCCCCGCGCACCCGGGAGGATGGGCGGTCCGGCACCGGCCTCACCGCCCCGGGGCCACCCGCCCGAGCAGGTGGAGCAGCCGGTCCAGGGCGTCCTTGGAGTCGGGCTCGGTGAGGTTGACCATCAGCCGGAACGCCGCCTTCAGCAGCGCCGGATGGCCCAGCCCGGCGGCACCGGCGGCACCGAGCAGCCGGGGGCGGCCGAGCAGGTCGGCGGCCAGCCGGCCGAGCGCGAAGTAGCCCGCGTAGGCGGAGCGAAGTTTCTGCGGGTAGGTGCGCAGGGCGAGTTCCCGGCCGCGGTCGGTGCGGCGGGCGTGCGCCTGGACGATGGTCTCGGCGGCGTAGCGGCCGGACTCCATCGCGTAGGCGATCCCCTCGCCGGTGCCGGGGCTGACCGTGCCGCCCGCGTCGCCGATCAGCAACAGGCCGTCGGCGTAGTGGGGTTGGCGGTTGAGGCCCATCGGGAGGGCGGAGCCGCGGATCGGCTCGGTGACGGCCTCGGGGTGGTACTCGTAGCCGGGCGGGAGGTCGGCGCACCAACGCCGCAGCAGCTCCCGCCAGTCGAGGTCGGTCTTCGCGGTGTCGAGGACGCCGAGGCCGACGTTGGCGGTGCCGTCACCCATGCCGAACACCCAGGCGTAGCCGGGCAGCACGCGGCGGGCGGGGTCGCCCGGGTCGCGCAGGTCGAGCCAGGCCTCCAGGTAGCGGTCGTCGTGGCGCGGGGTGGTGAAGTAGGTGCGGTAGGCCACGCCCATCGCGCGGTCGGTGCGCCGGTAGCGCTGCATGGCGACGGAGAGCCGGGTGGAGTTGCCGTCGGCGGCCACCACGATCGGGGCCCGGTACTCGACCGGCTCACGGCCCTCCCCCAGCCTGGCGCTGACGCCGGTGATCCGGCCGGTCCGCTCGTCCGTCAACGGGCCCGCCACATTGGCCCGTTCGATCAGTCGGGCGCCGGCCGCGGCGGCCCTGCGGGCGACCAGTTCGTCGAAGTCGGCGCGCCGGCGCACCAGTCCGTGGCCGGGGAAGGCGGAGAGCTCGGGCCAGTCGAACTCCAACGAGCGGCGGCCGGTGATCAGCCGCAGGCCCTTGTTGTGCAGCCAGCCGGCGCCCTCGGAGACGTCGATGCCCATGTCGACCAGCTGTTTGACGGTGCGCGGGGTGAGCCCGTCGCCGCAGACCTTCTCGCGCGGGAAGGCGGACTTCTCCAGCAGCAGGACGTCCAGGCCGGTGCGGGCGAGGTGGTAGGCGGCGGTGGCGCCGGCCGGTCCGGCACCGACCACGATGACGTCGGCGCTGTCCTCGGCCCGGGCGGGCCCCTGCCGCTCCGTGCGCACCTGCTGCTCTGGGCCGGGCATCGGTCACTCCCCCTGGGTCGGATCGGCTGACGGCTCGACCGGCGGCTGACGCGGTCGGCCGCTCGCACAACGGAGACGGCGGACTGGACGGTTCCAGACGGAGAGTAGAGAACCCCGCCCACGGCCCGCCGCCCCGACACGCGGACCCGGGCCGCGGACCGGCCAATACCGGCCACCCGCAGGGCCGCCGAGGTCACGGCCGAAGACGACGGAAGCCCCTGACCGCACGGGGGGACGTGCCAGGGGCTTCCATTCCTCTCGACGGCCGGGGCCGCCTCAGTGGTTCACCGGCGTCACGGATTCACCGCCAGCACCACGAACTCCGCCAGCACCCCCAGGTGCAGCGCGCCCTGCAGCAGGGTCGCCCGGCGCGGGATGACGGTCAGGGTGCCGAGCGCCACGGTGAGGGTCAGCAGCACCATGTGCGAGGGCTCCAGGCCGAGGACGAGCGGGCCGGAGAGCCAGGCGGAGGCGATCGCGACCGCCGGGATGGTCAGGCCGATGCTGGCCAGCGCCGAGCCGAGGGCCAGGTTGAGGCTGGTCTGCACCCGGTTGCGGGCGGCCGCCCGCAGCGCCGCGATGGTCTCCGGCAGCAGCACCATCAGGGCGATCACCACGCCGACCACGGCGTGCGGCAGGCCGGCGCTCTCCACCGCGGACTCGATGGTCGGCGAGACGCCCTTGGCCAGGCCCACCACCGAGACCAGCGCGACCGCGAGCAGCAGCAGGCTGAACCCGGCGGCCCGGACGGTGGGCGGGGTGGCGTGCTCGTCCTCCTCGTCCCGGCGGACCTTGCCCTCGGCGGTGACCGGCAGGAAGTAGTCCCGGTGCCGCAGGGTCTGGGTGGCCACGAACAGCCCGTACACCACGATCGAGGCGATCGCCGCGTAGGTCAGCTGGGTGGTGGAGAACTGCGGGCCGGGGGTGCTGGTGGTGAAGGTCGGCAGCACCATGCTGAGCGTGGCCAGGGTGGCGATGCAGGCGAGCGCGGTGCCGGTGCCCTCGGCGTTGAAGACGGCGGTGCGGTACTTGATCGCGGCCACGATGATCGACAGGCCCATGATCCCGTTGCAGGTGATCATCACGGCGGCGAACACGGTGTCCCGGGCGAGGGTCGAGGACTTGTCCCCGCCGTCGGCCATCAGCGTGACGATCAGCGCGACCTCGATCACGGTGACCGCCACCGCGAGCACCAGCGATCCGAACGGCTCCCCGGTCCAGTGCGCGATCACCTCCGCGTGGTGCACGGCCGCCAGGACCGCCCCGATCAGGAACGCGGCGACCACCCCGACCACCCAGCCGGGCAGGTCCTCGTGCCAGGTCAGGGCGAGGACGACGAACGCCGCCAGTGGGACGACGACGGTCCATTGCGCGGCGGCCGCGCGGAGCTTCGTGATCATGCGCCCGAGGATCCCAGACCGGAGGCCGGTCTTCCGGCTGCCCGCGCCGGATACAGAGGGATGTGGCACAACTCATCCCGATTTGCGCGATCACCCTCCGTATTCGGCCAGGTACCGGAGCACCTTGTCGACATGGGGCCGCACCCGGTCCGGGACGCCCCCGGCGGCCGCCACCGTCTTGTCGCTGGTCCGGTAGGCGGCGGTGACCAGGGCGGGCAGGTCCCGGGTGTAGCCGCGCCGCTTGAGCTGCTGGTCGAGCCAGCAGACGTAGTTGCCCATCGCGGCGATCGCGTCGCCCGGGTCCAGGTACGACTTCGGGCCGGGGTGGTTGGCGGCCTTGGCCCAGGCGTCGAAGACCGCGGGCGTCCACATCGCGATGCCGTACTCGCCGGTCTCCGGGCGGGCCGCGTTCGGGTCGAAGCCGCTCTCCGCCTTGAGCATCGCGGCCAGCAGGATGGGGGTGACCTCGGGCTCGGGGCAGCGCCGGGCGGCGTCCTCGATCATGCCCCGGTAGGCGGTCGGGACGTCGGAGCCGGCCGGGATCGCCCCGGGCAGCGGCCGCGCCGCCCGGTGGGCCGCCGACCCGACCGGCTCGGGGCCGCCGGTGAGCGCCAGCAGCACGGCCGCACCGGCCAGCAGGCCGACGCCGGCCCGCACCGCCCGGCGGCGCCCGGCCGGCCGGGCGGTGGCCCGGGCGACCAGCGCGGCGAGGTCGGTGCGGGCCCGCTCGTCCCGGTCGGCGGCCAGACAGGCCGCCACCACGGGCCGCCAGCGGGACGGCAGCGCCTGGTCCGGCCGCAGCGGGGCCGCGCCGCGCGCGTACGCCTGGGCGGCCAGCGAGCGGGCCCGGGCGGTGGCGCCGAGGAAGGGGTGCAGCCCGCCGGTGAGCAGTTGGTGGGTGATCACGCCGAAGGCCCAGACGTCGGCGCTGGGGCGCACCGCGACCCCGCGCGCGCCGGTGCGCTGGGACCACCACTCGGGCGGGACGTGGTCGGGCGAGCCGAGCGGCGGGGCGTAGGCGTGGGTGCCCTCCAGCTCGGCGGTCAGTCCGAAGTCCGCGATCTTGGCGGTGCCGTCGGGCATCAGCAGGATGTTGGCCGGTTTGAGGTCCCCGTGCACCCAGCCGGACCGGTGCATGTGGACCAGTCCGGCGCAGACCTCGGCGAGGATCCGCTCGGCGCCGGGCAGCGCGGTGCCGGGGCGGGCGGTGGCGAGCAGGTCCTGGAGGCTGCGGGCGGCGCGTTCCATCACCAGGGCGACGGCGCCGTCCAGTTCGGGGTGGCCGGGGTCGTCGACGGTGAGCACCGCGAGGGTGCGGATCAGGTGGGGGTGGTCGGCGCGGCGGCTGAAGCGCAGTTCGCCCGCGGCCATCTGGGCCAGGGTGCGGCGCTGACCGGGGCTGGAACGGGCCGGACCGAGGAGCTTGACGGCGGCCGGGGTGCCGTCCGGCCCCTCCGCGGCGTAGACGCTGCCCCAGGCGCCCGCGCCGAGGAAGGCGCCGGTGCGGTAGCCGGCCAGCCGGTAGCCGTCGGGGAGCTCGAACGGCGGCCGCGCGTCCGGCCGGCCGGCGTCGCGGGCGCGCCGGGTCACGGTCGGACGGCCGGGCGCCGGGGCGGGAGCAGCGCGAGGTGCTCCTCCCGGACCAGGTCGAACCGCAGGGCGAGGGCGACGAGTTCCTCGCGCTTGCCGCCGGCCGGGCCCTCCTCGTACGGCTCGCGCAGCCGCAGTTTGGCGCCGACCAGGTAGTCGATGTGGTAGTTCACCGCCGAGCGGGTCAGCCCGTGGCAGGAGGGCAGGGCGCGCAATCGGGACAGCACCTCGGTCGCCCCGGGGACGGCGGCGGTGGAGGGCGAGCGCAGTCGGGGCTCGCAGAGCGCCAGCAGGACCAGGAAGTACTTGGCGGTCGGGTCCAGGGCGAAGGGGCTGACGGTGCGTTCGCCGTCCGCGCCGCCGGGGTGGCCGTCCAGGTAGGCGTGCTGCGGGGCGAAGACCTTGAAGGTGGCGGGCTCGGCGAGGGCGGGCAGCAGGACCCGGGAGAGCTCGAACGGGACGGGCGCGCCGAGCCGGCCGGGGGCGACCTTGATGTGCTCCCCCGCCCCTTCGAGGTTCTCCACCACGTAGGTGGCGGTGGTGGAGAAGTTGGACAGCCGCCAGTAGTCCTCGGCCGCCACCACCTCGCCCGCGCGGCGCGAGACGCCCTGGTCGGGCAGCGGGATGGCGGCCGGGCGGCCGGGTTCGCCGCGGCCGAACACCGCGGCCTCGCCCGGGCCCATCCGCAGCAGTCCGGGCGCCGCGCCGGGCGCCGGTTCCGGCCCCGGGCCGGGCAGTTGCACGATGACCGTGTCCACGCAGCACCTCCGTGGGATCGGCTCGATGGTATCCGTCCGTTTCGCCCCGATGGCAAGGCGCCACCCGGACGAGTGACGGTGCGCGGCCAACAGTGGCCGGTCGGCGGGGAGTTGCCCTCCACCTCGGGGAGTACGGCGGCTCCGCCGCGGCGACGACCGTACGGTCCGGACGGTCCGGCCCGCGGGCATCGACCGCACCAAGAGCGGTTCAAGAACCGGTCAAAGACGCCGGATCGGCGCACTGGACGCGGGGCATCAAGACCACCGGAACCCTCCCGGGCACCACGGGCACCGCCGCCGTCCGTCCAACTGCACGCCCAGGCCCGCCCCCTGAGCAGCGCCGTCGCATGTCAACGAACTGATCCATGAACTGATCATCCGTCAGGCCGCAACTTGTCCGTGTGCTGAACACCTGACGAACGATTGCAGCCAGTAGTTGAACCGTCACCATGGGTGTGACGCAACGCACACTTGCCAGTCCCACGATGTGTGCAAGACTCATCCCAAGGAGTGAGATTCCCTTTATTTCCAAGGAGGTTCGTATCATGCGCACTCGGATTGCAGCCGTGATGATGACGGTGGCAGGGATCGCAGGGCTCTCGGCCGCGCCTGCCATGGCCGCCACCACGGCCACGTCCGAGGCCGGCACCGTGGCCTGCGCCGCGGTGCTCAACCGCCCCTGCATCACGCACCAGGTCGACAGCGAGGGCATCGTCGGCATCGCCCAGGTCAGCGCGGACCCCACGCAGTTGACGATGGTTCACGTCGAGGTGCGCACCGAGCAGTACTGGGGCGCCCCGTGGGAGACGGTCGCCAGCGCGACGACCGTCCGACTCGGCTCGGCCCAGGCCGTCACCCCGAAGGTCACCGCCACCGCCCCCCGCGTCATCTGCGCCACCGCCGGCCCGGCGCTGGACGTCAGCAAGCAGGTGACCACCTGTACCAACCCGTTCTGATCCGGACCCCCTGACGATCGGGGTCCTCGGAACACCCCGACCGATCACCGGCAGGACACCCTCCGCACATCCGCAGGACAGGGCAGCCCGGGCGGACCGGGCACACGGAGCCGGGGCCTTCGGGCCCCGGCTCCTCGCATTCCCGGCCACCCCGGCGGCCCCGGCGGCCCCCACCAGGGAGAACGCACGGACCGGAACCCGGCCCCGGGTGGACCTGGGGCCCCCGTTCACGGCAAACTGGTCTAGACCTCGCAGGTCTAGACCTCAGCCTCGCCTCAGAACGGTGGACCCAGTATGGAAATCGTGATCGTCCCTGACGCCACAGCGGCCGGCGATCTCATCGCCGCGGCGATCACCGATCTGCTGACCGACAAGCCCGAGGCCCTGCTCGGCGTCGCGACCGGCTCGACCCCGCTGCCGATCTACCAGGCCCTCGCCGAGCGGGTCCGGGACGGCCGACTGGACGCCTCCCGGGCGCGGATCTGCCAGCTGGACGAGTACGTCGGCCTGCCGGCCGGCCACCCTGAGTCCTACCGCTCGGTGGTGCTGCGCGAGGTCGTGGAGCCGCTCGGCCTGACCGAGGACTCCTTCCTCGGCCCGGACGGCAACGCGGCCGACATCGCCGCGGCCGCCACCGCCTACGACCGCGCGCTGGCCGAGGCCGGCGGCGTGGACCTCCAGCTGCTCGGGATCGGCACGGACGGCCACATCGGCTTCAACGAGCCCTGCTCCTCGCTGTCCTCCCGGACCCGGATCAAGACCCTGACCCGGCAGACCCGGGTGGACAACGCCCGCTTCTTCGACAGCATCGACGAGGTCCCGCACCACGTCATCACCCAGGGCATCGGCACCATCCTGGAGGCCCGCCACCTGGTCCTGCTGGCCACCGGCGAGGCCAAGGCCGAGGCCGTCGCGCTGGCCGTGGAGGGCCCGCTGGCCGCGGTCGTCCCCGCCTCCGCGCTGCAGCTGCACCCGCACGCCACCGTGGTGGTGGACGAGGCCGCCGCCTCCCGGCTCAAGCTCACCGACTACTTCCGCGACACCTACGCGGCGAAGCCGGCCTGGCAGAAGCTCTGACCGGTCGACGCGACGGAGCCGGGGCGCCCCCAGTGGGCACCCCGGCTCCCCGTGTCTTAGGGCCCGGTGACCGGTCGCGCCCGGCGGCGCCTCGGCGGGCTCGCCGGCATCGGCGGCACGCCCGCCCGCTCGACCAGCGCGGGAAAGGCCCCGCCCGGCGTGCGGGCGGGGCCTTTCGAGTCGGGCCGATCAGTGGCAGGTGATCAGCAGGCCGAGGACGGAGGTGCAGCTGCGGGTGTCGCGGCTGGTGGCGGGCGAGGGGTCGGCGGGGGCCCCGGCGGTGCGGGCCACCGTGACGTCCCAGGAGGAGACCAGGCTCAGCAGGCCGACGGCGGTCGAGAAGTGCCGGGTGGTGGTGGCGCCCTTGGCCAGCGGGCCGGCCAGGGTGCAGCTGAGCTTGCCGGCGGCGACGGTGCAGTCGGTCGAGGTGGTGGTCAGGCCGGCGGGCAGGGCGGCCGAGACGGTGGCCGCGGTGATCGGGTCGGGGCCCTGGTTGGTCAGGGTGACGGTGTAGTCGACCCGGCTGCCGAACAGGCCGGTGACCGGGGTGGCGGCCAGCGCGACGCCCAGGTGGGCGCTGGGCGCGGTGTAGCCGAACCGGTCGGCGGCGACGGCCGCGCTGGTACCGCCGGGCGTGGTGACCTGGACGTCCACCGGGCCGGTGACCGTGGTGGCCGGGGCGGTCGCGGTGCAGCTGGTCCTCGTGCAGCTGAACGACCTGGCCGGGCCGGCCGCGCCGAAGGTGACGGCGGTGGCGCCGTTCAGGTCGGTACCGGTGACGGTCACCACCGTGCCGCCCACCCCGGAGCCGCCGTTCGGGCTGATCCCGGTCACCACCGGCACCGGTAGCGGGAAGTTCAGCACGTCGACGGCGTCGCCGGTGAAGTCGGCCAGGTAGCCGCGCCGCCCGTCGGCGCTCAGCGCCAGGGTGTACGGGCTGGCGCCGACCGGGACGGTCGCGGTGACGGTGCGGCTCGCCGCGTCGATCACGCTCAGGGTGTTGTCGGCGTAGTTGGAGACGTACGCGGTGGAGCCGTCCGGGGCCAGGCTGACGGCGTACGGGCCGTTGCCGACGGTGACGGTGCCCAGCAGGGTGCCGGCGCCGGTGTCCAGCACGGCGGCCGTGGTGTCGTCGCCGTCGGCGGTCCACAGCCGGCTGCCGTCGGGGCTGAGCGCCAGGCCGAAGGCACTGTGGCCGACCGCGACGGTGGCGCTCACCGTGCTGCCCACGGTGTCGACCACGTTCACCGCCTTCGCGCCGGAGGCCGCGACGTACAGCCGCTTGCCGTCCGGGGAGACGGCGAGCCCGTGCGGCTCGGCACCGACCGGAATGGTGGCCGTGACGGTGTTGGACGCCGTGTCCAGCACGCTCACGGTGCCGGCCCCGGCGTTGCTGACGTAGGCGCGGCTGCCGTCCGGCGACAGGGCCAGGCCCCAGGGCTGGGTGCCGACCGGGACGGTGGCGGTGACGGTGTTGGACGCGGTGTCCACCACGGTGACCGTGTTGTCCAGGTGGTGGGTGAGGTAGGCCCGGTGCCCGTCGGGCGAGACCGCGACGGCGTACGAGCCGGTGCCCGTGGTGAAACTGCCGGTGACCGCCCGGCTCGCGGTGTCCAGGACGCTGACCGTGCCGCTGCTCTGGCTGGTCACGTAGGCGCGGGCGCCGTCCGGGGTGAGCGCCACACCGGCCGGGTAGGGCGCCACCGGCAGGTGGGCCGCCACGGTCGGCGGCGGCGCGGCGGCCTCGGCGGTGGCGGGTTGGGAGAGCAGTGCGGCCGTGGCCGCGGATATCGCCGCCACGGCCGTCCAGGTGCGCCGGGGTGCACGACGTGATCTCACAGGATCTCCAGGGGGACGGGGTGTTGTGAAGGGAGTGGCTCCGGAGCCGCACGAAGCGTAGAGGGCGTGTTGATGATGCGTCAGGAGTTGATCGTTAATGTCGCCAACTGTTCAGATTCGACCGGGATGCGACGCCGACCCCTGCAGCGACCACCGGGGCGTCGGTCGGCGTCGTCGGTCGGGGTCGTGCAGGAAATTGGAGTTGTGGAGTCGCATTCGCTAGCGTTTCGATCGTGAGGCTGACCAAGAGCACCGACATCGCCCTGCGCATCGCCATGCGGCTCGCCGTCCTCGGCGAGGGCGAGAACCCGACCACCCGCGAGGTGGCCGAGTCGGTCGGCGTGCCGTACACCCACGCGGCGAAGGTGGTCAGCAGGCTGCAGCACCTCGGGGTGGTGGAGGCCCGGCGCGGACGCGGCGGCGGGCTGATGATCACCTTCGCCGGTCGGACCGGCTCGCTCGGCCTGCTGCTGCGCGAGCTGGAGGGCGTCGGCGACGTGGTCGGCTGCGAGGACGACCCGCCCTGCCCGCTGCGCGCCGCCTGCCGACTGCGCGGGGTGCTGCGCACCGCCCAGGAGGCGTTCTTCGCCGCGCTCGACCCGCTCTGCATCGACGACCTGGTGGCCTCCCCCACCGGGCCGGTGCTGCTCAGCCTCACCGGCCGACCCGCCGACTGACCCCGCCCCCGAGGAGTCGGTCGGCGACCACAGCCTTTAATGCGAATCTGAGATACCAGTTAGGAGCTCCTCTGATGCTGTCTGCGAAGTCCGCCGAGGTCGTCGAGGCCACCCTGCCCGTCGTGGGCGCCGCGATCGGTGACATCACCCCGCGCTTCTACGACCGGCTGTTCGCCGCGCACCCGGAGCTGCTGCGCGACCTGTTCAACCGGGGCAACCAGGCCAACGGCAGCCAGCGCGAGGCCCTGGCCGGCTCGATAGCCGCCTTCGCCTCCGCCCTGATCGCCCACCCCGACCAGCGGCCGGACGCGATGCTCGCCCGGATCGCCCACAAGCACGTCTCGGTCGGCATCGACAACGCGCAGTACAAGGTCGTCCACGAGCACCTGTTCGCCGCCATCGTCGAGGTGCTCGGCGCGGCCGTCACCCCCGAGGTCGCCGCCGCCTGGGACGAGGTCTACTGGCTGATGGCCAACGCCCTGATCGCGATCGAGGACCGGCTGCGCGCCGAGGTCACGGTCGACGGCGACCCGGCCGACCTGTGGCGCCCGTACACCGTGGTCTCCCGCCACCAGGAGACCGACACCGTCACCAGCTACCTCGTCCGCCCGGCCGACGGCCGCCCCGCCCCGGCCTCCCGCCCCGGCCAGTACGTCTCGGTGCGCACCGAACTCCCCGACGGCGCCCACCAGATCCGCCAGTACAGCCTCTCCGGCCGCGCCGACGGCGCCCTGCGCTTCAGCGTCAAGCGCGAGCCCGGCGGCGAGGTCTCCGGCCACCTGCACGACCGCCTGCGCACCGGCGACACCGTCGAGCTGGCGCCCCCGCTCGGCGACATCGTCCTCGCCGAGGGCGACGGCCCGGTGCTGCTCGCCTCGGCCGGCATCGGCAACACCCCGATGACCGCGATGCTCGACCACCTGGCCGCCGCCGGCTCCACCCGGCGGATCGTCTCGGTGCACGGCGACCGGGACCAGCTCAGCCACGCCTTCCGCGCCGACCTGGCGCGGCTGACCGCCGAACTCCCGGACGCCACCGCCCACGTGTTCTACGAGCGGCCGCTCGGCGACTGGCCGGCCGAGCGCACCGGGCTGGTCGACCTGTCCACCGTGGAGGTCGCGGCCGGCACCACCGCCTACCTGTGCGGCCCGCTGCCCTTCCTGCGCGCCGTGCGCGGCCAGTTGCTCGCCGCGGGCGTGCCGGCCGCGGACATCCACTACGAGGTGTTCGGCCCGGACCTCTGGCTCGGCGCCTGACCCTCCCCGCCCGTCCGGGTTCCTTCACCGGCGCCGGTCCGCCCGCTACGATCACGGGCGGGCCGGTGCCGTTCTCGACCTGTCGACGCCGTGCCGTTTCGCCGTTCGCCGTTCGCCGTTCGACGTGAGGAGTTCGGATTGCGGGTCGCGCTGTTCGCCACCTGCGTCAACGACGCGCTGTTCCCCGCCACCGCGATCGCCACCGTGCGACTGCTGGAGCGCCTCGGGGTGACGGTGGACTTCCCCGCCGGACAGACCTGCTGCGGGCAGCCGCAGTACAACACCGGGTACCGCCGGGCCTGCGAGCCGCTGGTGCGGCGCACCGCCCGGGCCTTCGCCGGGTACGACCACGTGGTGACGCCCTCCGGCTCCTGCGTGGCGATGGTCCGGGACAACTACCCGCGGATCGGCGCCCGGGCCGCCGCCGAGGGACGGGGCGGTGAACTCACCGATGCCGCGCTCGCCTTGGCCCCGCGGGTGGTCGAGCTGACCGAGTTCCTGGTCGACGTGCTCGGCGTCGAGGACGTCGGCGCGCACTTCCCGTACCGGGTCACCTACCACCCCTCCTGCCACGGACTGCGGCTGCTCGGGCTCGGCGAGCGGCCGCTGCGCCTGCTGCGCGCCGTCCGGGGCCTGGAGCTGGTGGAGCTGCCGGGCGCGGAGGAGTGCTGCGGCTTCGGCGGGACCTTCGCCGTCAAGAACCCGGCGGTGTCGGCCGCGATGGCCGAGGACAAGCTCGCCCACGCCCTCGACACGGACGCCCAAGTCCTGTGCGGTGCCGACAACTCCTGCCTGCTGCACCTCGGCGGCACCCTGCGCCGCCGGGGCGAGCCGCTGCGGCCGCTGCACCTCGCGGAGATCCTGGCCAGCACCGAGGAGCACCCCTGGAGGCCGTCGTGAGTTCCGGCACCTTCCTCGGCATGCCCGCCTTCCCGGCGGCCGCCGCCCGCGCGGTCGCCGACGACCAGCTGCGCGCCAACCTGCGGCACGCCACCCACACCATCCGGGACAAGCGCGCCCGGGCGGTCGCCGAACTCCCCGACTGGGCCGAGCTCCGGGCCGCGGGCAAGGCGATCAAGGACCACACGCTGCGCCATCTGGACCGCTACCTGGTGCAGTTGGAGGAGGCCGTCACCGCGGCCGGTGGCACCGTGCACTGGGCGGCGGACGCCGAACAGGCCAACCGGATCGTCACCGAGCTGGTCCGGGCCACCGGAGAGACCGAAGTCGTCAAGGTCAAGTCGATGGCCACCCAGGAGATCGGGCTGAACGAGGCGCTGGCCGCCGAGGGCATCACCGCCTACGAGACCGATCTCGCCGAGCTGATCGTGCAGTTGGGCGACGACCGGCCCTCGCACATCCTGGTGCCCGCGATCCACCGCAACCGCGCCGAGATCCGGGAGATCTTCGCCGACCGGATGGCCACCTGGGGCCGCCCCGCCCCCGAGGGCCTGACCGACTCCCCCGCCGAACTCGCCGAGGCCGCCCGGTTGCACCTGCGGGAGAAGTTCCTCCGGGCCCGAGTGGCCGTCTCCGGGGCCAACTTCATGGTCGCCGAGACCGGCACCCTGGTGGTGGTCGAGTCCGAGGGCAACGGCCGGATGTGCCTCACCCTGCCGCGCACCCTGATCTCCGTGGTCGGCATCGAGAAGGTGGTGCCCACCTGGCGGGACCTGGAGGTCTTCCTCCAACTGCTCCCGCGCTCCTCCACCGCCGAGCGGATGAACCCCTACACCTCGTTGTGGACCGGGACGACCGAGGGCGACGGCCCCGCCGACTTCCACCTGGTGCTGCTGGACAACGGACGCACCACCGCCCTCGCCGACCAGGTCGGCCGCCAGGCGCTGCGCTGCATCCGCTGCTCGGCCTGCCTGAACGTCTGCCCGGTGTACGAGCGGGCCGGCGGGCACGCGTACGGCTCGGTCTACCCGGGCCCGATCGGCGCCATCCTGATCCCCCAACTGCGTGGCACGGCCGGCCCGGTGGACGCCTCGCTGCCGTACGCCTCCTCGCTCTGCGGGGCCTGCTACGAGGTGTGCCCGGTGGCGATCGACATCCCGGAGGTGCTGGTGCACCTGCGCGAACGGGTCGCCGAGCAGGGCGGGCACCCGGTGGAGCGGGCCGCGATAGCCGCCGCCGGGTACCTGCTGGACCACCCGGCGGCACTGGCGGCCGCCGAACGGCTGGCCGGGCGCACCCGGGCACTGCACCCGCGCCGGCTGCCCGGGCCCGGGCGGGCCTGGACCGACAGCCGGGACCTGCCCGAGGTGCCGGCCGAGCCGTTCCGCGACTGGTGGCGGAGGAACCGGACGTGAACCCACCTGCGAACGCACGGGAGTTGATCCTCGGCCGGATCCGGGCCGCGCTCGGCGACACCGCCGGGGTGGCGGAACAGCCGCTCGAACGCCGGTACGCGACCGCGCACGCCCCGGTCGACGATCCGGCGGCGCTGCTGGACCTGCTGCAGCACAACCTGGCCGACTACCGGGCCCTGGTGCACCGCTGCACCGAGGCGGAACTCCCGGACCGGATCGGCCGGTTGCTGGCCGACCGGGGCAGCCGTACGGTCGCCGTGCCGGCCGGACTGCCGGCCGGCTGGCTCGCCGCGGCCCCCGGCGTGACGCCGGTGCCGGACGACGGCAGCCTCACCGCCGACCGGCTGGACGCCGTGGACAGCGTGCTCACCGGCTGCGCGCTGGCGATCGCCGAGACCGGGACCATCGTGCTGGACGCCGGGCCCGGTCAGGGGCGGCGGCTGCTGTCGCTCGTCCCGGACCACCACCTGTGCGTGGTCCGGGCACCGGCACAGGTGGTCGCCTCGGTGCCGCTGGCGCTGCCCCGGCTCGACCCGGCGCGGCCGCAGACCTGGATCTCCGGGCCGTCGGCGACCAGCGACATCGAGCTGGACCGGGTCGAGGGGGTGCACGGGCCGCGCACCCTGGAGGTGCTGCTGGTCACGGACTGACCGGCCCGGCCGCGCGGCGGTCACGGCCGGACGGCCCGGGCCGCACGGCGGTCACGGCCGGAGTTCGAGGGTGCAGCACTTCGCCCCGCCGCCGCCCTTGAGCAGCTCGGAGACGTCCACCGGGATCGGCTCGTAGCCGTGCTCGACGAGCCGGCCCGCCAGGTTCTTGGCCGCCTCCGGGAGCAGCACCCGGCGGCCGTCCGAGACCGCGTTGAGCCCGAACACCTCGGCGTCGGCCCGGTCGGCGAGGATCGCGTCCGGGTAGAGGGTGCGCAGCACGGCACGGCTGTGGGCGTCGAAGGCCTCCGGGTAGTACATGACGTGGTCGTCGGCGAGGACGGCGAGCGCGGTGTCCAGGTGGTAGAAGCGCGGGTCGACCAGGGTCAGGGTGGTCACCGGCACCCCGAACAGCTCCTGCGCCTCCGCGTGCGCCGCCCGTGAGCTGCGGAAACCCGTCCCGGCGAGCACCCGGCGGCCGACCACCAGGTGGTCGCCCTCGCCCTCGTTGACGTGCCCGGCGCGGCGCACCGCGCGGTAGCCGTGCAGCCGGAACCAGGACTGGTAGGCGTCGGACTCGGCGGCCCGCTCGGGGTGGCGGAAGGTCGCCACCAGGGCCCGGCCGTCCAGCACGGTCGCACCGTTGGCGGCGTAGACCATGTCGGGCAGCCCGGGCACCGGGTCGATCAGCTCCACGGTGTGGCCGAGACGGCGGTAGGTGCGGTGCAGCCGCTCCCACTGGCGGACGGCGAGCGCGGTGTCGGTGGGCTGGGTGGGGTCCATCCACGGATTGATCGCGTAGTCCACCGTGAAGTAGGTCGGCCGGCACATCAGATAGCGCCGGGGGCGCGCCGTACGTGCCGGGGTGTGCGTGGGCATGGCTCAACCGTCCTCGGATCGCCGGGAGTTGGTGCGCTGGTACGGGTCGTACCTGAGGCGGCTGCCCCGCTGCCCCCGTTCGCACACCCGCGCGGGCGCCCCCGGCGGGCGCAACCCCCCGCGCACCCGGCGCGAGCCCCGGCGCACGGCGCTACCGGCGCGCGGTCACCGGCGCACGGGACCAACGGCGTCCGCTCACCAGCGCACGGCGGCGAAGTCGACCGGCTCGGTGCGCAGGGCCCGGGCGCGGACGGCGAGGGCGCGCAGTCGGCGGTCGGCCTCCTCGGCGGGCATCCGCTGCTTGTCGCCGTGGCCGGGCAGCAGCCACTCGAAGCGCAGCGCGTCCAGGCAGCGGTCCAGCGAGGCGGACTGCTCCTCGATGGAGTACCAGGTGACCGCCTCCTGCACCTCGATGTCCCGGCTGGTGCGGGACCAGTACAGGCTGTCGCCGCTGAAGCAGTACCGGTGGTCGGCCACGAAGAGCACACTGCCCAGGGTGTGGCCGGGGAAGGGGTGGGCGACCAGGCCGGGCGAGATCTCCACCGGGTCGGTGCCGCGCAGCACCTCGTCGGCGTCCGGCGCGGCGGCGAGGTCGCCCTCGTGGATCCAGAGCCGGGCACCCAGCCGGTCGGCGTAGGCGCGGCCGTGCGCCGCGTGGTCGCGGTGGGTGAGCAGCACGTCGGTGACCGGGCCGAGGGCCTGGTAGCGGGCGGCCAGGGCCTCGCTGTAGCGGGGCGTGTCGATCATCACCCAGCCGGTGGGGCGGCGGCAGAGGTAGGAGTTGGCGCCCGCGGTGCGCCGGGAGTTGTGGCCGAGCAGCAGCACCTCGCCGGCCTCGTCCAGGGCGAGCGGGAACGGGTCGCCGGCCGGGTCGAGCCGGCCGGTGCCGGGGCGGATCGAGCGGGTCGGGCAGGCGTGGGCGGCGGCGAGCAGCTGCCGCCGCTCGGCCTCGTCGCGCGGCTGGCGGATCAGCTCGGACCTGCGGTCGCGCTCGCGGATCAGCTCGGGCGCCAGCTGCCGGGCGACGTCGCAGTTGGTGCAGCGGTCGTCGACGGTCCAGCTCTCGGTTTCGGGCAGGTTCATGGTCGGTGTGTCCCCCAGGAAGAACGGCGGCCGGAGCGGGGCGCCGTCCTTCGAGGATCGTCCGGGCGGGGCGAAAAGGGGAAGGGGGCGCGGCCCTTGTGGTTTCCGGGGCACGGCGCTCTGCGCGGAGCGGCTCGGCGGGGGCCGAGCAGCCTACGTGGCCGATCTCACGTGCCGCCAGGGGCACCTACGGTGGCGTAGGTCACTTGAATGGGTGAACTATCTCCTTCATGCCGAACCTCCAGGAGACCCTTGACCTCAGTTCGTACGCCGCCCTCGGCGACAGCTTCACCGAGGGTCTGAACGACCCCGGTGCCGACGGCGCCTTCGCCGGCTGGGCCGACCGCCTGGCCGGTCTGCTCGCCGACGGGCGGCCGCCGGGCGGGTTCCGCTACGCCAACCTGGCGGTGCGCGGACGGCTGCTGGACCAGATCGTGGCCGAGCAGGTGCCGCAGGTCCGTCGGCTCCAGCCCGACCTGGTCACCTTCTGCGCCGGCGGCAACGACATCCTGCGCCCCGGCAGCGACCCGGACGAGGTGGCCGGGCGCTTCGAGGCCGCCGTCGCCCAACTCGCCGAGAACGCCGGGACGGTGCTGATCTGCACCGGCTTCGACACCCGCGAGGTGCCGCTGCTCAAGCACCTGCGCGGCAAGATCGCCACCTACAACAACCACATGCGGGCGGTCGCCGACCGCTACGACTGCAAGGTGGCCGACCTGTGGTCGCTGCGCGCGGTCCAGGACCGCCGGGCCTGGAGCGAGGACCGGCTGCACCTGTCCCCCGAGGGGCACCAGCGGGTCGCCCTGCTGGCCGCCCGCTCGCTGGGCCTGCGCACCCAGGAGGACCCGGAGGCCCCGTGGCCGACCGGCCGGGAGCTCTCCCCCGCCGACCAGCGGCGGGAGAACCTCCAGTGGGCGCGGGAGTTCCTGATCCCCTGGGTCGGCCGTCGCCTGCGCGGGGAGTCCTCGGGCGACCACGTCGAGGCCAAGCGGCCGGAGCTGCTGCCGCTCTGCCGGACCGCCGGTTCCTGACGGTCCACTTCTGACGGATCATCCGTTTCTGGCGGAACGTCGGATCGGCGGGTCCTGAGGGCCCGTCACCGTGCCACACCGGGTGCTGCCGACCGACCGGTCCGCAGCGCCCGGTGCACCAGGGCGGCAACGGCCGCGCCGACCAGGTACCAGGCCAGGTCCGGCGGGTTGAAGGTCGAACCGAGCACCAGGTGCACCAGCCCGCTGTGCCGGCCCCATTCGTCCGGCAGCCCGGTGGCCTGGAACAGCTCCACCAGCCAGCTCAGCCCGGCGGCCGCCAGGGCGGCCCGGCTCGGCCGCACCCCCGGGCCGACCGTCACCACCAGGGCGTACACCAGGACGGTGTACAGCGCGTCGCCGGCGTACTTGGCCGGGTCGCCGGGCAGCACGGCCCGCACCCCCAACCCGACCGCCACGGTCAGCACGGCGGCCGCGGCCGCGGGCCACCGCGCGACCAGCCCGCTTCGAAGATCCCTCATCCGGCCCAGGCTACGGCCCGGCCCCGCGGATCCGCACACCCGCCCAGGAACCACCGCGCGACGCCGGACGTCACTCCCCCTGATGAGCCATCCGTGCAGGTCACGGGCGGGAGTTCGAGCAAGGCGAGCGGGCGGGCGACAGTGGCGGACCAAGCAGCAGTGACGGACCAGGCAGCAGGGGCGGACCAGGGAGCAGGGGCGGGGACCAGCGCGGCGCGGCGGCAGTTCGCCGTCCCCGGATTCGCGACCGGGCCGGACGGCCGGGCGCAGCGGGCCCGCGAGCAGGGCAAGGCGCTGCGCCTGCGGGTCCCCCGGGAGCGGCACGCGGAGTTCGCGCCCGCGGCCGACCGGCCCACCGCGGTGGCGGCCCTGGAGGCGTCCAACGCGGGCCGGATCCCCGGCCTGGTGCCGATCCGGGTGGGCCGGATGGCCGCCACCCCGTTCGCCTTCCTGCGCGGCTCGGCCGGGCTGATGGCCGCCGACCTCGCGGGCACCCCGGTGACCGGCGTCAGCGCGCAGCTGTGCGGCGACGCGCACGCCGCCAACTTCGGCCTGTACGGCGACGCCCGCGGCCAACTGGTCATGGACATCAACGACTTCGACGAGACGGTGCCCGGCCCCTGGGAGTGGGACCTCAAGCGGCTCGCCACCAGTCTGGTGCTGGCCGGGCGGGAGACCGGGGCGAGCGAGACCACCGCCCGGGCGGCCGCCCAGCACGCGGCCGGCTCCTACCGCCGGACCATCCGCACCCTGGCCAAGCTGCCCGCCCTGGACGCCTGGAACGCCGTCGCGGACGAGCAGTTGGTGTCCTTCACCGAGGCGCACGACCTCGCCGAGGTGCTGCGGAAGGTCGAGACGAAGGCGCTCGGCAACACCAGTGCCCGGTTCGCCGCCCGCAGCACCACCCGGACCGCGGACGGCGGCCGACGGTTCACGGCGGCTCCGCCGGTGCTCACCGAGGTCACCGACGCCACCGCCCGGGCGGTGGCCGAGGCGCTCGGCCCGTACGTGGCGACGGTCCCCGCCGAGGTGCGCACCCTGCTGTCCCGCTACCGGGTGCAGGACGTGGCCTTCCGGGTGGTCGGCACGGGCAGCGTCGGCACCCGCTCGTACGTCGTACTGCTCACCGACCACCGGGACCAGCCGCTGGTGCTGCAGGTGAAGGAGGCCCGGCCGTCCGCGCTGCTGCCGTACCTGGACGGCGCCGGGCGGCGGCCGGAGGAGCACGAGGGCCGCCGGGTGGTGCTCGGCCAGAAGCACATGCAGGTGGTCAGCGACACCCTGCTCGGCTGGACGACCGTCGACGGGCTGCCGTACCAGGTACGGCAGTTCCGCAACCGCAAGGGCAGCGTGGACCCGGCCGCGCTGCTGCCGGCCCAGTTGGACGACTACGCCCGGATCACCGGCGCGCTGCTCGCCCGGGCGCACGCCCACACCGCCGACCCGGGCCTGCTGGCCGGGTACTGCGGCAAGAGCGAGGCCCTGGACGAGGCCGTCGCCGCCTTCGCCGTCGGCTACGCGGACCGCACCGAGGCCGACCACGCCGAGCTGCTGACGGCGGTGCGCAGCGGGCGGCTGCCCGCCGAACCGGGGGTCTGAGCGGAACTGTCGTACCCCGCCGCTAGATTGGCGACCATGGGACTGTCGATCAGTGTGGGGGCGCTCAGCACCCCCGAGTGGCGGGGCGCGGCCGAGGTGCTGCACCGGGCGCTGGAGGCCGAGGGGGTGGCCTGGCGGGAGCCGGCCGGGCCGGCCGGGGAGGGCGAGGCCTTCTCGGCCGGCTTCCCGTACAGCTACCTGTCCGGGCTGCGCCGGGTGTACGTGCTGCACCGGGTGGGCGAGCCGGTCACCGCGGCGCGCGGGGTCAGCCCGGAGCAGTACGAGGAGGAGCGGGAGCTGGTCGACGACGAGACGGTGATGTTCGACTCGCACCTGCTCTGCCACTCCGACTGCGAGGGCTACTACATACCGGCGGACTTCGAGGACGAGGACCCGCTGTTCCTGCCCCAGGAGTCCGGGGTGCCCGGCGGCGCCATGGTGGGTTCCACGGCCGGCCTGCTCGCCGAGCTCCGGGGGTTCGCCGCCGCCCTCGGGATCCGGCTGGAGGCGGACGGCTCGCTCGCCCCGGCGGAGGAGGCCCGGCTGGCCGCGCTGCCGGAGGACGACCCGTTCGAGGCCGAGGTCTTCACCTGGCACCGGCTGTACCTGGCCTGCCGGGCCAGCCTGGCCACCGGGCGGGCGATCGTCTTCGGCTGACGGCGCCGGGCCGCCGCCCGGTCGGACGGCCGCCCGGTCAGACCGCCAGGAACGGCGCCACGCCGGCCACGTACTCGGCCGGCCGGGCACTGTGCACCAGGTGCCCGGCCTCGATGGTGACCAGGCGGCAGTCCGGGATCAGCCGGGCGAGTTCGGCGATCCGCTCCTGCGGGACGTAGCTGGCGGCCCCGCCCGCGACGGCCAGGGTGCGGGCGGTGATCCGGGTCAGGCCCTCCCGCCAGGCCGGGTCGGGGTCGTCGAACTGCGCCTTGAGGGCCCGGACCATCGCCCAGTCGAAGTGCGCCGGCTCCTCCGCCCCCTCGGACGGCACGCTGGCCGGGCGCGGGTACAGCGCCGGGATCTCCTCCAGGACCAGCCGGTCGACCCGCTCCGGGGCGGCCTGGGCGAGCAGGTGGGCGACGGCGCCGCCCATCGAGTGGCCGACCAGGTCGACCCGGGCCAGGCCGAGCGCGTCGAGGAAGGCGAGCACGTCCCCGCGCATCCGCTCCAGGCCGTACTCGGCGGTGCGGCCGCTGTCGCCGTGGCCGCGCAGGTCGAGCGCGTACACGTGGTGGTCGGGGGCGAGCTCGGGCAGCACCACGTCCCAGTCGGCGGCGCGCTCGCCGAGGGCGTGCAGCAGCACCAGCGGCGGGCCGTCGGGGCGGCCGCTCTCGCGGTAGGCGAGCGTGACCTCGGGCAACTGCACCGTCCGTACTGTCGTCATGCCCGCCACCGTACGCGCCGACCTGCCGTCACCAGGCATGTGTTCGCCCTCGGCACACGCCCGCCCGCACGCCCGCCGCCACCGCCGGAGCCGGAGCCGGAGCCGGGACTCAGCGGACGGCCGTACGGCCCCGGCTCACCGCGACCGGCTCGGCGGGGCTCCGCTCGCGGGCGGTCGCCCGGCCGGCGAACACCGAGGCCAGGACGGCGAGTCCGGCCACCGCCGCGCAGACCAGACTGGCCGCCAGGTAGGCGGAGCGGTGGCCGCCACCCCCGGCGGTCTCCCGCAGGTAGACCCCGGACAGCGCGGAGACCGCGACGGCCGCCGCGATCCGCTGGGCCATCTGCAGGATCGCGCCGCTGACCCCGGCCGCCTCGGCGGGCGCGTGGCGCAGCACATAGGCCTGGTTGGTGGAGCCCATCAGGCCGACCGAGGCGCCGCTGAGCAGTTGGAGCAGGGCGAGCAGCCAGGGCAGCACCGCGACCGGCGCCCAGTGCGCGACCAGTCCGCTGAGCAGCATGGCCAGCGTCGAGCCGACCATCCCGAGGGTGACGGTGCGTCGGCCGAGCCGTTGCACCACCCGCCAGGCGAGCGCGGAGGAGGTCCCCATGGCCAGCGCCGAGGGCAGCGAGACCAGCGCGGCGCCCATCGGGGACAGGCCCAGCCCGTCCTGGAGGAACATGGTGAGGACGAGCGAGGCGGCCAGCGAGGAGCCGAACTGGGCCATCGCGGTGGCCGTGCCCAGCGCGTACGGCGCGGAGCGGGTGAGCGCGGGGTGGATCAGCGGGTGTCCGCCGCTGCGGGCGTAGCGGCGCTGCCAGTGGACGAGCGCGCCGAGCAGCGCCAGTGCGCCGGCCGCGAAGGCCGACCAGCCGGCCCAGCCGGGCGGTTGGACGAAGGGCAGCATCAGGACGAGGGTGAGGGCGCCGACCAGCAGCAGGCCGAGCAGGTCGAGATCGGTCTGCCGGGTGGCCGGGCGGGGCTTGGGCAGGTGGCGCACGGCGAGGGCGAGGGTGGCCAGGCCGAACGGGACGTTGAGCAGGAAGGTGATCCGCCAGCCGAGTTCGGGGCCGGCCGCCGCCAGCACCAGGCCGCCGATCGGCGGGCCGAGGGCGAAGGCCAGACTGCCGGTGACGGCGTACATGCCGAGGGCGCGGGCGCGCAGCTGGCCGTCGAAGACGTCCTGGAGGGTGCCGATCATCTGGGAGTTGACCAGGCCGGCGCCGGCGCCCTGGAGCAGCCGGGCGGCGATCAGCACGGTCGGGTCGGTGGCGGTCGCGGAGACCAGGCTGACCAGGGTGAACAGGGCGAGGCCGGTGACGAAGAACCACTTGCGGCCCTTGACGTCGCCGAGCCGCCCGCCGGGGATCAGCGCGAGGCCGAAGGCGAGCGAGTAGCCGGCCACGATCCACTGCAGGTGGGCGGGGTGGGCGTGCAGGCTCTCGCGCAGGGCGGGGACGGAGGTGTTGAGGACGGACTGGTCGAGCAGGGTGGTGAAGCCGCCCGCGACGCAGACCAGCAGGACGCGGCGCCCGGCGGCGTCGAAGCGCTCCTTCCGCCGGGACGGGTTCGTCTCGGGGATCGGGTCCGCCACCGGCATCGGCTCCGGCGTCGAGTTCGGTGTCGGGTTCGGGTTCGGGTCGGGCTCCGACAGCGGGCCGGGCTCCGGTATCGGCCCGCCCGGTCCGTCGGCGGCGCTCACGGCTCGACCACCACGAGGGCGTAGCGGGCCTCGCCCGGGCCGAGGCTGCGGAAGCGGCTGGTGCCGGAGCCGTAGCGCAGGCAGTCGCCGGGGCCGAGCAGCTGCGGCTCGCCGTCCAGGGTCAGCTCCAACCGCCCTTCGAACAGCCAGAGGTGGTGCTCCAGTCCGGGCAGGCAGGGGCGGTCGTAGGCGATGTCGGCCCCGGCGGGGAGCCGGCCTTCGATGATCTCGGCGTGCAGCGAGCCGTGCGGCGGGGAGATCGAGCGGCGGACGAAGCCGGTCGCCCCGTCCTGCCAGAGCTGCTGCTCCTCGGCCCGGACCAGCCGGGCCGGGCCGGACTCCACCTCGGCGAGCAGCCGGGACATCGTCCGCCCGTAGACGGCGCAGAGCCGCCCGAGCAGTGCGGCGGTCGGGCTGACCTCGGCCCGCTCGACCCGGGACAGGGTGGACCGGCTGACGTCGGCGCGTTGCGCCAACTCCTCCAGGGTCCAGCCGCGTTCGACCCGCAACTCGGCGAGCCGTTGTGCCAGCCGCTCGTCGGCGGCGGTGTCGATTCCCATATTCGTGATGCTATCCCGGATGTGAGATCACCGTTCCGGGTTCTGGCGGACCTGGTGAAGGTCTGACGGCGGCTCGGCCTCGAACCGGCCGACGCCGACATCCGACCAAAGCGGTGATCATATGATGTGCGCCGACAAAGCGGCCGGTCAGCGGCCGTTCGCGCAACGGGGGGACCACGATCGTGTTCGGCATCATCAGACCGTGCAGGCACAAGCTGTCCGAGCGCCTCCAGGCCTCCTGGATGGCGCACCTGTGCGGGCTCTGCCTCGCCCTGCGGGACGACCACGGGCAGCTGGCCCGGACCGCCACCAACTACGACGGCCTGATCATCTCCGTCCTGGTCGAGGCCCAGGCCGCCCGGGAGGACTCCTCCTGGCGCCGCACCGCCGGGCCGTGCCCGCTGCGCGGGATGCGGACCGCCTCGGTCGCCAAGGGTGAGGGCGCCCGGCTGGCGGCGGCCGTCTCGCTGGCGCTCGCCTCGGTGAAGATCCGCGACCACGTCGAGGACCGGGACGGCGTCTTCGCCCGCCGCCCGGTCGCCGCCGGGGCCCGCGCGGTGACCCGGCACTGGGACCGGCAGAGCGCCGGCAGCGCCTCCACGGTCGGCTTCGACACCGCCGTGCTGCTCGACGCCGCCTCCCGCCAGGGCGAGTTGGAGCGCTCACTACTGCCAGGCAGCTCCGTGCTGCTGGTCACCGAGCCCACCGAGACCGCCACCTCGGCCGCCTTCGCGCACACCGCCGTGATCGCCGGCCGCCCCGGCAACGCCGCCCCGCTGGCCGAGGCCGGACGGCTGTTCGGCCGGCTCGCCCACCTCCTGGACGCGGCCGAGGACCAGACCGCCGACGCCGCCTCGGGCGCCTGGAACCCGCTCACCGCCACCGGCACCGACCGCGCCGAGGCCGAACGGCTGTGCCGGGACGCGGTGCACGGCATCCGGCTCGCGCTGCGCGAGGTGGAACTGTCCGACCGGTCACTGGTGCACGTGCTGCTCGGGCACGAGACCCAGAGCGCGGTGGACCGGGTCTTCGGCCGGACCGGACACGCGGCGAACTGCCGCACCGGCGGGGCCGGCGGGGCCGGTGTCGCGGAGCACCCGCAGGACGCGCCGCCGCGCCAGGCCCCGCCCGGCTACCCCGGCGGCCCGTACCCCGGTCAGGACCCGAACCAGGCGCCGGTGCCCCCGTGGGTGCCCCAGGGGCCCGGCTTCGGCCCGCCGCCCGGCGGCAAGCCGCCGCACCCGCGCAACCTGCTCGCCGGGTGCGCGGTGTGGGCCCTGATGGCCTGCACCTGCCAGTTGCTCTGCTGCGAGCACAACGACCCATTCAGCCGGGAGCGCCGCAAGGGCTTCTGCGAGCGGCACGACTGCTGCGACTGCTGCGACTGCGACCCCGGCTGTGGCGACTGCTGCAACTGCTGTGACTGCTGCAGCAAGTGCGGCTGCGACAACTGCGGTTGCGACGGGTGCGACTGCGGCTGCGACTGCTGATGGATCGTCAGATCACGGTCGAACCGACGGCCTGCCGGATCTGCTCCGGCGTGAGCGCCGGCTGATCGAACGCCACCGGCCCGGGGTGCCCCCGCAGCACCCCGGGCCGGTCCGCGTCCGCGACCTGCTCGGCTCTTCGCCAGAGCGGCACCACCACCGGGCGCGGCTCGACGGCCTCCTCAGGCCTCACGCCCCGCCACCTCCCGGTCCGCCGCCAGCGAGCTCTCCAGCCCGGCCAGCAACTGCCGGAACCGCTCGGTGTCCTGCTCCGTGATCCGCCCCTCGGGCGCCGTCCCCGGCCGCTCGGCCGTCCTCTCGTTCATGGGGGCGACGCTAGGCGGCGGTGATCAACAGGCAATAAACGAGGCCTTGGCACGGTCACCGGTTGGTGGTTCAATGCGACTCGCACTCGTCAGGAATCTTTCCTAATAGTTGCCGACACCTGAGTACGACCTCCCCGGCTCCTCCCCCACATCGAGAGGACGACTTCCCCATGGGTCGCACCACCGTCAGGACACTCGTCACCGGGGCCGCGCTCGCCGCCCTCCTGCTGCCGCTCGCCGCCGGCCCCGCCCAGGCCGCGAAGCCCGTAGCCAAGCCCGCCGCCGCTTTCCAGCACCCCGGCGTGCTGGTCAGCTCGCAGCAACTCGCCTTCATCAAAGCCAAGTTGGATGCCGGAGCGGAGCCCTGGACCTCCGCCCTCGCCGACCTGAAGGCCAGCAAGTACGCCTCGCTCGACTGGCAGCCCAAGCCGCGCGCCACCGTCGAGTGCGGCTCCAGCTCGCACCCCAACAACGGCTGCTCGGACGAGCGCGACGACTCGATGGCCGCCTACGCGCACGCCCTGCAGTGGGCGCTCACCGGCGACCAGCGGTACGCCGACAAGGCGATCGCCATCATGGACGCCTGGTCCGGCGTGATCCAGGAGCACACCAACACCAACGCCCAGCTGCAGACCGGCTGGTCCGGCAACAACTGGGCCCGCGCCGCCGAGCTGATCCGCTACACCGGCGCCGGCTGGTCGGCGGACTCGATCGACCGCTTCGCCACCATGCTGCGCACCGCCTACGTGCCGGAGCTGACCCCCGGCAGCCCGCGCAAGAACGGCAACTGGGAGCTGATCGAGACCGACGCCCTGATGGGCATCGCGGTGTTCCTGGACGACCACGGGCTGTTCGACCGGGCCACCGAGCTCTGGCGGCACCGCCTGCCCGCGTACGTCTATCTCTCCTCCGACGGCGACCTGCCGGTGGCACCGGCGGACTCCGGGATCCAGGGCCGGTCCGCGCTGGTCAAGTACTGGAACGGCCAGTCCAGCTTCGCGGACGGGCTGGCCCAGGAGACCTGCCGGGACTTCGGCCACACCGGCTGGGGCCTGGAGGCCGCCGCCCAGACCGCCGAGACGGCCCGGCTGCAGGGCCTCGACCTGTGGGGCGAGGGCCGCGAACGCCTGGTCAAGGCACTGGAGTTCCACACCGCCTACGACAACGGCGCGGACGCGCCGGACTGGCTGTGCGGGGGTTCGGTGAACACCGGCCTGGGCCCGGCCGTGCAACTCGCCTACAACGAGTACCACTTGCGCGAGGGCATCCCGATGCCGCAGACGGAGCAGTACGTGGCCGCGCACAGCCCGTTCGGGGCGAACTACTTCATCGGCTGGGAGACCCTCACCCACACCGACGCGCCCTGATCCCGGGCGCCGCAGACGCGGCGGGCGGGGCCCTGGGAGCCCCGCCCGCCGCACCCGTGCCTCAGGCCGCCGGGAACAGTCGCTCCAGGACTTCCGCCACACCGTCCTCGTCATTGCCGCCGATCACGTGGTCCACCGCCGCCAGCACCTCGGGGTGGGCGTTGGCCACGCCGTAGGAGGTGCCCGCCCAGGCCATCATCGGCAGGTCGTTGGGCATGTCGCCGAACGCCACCGCCTGCTCCGGCGCTATCCCGTGCCGCCGCGCCAGTTCACCGAGCGCGGCGGCCTTGCTCACGCCCTGGGCCACCGCCTCGACCAGCCGCTCGCCGTTGGCGTGGTAGACGGTGACCAGCCCGCCGATCGCCGGGCGGACCAGCGCCAGCAGTTCGTCCGCCGACAGCGTCGGGTGCCGACCCACCAGTTTGGGCGCCGGCCGGCCGAACAGCCGTGCGTCGTCGAGGCGTTCGACGGTGATGTCGGTGTCCCAGGCACCCGCCTCGTAGTGCGCGTCCGCGGCCAGCTCCTGGGCGTACTCGACCGCCAGCCCGATGCCCGGGGCGGCCGCGCGCAGCCGCCGGGCGGTCTCGGCGAGCACCTCGGACGGGATCGGCCGCTCGGCGACCACGGTCCGGGTGCGCAGGTCGTAGCCGAAAGCGCCGTTGGAGCAGACCGCCGTGCCCCGGTGCCCGAAGGCCGCCGCGATCTCGCCCATCAGGCGCGGTGGTCGGCCGGTGACCAGGACGACCTGACTGCCGGCCCGTTCGACCCGGGCGAAGGCGGCCACGGTGCGGGCGGAGACGGTGCCGTCGCCGCGCACGATCGTTCCGTCGAGGTCGGTGGCCACCAACCGGGGCGGCCGGCGCAGCGGGGTGACGGTGGAGCGGGGAGCGGCAGGGATGCTCATCGGAGGGGGCTCTCTGCTGGTCGGGTTCGGTCGGGTCCCCCGGGTGCGCGCCCGACCGCCCCGGACAGCGGGGAGTGCGGTTCCCTGGACGGGTGAGGTGCGTGCGGACCGCGGAGGGCGGCGGTGCGGCGGTGCAGGAGTCCGTGGGCCGGGACCGGCGACGGCCGGGGCGCCCGGCCGCCAGACGGTCGGACGGTATCACCGGCCCGGGCCGCCCGGCGACGACCGCAGGCCACCGCCGGGCCGTGCGGATCCTTACGCAATTTTATTAGGAAAGTTTCCTTACTTTATGGACCTCCGCTCGCTCCGGCCCCTACTCTGCTGCCGCGAGCTCGCGCTCTTCCCCCACGGCGCCGCCCTGACCAGCGGGCCGCGCCACCCCCCACTGCCTCCGGCGGTCGCACCGCCGGAGATCGGAGCACCCCATGCGAGTTTCCCGGAGCCACCGCCTCGCCGTCGCCCTCGCGACGGTCGCCCTGACCACCGGCACCGCCTGTGCCGCCGACGCGGCGCAGGCGACGCCCGACGGCCCGACCACCGTCGCCACCGCGACCACCGCGACCACCGCGACCACCGCGACCACCGCGACCGGCACCCCCGCTACGGTCGGCACTCGGCTCGCCGCCGGCGGCCTCACCCCCGACCAGCGCCGCCGGGCCGACCAGTTGATCAGCGTCTTCGAGAACAGCACCACCGAGATCCAGTACGGCTACGCGGAGAACATCAACGACGGCCGCGGCGTCACCGCCGGCCGGGCGGGGTTCACCACCAACGACGGTGACGCCCTCAAGGTGGTCCGCGCGTACACCGCCGTCTCCCCCGACAACCCGCTCGCCCGCTTCGTCCCCGAGCTGGAGCGCCTGGCCGCGTCCGGCAGCGGCGACACCAGCGGCCTGCCCGAGGCCGACTACATCGCCGCCTGGAAGCAGGCCGCCCAGGACCCGGCCTTCCGGCAGGTCCAGGACGACCAGGTCGACCGGCGCTACTTCGCCCCGGCCATGGACCAGGCCGACCGGCTCGGCCTCGGCACCGCGCTGGCCCGCGCCGAGCTCTACGACGCCTCCATCCAGCACGGCAACGGCAGCGAGTACGACGCCCTGCCCGCACTGATCGGCCGGACCGTCGCCAAGGTCGGATCGCCCTCGGCCGCCGGTGAACACGCCTGGCTGGACGCCTTCTTCGACGTCCGGATCGACGACCTGAACAACCCCGCCAACTCCTCCACGGCCGACGAGTGGCGCAAGTCCGTCGACCGGGTCGAGTGCCTGCGCCGGATCGCCGCCGGCGGCAACTACGACCTGGACGGCCCGTTCACCATCACCGCCTTCGGCTCCGGCTACACCATCGGCTGAGCCGTCCCGCCCCGGGGTCCGGGAGTGTGGGCCCGGACCCCGGCCCCCTACCCGCCCCCTACCCGACCCCTCGGGCCGCCGGGGCGGCGGCGTCCAGCAGCACCCCGGCCGCCGCCCGGGCGTCCGCGGCGGCGCTCGGGTCCCCGTGCACGGCCGCGACGGTGATCGCGCCCTCCGCGAGCAGGGCGAGCTGCCCGGCGGTGGCGGGCGGGGCGCCGACGGCCTCGACCAGGCCGGCCAGGAAGCCGGCGAACTCCTCCTTGTGGTGCCGGGCGGCGGCCGCCACGGCCGGGCTGGTGGCGCCCAGCTCGCCGAAGGAGTTCACGAACGCGCAACCGCGGAAGCCCGGCTCGGCGAACCACCGGCCGAGCCAGTCGAAGACCGAGAGCAGCTGGTCCCGGGGCGTGCCGCCGGCCCGCGCCACGTGCACGGCCAGGCTCGCCCGCCAGCGCGCGTCCCGGCGCAGCAGATAGGCCTCGACCAGCTCGTTCTTGGACGGGAAGTGCTGGTAGACGCGGCGCAGGGTCAGCCCGGAGGCGGCCCGGACGGCGTCCATCCCGACCGCCTGGACGCCCTGTCCGTAGAACAGCTCCTCGGCCGCGTCGAGGATCCGGGTCCGCGGGTCCGGCTGCTCCATCTGCTCCGCCCTTCCTCGGGGTCTTTTTGCGTGAGAACGCTCGTTCTCCTAGAGTACCAACCAGAGCGAGAACGATCGTTCTCGCCCGTGGAATGCCCGTTCCCGAGGAGAAGCCCGTGACCGAACAGCGCCCTCCCGTCCCGCCGTTCACCGAGCAGAGCGCCCACCGCAAGGTCCGCGCCGCCGAGGACGCCTGGAACACCCGCGACCCGCAGCGCGTCGCCCTCGCGTACACACCCGACAGCCGCTGGCGCAACCGCGCCGAGTTCCTCACCGGCCGGGAGCAGATCGCCGCCTTCCTCACCCGCAAGTGGCAGCGCGAGCTCGACTACCGCCTGATCAAGGAGCTCTGGGCGTACGACGGCCACCGGATCGCGGTCCGCTTCGCCTACGAGTGGCACGACGAGCACGGCGGCTGGCACCGCGCGTACGGCAACGAGAACTGGGAGTTCGACGAGCACGGGCTGATGGCCCGGCGGCTGGCCTCGATCAACGACCTGCCGATCACCGCCGGGGAACGGCTGCTGCACTGGCCGCTCGGCCGCCGCCCCGACGACCACCCGGGCCTCACCGCACTCGGGCTCTGAGCAGCCCCGGCCCGTGCGGCGCAGGCCGACTGACGCCGCATCGGGCCGCGCTGTTCCACGGCTGTGACACGGCGCGCACCGACCGCTGACCTCGAACTGGGAACCTCCTTGTCGAACACACCGAACCCGTCGCAGCTCGACGACGGCGAACGTCAGCACCATCCAAGGGGGACCCGGAAATGTCCGTGCGCAACCGATTCGGCACCGCCGCAGCGATCGCTCTGATGACGACCGCGAGCGCGGTCCTGCTGTCCGCCTGCGGCCCCGACAACAGCGACCCCGGCTCCGCCGCCCCCGGCGCGACCGGCTCGGCGGCTCCGGGCAGCGCGGCACCGGGCGGGGGATCGCACGCGGGCAGCCCCGCACCGGGCGGCAAGGAGGTCAACGGCACCTCCGCGGCCAACCACCTGACCATCAGCACGGGCACCAGGAGCGTCGCGATGAACGGCGCCACCGTGGACTTCGGCACGGTGGTCCGCGACCTCGCCTGGTCCCCCGACGGCAAGAAGGTCGTCTTCGTCGACGGCGACGGCAACCTGGTCACCGCCAACCCGGACGGCAGCGCCAAGTCCACCCTCGCCAAGGCCCCCAGCGGCGACGCCTGGTCCCACCCGACCTGGCAGCACGCCACCAAGGAGCTCAACGGGGACGGCGTGCCCGGCGGCGTCGAGCGCTTCAACAACATCGTGTTCGCCTCCAGCAAGGGCGGCGTACTGCAGCTGGAGAGCATCCCGGCCAAGGGCGGCACCCCGCAGGTGCTCACCCCGAGCAGCTCCGAGGGCGGCACCGACAACGGCATCCCGCAGCCGCCGAAGACCGGCAACACCTGGGCCAACGCGGGCGGCCAGCAGGGCAGCATCGCCTACGCCAACACCCCGGCGAACGAGGTGTACGTCTACGACGACTACATCCGCCCGAACACCCACGACATCGGCAAGGGCTCCCAGCCGGCCCTGTCCCCGGACGGGGACCACCTCGTCTTCGTCCGCTCGGTGAACGGCCACGACCACCTGTTCAGCCGGTCCACCGACTACACCCAGAAGGCCGAGAAGGACCTCACCCCCTCGGCCACCACGGACTACACCGAGCCGGCCTGGTCCCCCGACGGCAAGACCCTCGCGGCCCGCACCCCGGACGGCGTCAGCACCGTGCCGGCCGACGGCTCGGCGGCGCCGACCCAGGTCTCCACCATCAAGGGCCTGCCCTCCTACCGGCCGTGAGTCACGGCTGCTCCGCTCCGGCCGTCCGGGCCAACTCGGCACGCAGCTCGGCGAGGTGCTCGTCCGCCGACTCGTGCGGCAGGAACTCGACCAGGTCGAGGAAGCGGAACAGCACCCGGGTCCCGGTGACCGCGTACTCGTAGTCGCCGAACCCGACCACCGCCCCCGTCCCGCCGCGCGCCGCGCCACGGACGGCGGCGGCGGTCAGCCCGTCCGGCGCCTCGGCGGCGGTCACCTTCCGGCGCGCATTGGGCCGGGCCAGGTACGGGCACACCATCGCGGCGTAGAGCATGCAGGCGCGGTGCCCCGGCCCCTCCAGGGTCGGGGCACCGTTGCGGTACGGGCGCCCCGCCGCGAGCGCCTCCGCGATCGCGGCGCTCTCGGACGGCCCGACCACCCGCCACACCGGGCCGCGCGGCATGAACCTCCCGCACACCGAGCACTTGCGCTCCAACGCGCAGTCGGCGCTGCGCCCGTGGTCGGTCAGCGCGAACTGCGGCTGCCCGTCCTGCCAGGGGGTGATCGCCGGCACCGGGTAGCCGCGCTCGTCCCGAGGGCGTTCCCCCACCTCGTCCGGCATCGGCACCAGTTCGAATCGCACGCCCCTATCGATACCAGTCGGGCGCCCTCCCGGTCGAGCGCCGGATCACGACGACTCGCGACGGACGGCGCTACCGCTCGGCTCCGGGGCTCGCCGCCGTCCCGGAGTGCCGGAGCAGGGACCGCAGCGCGGGCCGGACCTTCGGGCCGTGCCGGCGCCACCAGGCCCGCACCCACAGGCCCTGGGTGGCGACCAGGGCGACGACCGTGGCGACCGCGTCGGCGAGGGAGAGCGGGTCGGCCGGACCGCCGAGGGTGTGCAGGGCCCGGGTGAGGAGCACCAGGGTCACCTCGGCGAAGACCAGGTAGCCGAGGAGCAGCGAGCCGAGGGTGCCCAGCACCATCAGCACCGCGTACCCGCGCACGATGCGCCGCTCCCTCGGCCGCAGGGCGGCCAGCGGGTCGGGGCGGGGCCGGCCCAGGCAGCGGGCCGCGAGGTGGCGGCAGTAGGCCCCCGCGTCCCGGTAGAGGTTGCGGCAGGAGAGCAGGTCCTGGAGCAGGAAGTAGACGTCGGTCCGCATGAAGACCATCAACTCGACGGCCACCGCGAGCAGTTTGCTGAGCGCGAGCAGGGACAGCAGCCGGTTCGGGCCGGTGCCGGCCTGGATCAGCACACAGCCGCCCGCGGTCGCGAGGTCCAGGACCATGCCGGAGAGGTAGACCGTGCAGCGCACCCGCCGGGTGCACTGCCAGATGCCGGAGACGTCGGTCTGCATCACCAGGAACTGCAGCCGGGTGCCCAGCCGGATCGTCCCCGGCACCCCGGCCGCGCGGGCGGTCAGCAGATGGGACAGCTCGTGGACGTAGAGCAGTGCCCAGGTGAGCGCGGCCTGTCCGGCGAGCACGAAGGTGCCGCGGTCGCTCCAGACCAGGTCGTGCCAGCTCGGCCGCAGCTCCGGCCGCACGGCCAGCACCACGGCGGCCGCCGCCGCGACCGCGAGCAGGAGCACCGGGACGACCGGGCTGAGCAGCCAGCGGACGTGCTCGGTGCGGATCCACGGCAGGCTGGACCGCACCGGCGGGGCGGAGTCCACCGCACGGCCGTCCACCGAGCGGACGAAGCCCAGCGCCGTCAGGGAGGTCACGAAGGAGGCGACCGCCAGCCGGCGTCCGGTGTCCTGGCGGATCCGCGCGGCCGTCTCGGCCACCGTCAGCCCGGACCGGAGCAGGCGGATCGCCTGGACGCCCTCGGACGGCAGCGCCACGAAGTCGCCGGTGTCGGCCCGGCCGACGATCCACTCCCCGGCGTCCTCGCGCATGCCGAGCGGGTGGAAGACCACCCGGGCGTCCTCCCGGACCGCCTCAGCCACGGCAGTTGGGGCAGTCGGGCCGGCGCTCGTGGCGGACCAGCGGCTGGTCGTCCGGGGCGATCAGGTTGACCGTCCGCATGTAGCCCGGGGCCAGTCGGGAGGTCCCGGTGAGCAGGGCGATCACCTCGTAGGCGACGAGGTTGCCGGAGATCCCGGCGGAGGCCGAGAGCACGCCCGCGCCGCCGAGTCTGGGCGGCGGTCCGGCCGACAGCTTGGCCTCCTCGCCGGCGGCGACGCACTGGAAGCAGGGACCCTCCCGGGTGAAGGTGCCCACGGAGACGAACGGGCCGTTGTAGCCGCCGCCGACCCAGGGGACGCCGGTCTCGGCGCAGACCTCGGAGGCCCAGCCCCGGATGGTCTCGCTGTCCGGCTCGTCCGCGCACAGGGCGAGGGCGTCGTGGCCGGTGACCAGGTCGGCGAGCGCGGCCCGGCCGTCCACCGTGCGGAGGTCGTGGGTGACCTCGATGCCGGAGTTGACGGCGCGCAGCCGCTCGGCGGCGACCTCCGCCTTGGGGCGGCCGAGGTCGGCCTCGGTGTACAGGACCTGACGGGTCAGGTTGGAGACCTCGACCCGGTCCGGGTCGACGCAGTGCAGCCGGCCGACCCCGGCCGCGGCGAGCGCCCAGGCGGCGTGGCTGCCGGTGCCGCCGACGCCGAGCACCAGCACGCTCGCGGCCTTGAGCTTCAGTTGGGCGTCCCACTGGTTCTCCCGGGGCCGGAGGTCGGTCCGGCGGAAGAAGGCCTGGTTCCTGGCGTACCGGTCCTGTTCGGCGGCGCTGAGCAGGTCGGTACCGGTGCCGGCCGCGTCCTCGACGTAGCCGGTGCCGATCAGTCCGCGGACCAGTCGGGCCGCCTCGTCAGGCGTCAACGTGCGGTGTTCGGCGCACAGTTCGGCGACGATCCGGTCCACGCCGCGGGTGCCGTCGAGCAGGCCGAGGGCCGTCCAGACCCAGCCGTGCGGGTCGCGGATCTCGGCCCCGAGGCCGTAGAGCTCGCCGCCGATCCGCACCGAGCCGTCGTCGGTGCGGTAGGGCAGGTGGTCGAACTTGACCTGTGGCAGTCTCATCAGGGCGGCTCTCCCCGGGAGTTCGGTGGACGGGCGGTGCGGGCGCAGGGGGCGGCGGTGCTCGGACGGTCGGCGGCGACGCGGACGGTCGGCGGTGACGCGGAGGTGCCGGCGGGGGAAGCCCCCGCCGGCACCGGGTACCGCTGGGTGTCGAAGCTCAGCCCTGGGCGGACTTGAGGCCGATGGTCTCGATCCGGTCGAGCATGCGGATCTCGATGGCGGCGACCTCGTCCTCGACCTGGACCTGGACGTCGAGCTCGGTGATGTCGTTCTGCATGATCGTCTCCTTGAGGTGAGTCACGTGCCGGACCGAAGTGGCCCGTCAGACCTGCCGGGTCGGGCCCGGCGGGGCTGTGTCCACCATCCTCAGCGGTCCCACTACTCGCCGGCTCTCCATCGCCTACCCGTCCGCCCCACCCGTCACGGCCTGCGGCTTTCCCGCGCCCCGGGCGGTCAGGCGGACTCCGCGAGCCGCGCCCGGACGGCCCGTTCGAGGAACCCCTCGTCCTCCGGCACCGGGCGGCCCAGCGCCGCGAGGCACAACCGGTGGGCGGTCCCGTTGTCCAGGTCGCCGAGGTACAGCCGGGTGCCGGCCGCGCGGCGCAGGTCGCCGAGGGCGAGGAAGCCGTTGACGGCCCGCAGCAGGTACCTGCGGGCCCGGGCGTCCCGCCGGATCGCGAAGGTGATGCCCACGCTGCTCGCCAGCGCGGCGGCGGCCGGGCCGTGGCCCGCCAGGACGGCCGCGTGCTCGCCGAGTTGCTGGGTCTCCACCAGGGCGTCGAGTCCGCAGCTGCCGATCAGGTGGTTCTGCTGCACCACGGCCAGCTGCCAGGTCGTGCGGTGGTCGCCGAGCGAGGCGGCGAGCCGGGTGAGGGCGAGCAGGGTGCCAGCCTCCGCCCGGAGCCAGGCCCGGGCCGCGATCGCGTCCTCGAACGGGTACGGGCCGACCCAGGGGTGGCGCGGTTCGACCGGGACGTGCGGCCCGGCCGGGGCGATCAGCCGCCGGGCGGCGTCGGCGACCGTGACGTACCAGTCGACCATCCGCTCCCGGGCGGCCGCCGAGGCCGCCGGGTCCTCGGCGGCGAGCTGACGCCCGTACAGCCGGACCAGGTCGTGCATCCGGTAGCGGCCGTCGGCGGCCGGCTCGATCAGGTGGAGCGACTCCAGGATCCGCAGCAGCGGCCGGACGGCCGCCCCGGAGGCGCCGAGCGGGGCGTCCGGCCCGCCGGACAGGGCGGCCGCGACGGGTTCCGCGACGGACTCGGCCGGATGCAGGCCGAGCAGCCGCAGCAGCCGGGCGGCGTCCGGGCCGAGCCGGCGGTAGCTGTGCTCCAGCACCCGGGAGACGGCCAGGTCGCCGTCCGGCAGGCTGAGCGCGGTGAGCCGCTGGTCCTCGGGGGCGAGTTCCGCGGCGAGGCCGGAGAGCGGCAGTTCGGGCCGCTCGGCGAGCCGGACCGCCGAGATCCGCAGGGCCAGCGGCAGTCCGCCGCAGAGCCGGGCGAGCTCCCCGGCGGCCTCCGGTGCGTCGGCGACCCGGTCCCGTCCGGCGATCCGGCCGAGCACCTCGACCGAGTCCGCTGGCGACAGGACGCCGAGCCGCAGCGGTACCGCGCCCGTGGTGGCGACCAGGCCGCCGAGCTTGCCCCGGCTGGTGACCACGGTGAAGCTCTGCGGCGAGTTGGGCAGCAGCGGGCGGACGTGCTCGTGGTCCCGGGCGTCGTCCAGCACCACCAGCAGGCGGCGGCCGGCCACCGTCGAGCGGTAGAGGTCCTCCCGCAGCGCCTCGTCGTGCGGGATCAGCGGGCCGGGGACGCCGAGGGCGAGCAGCAGGCGTTCCAGCACCCCGGCGGGCGACTCGTGCTCGTCCCGGTCGTAGCCGTGCAGGTCGACGAAGATCTGGCCGTCCGGGTACTGGGCGGCCAGCTCCCGGGCCGAGCGCAGCACCAGCGAGGTCTTGCCGACCCCGGCCGGGCCGGTGACCGCCACGATCCGGCTGGTGTCGCAACCGGCCGCGGACAGCTCGGCCAGCCGGTCGATCTCCTCCCGCCGGCCGACGAACCCCGAGGTGACCTGGGGCAGTTGGGCCGGGGTCGGCAGGTTCGGCGGCCGCTCGGGGAGGTCCGGGACGTCCGAGAGGTCCGGGACGTCCGGTCCGGCGCCGTCGGCCCGGGTGGGCCGGCCGGCGGGCGGGTCGACCGGCAGCTCGTGCCGCAGGATCGCGCGTTCCAGCTCCAGCAGCCGCTCACCGGGGTCGAGCCCGTACTCCTCGGCCAGCACCCGCCGGGTGGCCCGGACGACCGCGAGCGCGTCGGCCTGCCGGCCGCAGCGGTAGAGCGCGCCGGCGGCCCGTTCGGCGATCGACTCGCGGGCCGGGAACTCGCCCGCGAGCGCGGTCAGTTCCGGCACCAGCTCACGGTGCCGCCCGAGGGACAGTTCCAGATCGGCCAGCAACTCGTAGGCGGTGAACCGCTCTTCGTCCAGGCGGGCCCGGGCCGCGGCGGCGAACGGGGCGTCGATGCCGCTCAGCGCCTCGCCGCGCCACAGGGCCAGCGCCTGCCGGAGCCGGTCGGCCGCCTCCTCCGGGCGGCCCTGGTCGGCCAGTTCCCGGGCCCGGGCCAACCCGGCGCCGAACTCCGCCGCGTCCAGGTCCTCGTCCCGGACGGCGAGGCGGTAGCCGGCCGGGTCCAGGGTGAGGGCCTGCGCGGCCGGCGGCGGCAGGGCCCGGCGGAGCGTGGAGACGACGGTGTGCACCTGCGCGCGGGCCGTCCGCGGCGGGGCGTCGCCCCAGAGGGCGTCCACCATCCGGTCGATGCTGACCGGATGGTTGGCGTGGAGCAGCAGCAGGGCCAGGCCCGCGCGCTGGCGCGGGCGCGGCACCGTCACCGCCGCCCCGTCGAAGCGGACCGCGAACGGCCCCAGGATCCCGTACCGCACCATGCGACGTCCTCTCCCCCGTGCCCGGCCCGTCCGCGGCCGGTCGGGCCGCGGTGTCGGACCGGACCACCCCGCCCGGGCCGGTGGCCTGGCGGGGTGCCGAATCCTCATGCGCGGGTCAACGCACCCGGGGGCCGGGGCGTTCCGGGTTCGGCGGTGGCCGAATGGTCGGCGGAGGCGGTGCGGGAGGCCGGGTGCGGACGGGCGTCGGTGGGACGGCCGCGCGAGGCGGGGTAGCGGTGCGTGTACGGGGGATGACCTGCGACGCGGGCTCCGACGGCCGGGCCGGGGCGGCGGGCCAGCAGGGACGTCGGGGACGCCGCGACGGCGCGGACCGGCCCCGGGACGCCGGGACCGGCGACCGCGCGGCGGCAGCCGGTCGGTGCGACCGGCGGCCGCCGGGAGGTCAGTTCCAGATTCCCATGATGTCCGTCACACCGGCCGCGTTGCCCGCGTGGCCGCTCGCCCCGGCGAGGTCCTCCAGGGTGCGCAGCACGTTGTAGTGGTTGTAGCGGGTGGCCGAGGTGGCGCCCGGGGTGACGTGGGCGCCGTAGAGCAGGGTCGGGATCCGGTTGCCGGAGAGGCTGTTGTCCTCGTCGAAGGTGACCAGCAGCAGGCTGTTGTGGCTCTGCGCCCAGGTGGCGTACGCCCCGAGGTTGTTCTTGAGCCAGGTGTCGCCGGTGCTCACCGAGCAGTCGTGCATGTCGCTGCACAGGTTCGGCACCACGAAGGAGACTGTCGGCAGGGTGCTGTAGTCGCCCGGGAACTGGGCGAAGGTCAGGGCGGTGTTGAGCGGCACGTTCCCGAAGCCGAACCAGGGGTTGTGCTTCTGGGCGTACTTGCCGCTGCTGCACACGGTGCTGCCCTGGCTCGGCAGCGACTCGTTGTAGCTCGCCCAGGTCTTCCCGGCGGCGGTCACCTCGGAGGCCAGGTTCGGGGCCTGGAAGCCGCCGACCGTCACGCAGCCGTCGTCGACGGTGCCCTGGGTGGAGCCGGAGAACAGCGCGTAGTAGTTGGGCTCGCTGGGGTGGGTGATGGCGTAGGACTGGGTGAGGGTGGCGCCGCCCGCCGCCAGCGTCTTGTTGAGGTACGGGGCGCTGCTGCTGCCGATGATCTGGCTGTAGGCGTGGTTCTCCAGCACCACGACCACGACGTGGTCGGGCGTGGGCAGTCCGGCCGCCTGGGCGGTGCCGGCGGCCGCCCAGAGTCCGGCGGAGCCGGCGAGCAGGGCGACGGCCGATCCGATCGCGAGCGCGGTGCGGCGCGAGCGGGGCCGGGCGGCGACGGGGCGGGCGTCGTTCAGGGGCTTCGCGGACGCGGTCATGACCATTCCTCGGGTGGAGGGCGGCCCCGGTGTCGGGGCCGCCCGGTACGGGAGGTGCCGGAGCCGAAGGGGCTCGGTAAGGGGCCTAGTAGGGCGAGCCGTTGGAGAAGTCGGTGGCGAAGGTCGTCTCGATGGTGTTGAGCACCCCGGAGTCGGAGACGATCAGGCCCAGCTCGCGGTTGTTGTTCAGCGAGTTGTCGGAGAAGTTCTCCGAGCCGGCGAACACCTTGGCGGTGGAGGTGCCGTAGTCGGCGACGATGGCCTTGGCGTGGATGTACAGGCCGGTGGTCGAGGAGTACGTGACGACCTTGGCGCCGGCCGCGGTGACCTGGTCGAACTGGCTGCCGTAGGAGCTCGGGTTCATGCCGACGACACGCACGGTGACGCCGCGGTTGGCGGCGGCGGTGAGGGCGTCGACCAGGGCCGGGTCGCCGAACTCCAGCTCCTGGACGTCCAGGGAGGTCTGGGCGCCGTTGATCAGCGCGAGCAGGCGGTCCTGGGAGTCGGTGGGCGACCAGACCAGGTTGTCGCCGTCCGAGGGGGTGATCGAGGTCTGGGCGTAGTCGGCGGCGAAGACCTGCTCGATCGCGGCGACGTCGTTGGCGTCGGTGTCGAAGACGCCGTAGTCGCGGCTGCTGTCGTAGTAGGTGGAGTCCAGGTTCCCGGTCAGGATCAGGGACTTGGCGCCGTCCACCGTGACGGTCTTCTGGTGGGTGTAGACGAAGGCCGAGGAGGAGTAGGTCACGCCCACGCCGGCCGCGCTCAGGGCCTTGTAGGCGGCGCCGTTGACCGAGGTGTGCTTGCGGTCCAGGACCACCCGGACCTGCACACCGGCCTGCTGACGGGCGATCAGGGCCTTGACGGCGGTGGTGTCGCGCAGCTCGTACATCGTCACGTCGACCGAGCTGGTGGCCGAGTTGATGAAGCTGACGACCAGGCTGTGGCTCTGGTCCGGGAAGACGACCGTCGAGAAGGTGCCGGTGACGGCGTCGGCCTGCGCGGTGCCGGTGGCGGATATCAGGCCGGCGCCGGCGAGCAGTAGCGCACCGGCACGGCGCGCGAGGGTGGCCAGGGTCATGGGGGACTCCATGGTCGATGAAGGGGGGAAGTCGGGCGCCTCGCACCGGGGCCGCACGATGCGGACGGGACGGGCGAAAGCGCTCGAACAGCATGCGGGCGCGGCAGTCAACGCGGGTAGACCACGGGAGGTAAAACCTTGCCCCCGAGCCGGGAAACGAATGGTGCGCATGACAAAACGGCCGGTCAACGGAGGATGTGGGCGATCCGGTTCACATTGCCACCGACCACCCGAAGCGGAGATAGTGATCTTCGACCGAGGTGATCCGACACCGCGTCAGCCCGAGAGAGAACCGAGGAACATGGCGAAGACCAGCCTTCTGCGTCCGCTCGCGGTGGCCGCAGCCGCCGTCGTCCTGGCGGCTTCCGGCGCCGTACCCGCCCTGGCCGCCGACCGTGACGGCGCGGCTCTGCCCACCCCCGACACCGCCGGCGTGCAGAGCGCGCTTCAAGCCACCACCGCCGCGGGCGCCCCCGGCGCCTTCGCGGTCATCCGCGACCACGGCGACGACGGCAACGGCGACCGGACCCGCTCGCTGACCGTCGGCAAGGCCGACCTGGACGGGACCCCGATGAACTCCTCGTGGAGGTTCCGGGTCGGCAGCAACAGCAAGATGTTCGCGGCCGTTCTCGTGATGCAGCTGGCGCAGGAGGGCCGGATCGACCTCGACAAGCCGATCCGCGACTACCTCCCGGCCGGCACCCTCCCGGACAGCTGGACGATGACCGGCCGCCAGGTGATGGAGCACCGGGCCGGCATCTACGACCACACCAACGACCTGCTGGAGCAGGCCGGCGAGGAGACCACCAGCGCCTTCGAGGCCCGGATCCGCAACACGGTCTACGCGCCGGCCGACCTGGTCGCGATGTCCGTCAAGCACGGGCAGCAGTACACCCCGGGCAGCCGCTACTCCTACTCCAACACCGACTTCGTGCTGATGGGCCTCGCGATCGAGAACCTCACCGGCCGCCCCTACCAGGACGTGCTGCGGGACCGGATCATCGAGCCGCTCGGCCTGGAGCAGACCTCCTTCGTCGTCCCCGACCAGCGGATCGCCGGCGCGCACATCACCGGCTACCTCACCAACGACGACCGCAGCAAGCCGCTGCTGGACTCCACCGAGCAGAACGGCTCCTGGGTGTGGAGCGCCGGGGCGGTCATCTCCACCTCCGGGGACCTCGACACCTTCCTCACCGCGCTGATGGCCGGCAGCCAGGGCGGGCTGGTCTCGGACGACTCGCTGCACCAGATGGAGGCCGCGCTGCCCACCCCGACCGCCAAGATCTCCTACGGGCTGGGCCTGCGCCGCATCTCGCTCTCCTGCGGGGACGTGTACGGGCATGGCGGCATCGTCCAGGGCTACCAGACCCAGTCCTTCACCACCCCGGACGGGCGGCGCTCGGTGGTGGCCTTCGCCAACGCCTCCAACAACGGCTCGGTCACCCAGGGCCTGATGAACACCCTGGAGCCGGCCTTCTGCGGCAAGAAGCCGGCCGCCGCGCCGCGCAACGGCTTCGCGCCGGCCGCCCGGGACTTCCAGGGCACCCAGGGCACCCAGGGCAACCAGAACGGCCAGGGGCTGCCGGTCGTGGAGGACACCCGGATCTGACGCCACACCGGGCCGGGTCGCGCTGTTACGGCGTGGCCCGGCCCGGGTCGTTACGGCGTGGCCCGGCCCGGGTCGTCAGGGCGTAGCCCGGCCCGGGCGGCCGTCCGTGCTCAGATCGGTGAGCGCCTCGGTGAGGATCTCCCGGGCCTCGTCGGCCCGCCCCTGCTCGATCAGCGCGGTGCCCAGCTCGGTCAGCGTCTTGGTCATGCTGTCCGGGCGCCCGATCGCCTCGTAGTGGAACAGCGCCTGCCGGAACGCCTTCTCGGCGGCCGGCCAGCGCTGCAACGCCGCCCGGTCCTGGCCGAGTTCGTGCGCCGTCATGGCCGCCAGCAGGTGCATCAGCGGCGATGACCAGTGCTCCACCAGCTCCAGCGCGCCGGCCAGCGCCCGGCGGCGGGAGTCCGCCGCCTCCTCGGCCCGGCCGAGCTCGCGCAGACAGGTCGCCGCGCCGCGCAGGGTCACCAGCCGGCCGATCATCGCGGCCCGGTTGTCGACCTCGCCGAAGGCCTCCGCCGCCCGCTGGTAGCTCTCGCTCGCCTCCCGGTGGCGCTGCAGGTGCCGCAGCCCGGAACCGAGGTAGGTGAGCGCCCAGCCCTGCTGCTCGTGGTCGCCCAGGTCCCGGGCCAACCGCAGCCCCTCACCGGCGAGTTCGATGCCGCGCTGGTAGCGGTGCAGACAGGTGACGTACGTCCAGGCCAGGTAGTTCACGTGCACCGCCTCGGCCCGTCGGTCGCCGCACGCCCGGGCCGCGTCCACCGACAGCTGGAACACCTCGCCCCAGAGGTCCCAGCTCAGCAGCCGGTCGGAGAACCAGTGCATGGCCTCGGCGGTGTCGATCACCTCCCGGTGCCGGCCCTCCAGTTGTGCCCGGTACAGCGCGGCCAGCCACTCCGGGTGCTCCTCCTCCAGCCAGCGCGCCGCCTCGGCGAGCGACTCCGGCGAACCGTCGGCGCCCTCGGCCGCGACGTGGTCCGGGTCGAACCGCAGGCCGTACCCCGCCGCCTCGCCCAGCAGTCCGCGCCCGGCCTCGGTCCGGGCCCCGGCCACCGCCCCGGCCGGTTCGTCGTGCCCGAGGCGTTCCCCCACGTACAGCCGCACCAGGTCGTGCAGCCGGTAGCGCTCCGGGGTGGCCGGCTGCACCAGACCGACGTCGACCAGCCGTTCCAGGACCAGTTCGGTGCGCGCCGCCGACAGCCCCGCGTAACGGGCCAGCACGGCGGCGGTGAAGTCCTGCCCGGCGGTCAACGCGCAGCGCCGGAGCACCAGTCGGGCCTCGGCGGGCAGTCGGCGGTAGGACAGTTCGAAGGCCGGGCGGACCCCGAGGTCCCCGGTCTCCAGCAGGTCCAGGCGGTTCTCCTCGGCGGCGAGCTGACGCACCAGCTGGGCCACCGGCTGCTGCGGCCGGGCCACCAGCCGCTGCCCGGCGATCCGCAGCGCCAGCGGCAGGTAGCCGCAGAGCCGGGCCAGTTCGGCGGTGGCGTCCGGCGCGGCCTCGACCCGCTCGGGCCCGGCGATCCGGGCCAGCAGGGCGGCGGCCTCGCCCGGGGAGAGCACGTCCAGCCGGAGCCGGTGCACCGCCTCCAGGCCGGGCAGCGCGTGCCGGCTGGTCACGATGGTCACGGCCGGGCCGGCCCCGGGCAGCAACGGGCGCACCTGGCCCTCGTCGGCGGCGTTGTCCAGCACCAGGACCAGCCGGCGCTCCCGCACCAGGGCCCGGAACAGTCCGGCCCGCTCCTCCGTCCCCGCGGGCACCGCCTGGTCCGCGACCCCGAGGGCGCGCAGCACCTGGCCGAGCGCCTCCCGGGCGGACAGCGGGGTGGCCGCCGTGCCGCCGAGGTCGAGGGAGAGCTGACCGTCCGGGAAGGCCTCGGCCAGAGCGTGGGCGGCGTGCAGGGCGAAGGCGGTCTTGCCGAGGCCGGGCTGACCGCTGACCAGCACCACCCGGGGGTGGGCGGGGTGCTGTTCCGCGGTGAGCGCGGCGAGGTCGGCGAAGGCCTGCTCACGGGCGGTGAAGTCGGCGAGGTCGCGCGGGAGGGCGAGGGCGCCGGGCGGTGCCGGGTCGGCCTCCGGTTCCGGCTGTGGCTCCGGCTCCGCGCCCGCCTCCGCGCCCGCCTCCGCGGCCGGCTGCGGCGGGTCGGACTCCTGGCCGGACGGCCGGACGGCCGGGACCTGGGGCGGCACCCGGCGGAGGCCCCGGGGGCGGCCGGACTGCGCGGCCCGCTCCAGCCCGGCGGTCTGCGCGCCGTCCAGGCCCAGCGCGGCGGCCAGGGCCTGGACGGTGCGCCGCTGCGGGCCGCGGGTCCGGCCGCGCTCCATGTCGCCGAGGGCGCGCAGGCTGACCCCGGCCGCGGCGGACAGGTCCTCCTGGGTCAGGCCCGCCGCCACCCGGTGCCCGGCCAGCAGGTGGCCGAACTCCCCCGTACCGCTCGCCACCGTCATCTCCCCGCCCCGCCCTGGTTCGCACTGCCGCGGTTCTGCCGCGGTTCCGTCGCAGTTCTGCCGGACGACGCGCCCGGGCAGACACCCGCAGGCAGAAGTATGCCCTGGCGGAAGTGCCACCGGCACCCGCCCGCCGCCTGCTGGGACACCGGGGACACCGGCGGACGGCGGGCGGTTCCGCCTGGCGGAACCGCCGGTAGTTCCGCCTGCGGCGTGCGGAACGGCAGGCGGTTGTGCTCGCGGGCCTTGACGTCCGGCGGATCCGCGGCGCCACCAACGCCCACCGGGGGCGGCGCCCCGCGTGCCACCGGGCCGGCTCCCGCCCCCCGGCACTGCACGGCCCGGGGCGCTACCGCTCCCCCGCGGCGGCCAGGGCGCGACCCCGGCTCCTGGCCTCCGCCGCCTCGGTGGTGCGGCCGAGCTCGGACAGCAGGTCGGCCAGTAGGCCGTGCGAGCGGGCCTCCACGACGGGGTCGCCGACGGTGCGGCCGAGGGCGACGGCGAGGCGGGCCGAGGACAGGGCGGCGTCCCGGCGGCCGAGGGCGTGCAGGGCGCGGGCCCGGCCGTGGGTGGCGAGCACCGCCCCGATGCCGCCCGGGCGGTGGGTGCCGGTGGGGGTGGTGGCGATCCGGACCGCCTCGTCGGCGTGGGTGAGCGCGCGGTCCGGGGTGCCGGCCAGCACCAGGGCCTCGGCGAGGTCGGTGAGCGCCCGCACCAGCAGGTGGTCGGCGGCCGGGGTGCGGGCGGCGGTGACCAGGTCGGTGAGCAGCGGCAGCGCCCGGTCGTACTGTCCGGCCCGGACCAGGGCGGCGGCCACCCGGCGCCGGCAGTGGTGGCGCAGCAGGGTGTCCCCGGCCCGGTCGGCGGCCGCGACCGCCGCGTCCAGGTGGTCCAGGGCGGTGCGGTGGGCGGAGCGGCGGACGTGCAGGACGGCGAGGTCGGTGCCCAGCCGGGCGAGGGCCGGGTCGTCCTGGTCGGTGTGCGCGGCGCGCAGCCCGATCTCGGCGACGGCCCGCCAGTCGGTCCGGTCGCGGCCGCCGCCCTCCTCCGCCAGCTCGTACAGCAGGCTGGTGCGGTGGGCGAGTTGCCAGGCGGCGCCGGTGCGGCCGTACTGTTCGGCGCTGAGCACCACGGCGCGCAGGGCGCTCTCCTCCCGGCGGAACCAGGCCCCCGGCGGGGTGGCGCCGCAGGCGTCGTCGGTGTCGCCCCACCGGGCGGTGAGGTCCAGGTAGTGGGCGATCAGCCGGTCGAGGGCGCCGAAGCGCTCGTCGCAGTCCAGTTCGGCGGCCTGTCCGGCGGCGTAGCGGCGGACCAGTTCGCGGCGGGCGTAGTGGCCGGGGGTGGTCTCGGCCAGCAGGTGGACGGCGTCGAGCGAGGTCAGCAGGGTGCGGGCGGTGGCGGGCCGGAGGTCGGCGAGGGCGGCGGCGGTGGCGGTGTCGATCACCCCGCCGGGGTGCAGTCCCAGCAGGGTGAACAGCCGGGCGGCGGCGGGCGGCAGGGCTCGGTGGGTGCGGTCCAGGGTGGCGGCGACGCCGATCGGGCCGCGGGCGGTGCCGGGACCGGCCAGGGCGGCGAGACCGGTCTGCTCGTCGGCGAGTTCGGCGGCGAGGTCGGCCGGCGACCAGTCCGGGCGGGCGGCCAGCCGGGCGGCGGCCAGGCGCAGGGCGAGCGGGAGGCGGTCGCAGCGCTCGGCGAGGGCGGCGATGGCGTCGGCGGTCTCCGGGTCGGCGGCCGGGCGGTCGGGGCCGAGGGCGCGGGCGAGCAGCGCGTGGGCGTCCGCCGGGTCGAGCGGGTCGAGCGGGAGGGCGATCGCGTCCTCGTGGAGCAGCAGTTCGCGCAGCCGGTTGCGGCTGGTCACGACGGCGACCGGGCCCAGGGCGGTGCTCGCCGCCGAGGGCCGGCCGGGCAGCAGCGGGGCGAGCTGCTGGTAGGAGGCGGCGTCGTCCAGCAGGATCAGGATCCGGCGGTCGGCGAGCAGTTCGCGGTAGCGGGCGGCGCGTTCCTCGGGTTCGGCGGGGACGGCCTCGGGGGCGACGCCGAGTTCGGTGAGGAATCCGGTCAGCACGTCGGCGCTGTCCAGCGGCCCGGCCGGGTCGGTGCCGCGCAGGTCGGCCTGGAGGACGCCCTCGGGGAAGCGCTGGGCGGCCCAGTGCTGGACCAGGCCGGTCTTGCCGACCCCGGCCGGGCCGGTGACCAGGATCGGGCCGCCGGTCCGGGCCGCGACGCCGAGCGCCTCGTGCAGCCGGGCGAGTTCGGCGGCGCGGCCGACGAAGCGCCGGTCGGTCGGCGCGTGGCGCGCCAACTGCTCGCCCGCCAGCCGTAGTTCGGGGCCGGGCGGGGCGGACAGCCGGGCCACCGCGTGCTCGTACCGGGCCCGGGCCTCCGGTCCGCGGCCGGCCAGTTCCAGGCACTGGACCAGCCGGGCGGCGAGCGGCTGCCGGTCCGGGTGGGCGTCGGCCGCCGCGGTGAGCTCGGCCACCAGCTCGCCGCCGCGGCCGGCCAGCAGCAGCCTCTGGGCCAGCCGGTCCAGGGCGCGCAGCCGCAGGTCGGTCAGGTGCGGGAGGGTGCGCCCGCGCAGCAGCTCGGATCCGCAGTCGGCGAGCGCGGGCCCCTGCCACAGGTCGAGGGCCGTGCGCAGCAGGGCGACGGTGGGGTCGTCGGTCCCCGGCGGGGCGGCGACCGCGGGCAGCAGGACCCCGGCCCGGTCGCAGAGCGCCCCGAAGCGCAGCAGGTCGACCCGGTCCGGGTCGCCCTCCAGGACGTACCCGCCGCCCCGGGTGCCCAGGGCCGGCCGGGGGTCGCCCAGTTGCTGGCGCAGCGCGGCGACGTGCCCCTGGAGGGCGGCCCGCGCGGTCGGTGGCGCGGCGCCGTCCCAGACCAGCTCGATCAGTTCCTCGGCGGCCACCGGCTCGTTCAGCCGGACGGCCAGCGCGGCCAGCAGCGCGCGCCGTTTCGGGGCGGAGGGCGTGACCACCGTGCCGTCCGCCCGCCGGACCGTCATCGGCCCGAGCAGCTCGATCTCCATGTTCCCCTTCCCGGGTCCGCACCGCCGTGGCCCGTCACTGGAGAGGACGACGGGCCCGGCGGCGGGGGTTCAGTTCGCGGACCGGCTCGCCGTCCGGTCCGGGCGGTGGACGGGGTCGGACCAGACCGGCGGCGTCCGGTGGTCCGGGCCGTCGACGACCAGCACGTCGAACGGCGCCTGGTCGTCGCCGCGGTCCCGGACGGTGAAGCCGGCCGCCGACAGGACCTCGGTCACCGCCGTGGCCATCGCCGCCTGGACCCGGCCGCCCTGGACGGCCGCCGCGGTGGGCTCGCCGCCCGGCTCGCGGTCCGCCGTCGCGCTGCTCCGCAGCAGGGCGCTCGGGTACCAGCTGACCAGCACCTCCGGGTCCTCCCCGAAGTGCTGGTTCCAGGCGCTGATCCGGACCGCCGCACCGACGGCCAGCCCGTCGTCCAGGCCGGCCGGCACCACCGGCAGCCCGGCGGCGGCGAGTTCGTCGCGGGCCCGCTGGGCCAGCCGCTCGTACCGGGCGTTCACGTGTCGCCCGAGAGTGTCGTCCATGCCCGAACGCTATCCGGCCGGTCCGGCGGCGCGACAGCCAACCTTTCCCGCCGGGGCCCGCCGTCCCGGACCGGCCCCGTTCTTCCGGAGCCGTCGTTCCGGAGTCGTCTTTCCGGAGTCGTCTTTCCGAACCCGGGCAACCATCCCGGACCGCTCCGGACTCTGTAGGGGTGGCGGCCCGACCGGGCGCGGGCGTTCGATCACGAACCGGACATGTGCGGGTATTACACTTCTCGCCCCCGACGACCGCCGTCAGGTCGCGGGTGTGGGCGAGGTGGGGGTACGGGGTGCGGATTCGGCTGCTCGGGCCGGTGGAGCTGCAGGTCGCGGCGGGTGGGCTGGCCACGTTGGCCGGGTCCCAGCGGCGGGCGGTCCTGGCGCTGCCCGCGCTGCGGCTGGGGCAGGTGGTCAGCATGGACCAGTTCTGCGAGCTGCTGTGGGGGGACCGACCGCCGCCCAGTGCCCGGGCGGCGGTGCAGGGGCACGTCGCGGCGCTGCGCAAGGTGCTCGCCGACACCCCGTTCGAGCTGCACACCCGGGCCTGCGGCTACCTGTTGAGCGGCCCGGCCGAGGAGGTGGACGCGCTGCGCTTCACCCGGCTGACGGGGCTCGCCGGCGAGCGCGCGGAGCGCGGTGCCGACGGGGAGGCGATCGCCCTGCTGGAGGAGGCGCTGCGGCTGTGGCGCGGCGACGCCCTGGCCGATCTGCCCGACACCCCGCTGCGGGCCGCCACGGAGGACCACCTGAAGCAGTCCGCCCTGGCCGCGCTGCTGCGGTGGGCCGGGCTGCGGCTGCGGCAGGGCACCGGCGCCGCGGCGGTGCCGGTGCTGGAGCAGCGCGTCCGGCGGGACGGGCTGCGCGAGGAGCTGGTGGCGCTGCTGATGCGCTGTCTGCACCAGGCCGGGCGGCCCGCGGACGCGCTGAACGCCTACCACCGGACCCGACTGCGGCTGGACCGCGAACTGGGCATCCGGCCGGGCGCCGCGCTGCGGGCGGCGTTCGCCGAGGTGCTGGCGGAGGACGGGGCGGAGGCGCCGGGGGCGGCCGTCCCGGTGTCCGGTGCCGCCTCCGCCGGGGCCGCTCCGGCCGGTGCCGCTCCGGTCGGTGCGACGTCGGCCGGAGCGACGTCGGCCGGTGACGGTGCGGCCGCTGCCACGACCGCCGCCCGACCATCTGCAGAACCGTTTCGCCAGGCTCCCCGGCTGCTCCCCCGGCAAGGAGCCCGGTTGATCGGCCGCACCGCCGAGACCCGGTGGCTGGACCGCGCCTGTGCCCCCGACCGGCCCTCCGACGGACCGGCCCTGGTGGTCGGCCCGGCCGGCGCCGGGAAGAGCGCCCTGGTCACCGCCTGGGCCCACCGGGCCGCCGAGCGCTACCCGGACGGCCAGCTCCACGCCGACCTGCGCGGCCTCGACCCGGCCGGCCCGGCCGACCCCGTCGCCGTCCTCGGCCGCTTCCTGCGCGCCCTCGGCGTCCCCGCCGACGCCCTCCCGGCCGACCGGGCCGCCCGCGCCGCGCTCTACCGCGAACGCACCAGGGGCCGCCGACTGCTGGTGCTCCTGGACGACGCCGCCGACGCCGACCAGCTCACCGACCTGCTCCCCGAGGGGCCGGACTGCGCCGCCGTGGTCACCGCGCGCGGCTCCCTGGAGAAGCTGGTCGCCACCGACGACGCCACCCTGCTGCGGCTCACCGCGCTGCCCGAGGCCGACGCCCTGGCCCTGCTGGAGCACCTGCTCACCCCCGGACGGCTGCAGGCCGAACCGGAGGCCGCCGGCCTGCTCGTCCAGCTCTGCGAACACCTGCCGTACGCCCTGCGGATCGCCGCCGCCCGACTGGCCGCCCACCCGGACTGGGCACTCGCCGAACTGGTCGCCGAACTCGCCGACGAACACACCCGGTTGGCCGCCCTGGAACTGGACGGCGGCACCGGCCTGCGGCACCAGCTGATGCTGACGTACCGTCAACTCCCCTCGACGGCCGCCGACCTGCTCGCCCTGCTGGCCCTCCACCCGGGCCGCGAGGTGGACGGCCACGCCGCCGCCGCACTGCTCGACGGCGACGTCGCGACCGCTCACCAGGCGCTCGGCGAGCTGGCCGCCCGCCACCTGCTCACCGGCGCCGCCCCCGGCCGGTACCACCGCACCGACCTGGTCCGGCTGTTCGGCGCCGACCTGCTCGCCGAACGGCCCGAGCGGGACCGGGAGGAGGCCCTCACCCGGCTGCTGGACCACTACCGGGCCGCGCTCCGGCACTGCGGCGGCCTCCTCGACCCCGGACAGGAGGACGCCCCGGCGCCCGGCCGGCCGGACCGGGCCGCCCCGACGGCCGTCGAGGTCCGCACCGCGCCCGCCACGGACATCCGCACCGCGCTCGACTGGTTCCACGCCGAGGAGCCCGCGATCCGGGTGCTGATCGACCGGGCCGCCGTCAGCCACCCCGACCGGGCCTGGCGGCTCGCCCTGACCACCGGTGCGCTCTACTACGGCGCCAGCCGCTTCACCGACTGGCTGGCCCGCGCCGAGGTCGGTCTCGCGGCGGCCGAGCGCTGCGCCGACCCGGTCGCGACCGCCTTCCTGCACAACTGCCGGGCGCAGGCGCTGGTCGCCCTGGAACGCCGCCACGAGGCGGCCGAGGCGGCCCGCCGGGCGGTGGCCGCCGCCGAGTCCGCCGACGGGCCCGCCGCCGACTCGGCCCGGGTGCGGGCCCTGGCCACCCTCGGCCTGGTCACCGCGATGCTCGGGGACACCGCCGAGGCGCGCAGGCTGGCGGCCGCCGCGGCGACGCTCGCCGTGGCCTCGGGCAACCGGAAGCGGCTGGTCGACGCCCTGGTCCACCAGGGCTGGGTCTGTCTGGCGGCCGGCGATCCGGCGGGTGCGCAGCGGCTGTCCCGGGAGGCCCGCGAACTGCTGCCGCCCCGCCCGGTCACCCAGGTGCACCTGTGGTCACTGCTGACCGAGGCGCAGGCCATGCCGTCGACCGTCCGGGACCACACCGCGGACCTCGCCTGGCACCGGGTGCTGGCCGCCTGCGAGGAGGCGGGCCTGCTCTACCTGCACGCCGTCGCCGAACAGTCCTACGCGGCCCACCTGGTGGCGCGCGGCCGGGCGCCGGAGATGCGCCGGCGGCTGCTCTCGGCGCTGGAACGCTTCCGTCGGCACGAGCAACTCGCCGGCTACCGCAGCGAGCTGACCGCCGGCCTGGAGGCCTCGCTCAGCCTGCGCACCGCCGACCGGCCGACCGACAACTGGTGACGGAACGCCCGGCCACCGGCTCCGGCCGCCGCGGCCGGGCCCGGCGGCCGGAGCGCCACCCGCACGACCCCGCTCAACCGGTGACCGGCGCGTACCCGTGTTCCGCCGCCAGCACCGGCCGCATCGCCCGGACCGCGTAGAAGTTGCGGGACTTGACCGTGCCCGGCGGCACCCCCAGCTCGGCCGAGGCCTCCAGCACCGAGCGGTCCTTCAGGTGCAGCTCGACCAGTACCTCGCGGTGGTGCTTCTGCACCCGCCGCAGCGCCAGCGCGATGTCCCGGGCGACCACCACCTGCTCGTACGGGTCGTCGACCAGCGGGCGGTCCTCGACCTGCTCGCCGATCACCTCCTTGGCCCGGGCGGCGGCCATCCGGTAGTGGTCGATCGCGATCCGCCGGGCGACGGTGAACAGCCACGGGCGGCTCGCCTCCGGACCGGCGGCCAGCGCCTCGGGGTGCTGCCAGGCGCGCAGCAGGGTCTCCTGGAGGATGTCCTCGGCCTTGCCGTAGTCACCCCGGGTGGCCCGGATCAGGGCGCGCAGCAGGTAGCCGCCGTGCAGGCGGTGGATCTCGGCCAAGGTGTCGGGGTCGAGGGTCGGTCGGGCCGGGGCCGGCTCCGGGGTCGCCGCGGGGGCGGCCGGCGGAGCGGCGGGCGGCTGGACGACGGGCGTGGGCTGAGCGACGGACTGCTTCGACACGCGCTACCTCTCAGGTCGGGCAAGGGCACACGGCAGGGCTTCCGCCGGACCTCCCCCGTGGCGGCAACAGCAGCCTGCCGGGCGCCGCCAAGGACCTGCCAACAATCCGCCAACGCCCGCTCACCCGGCACCCGACCCACCGTCGGGTGCCGCACCGGTACCGCTCCGGTACCGCCCCGGTGCCGCCCCGCGGCTCAGTCGCCGTTGAGCGCCCGCACCAGCTCCTCCACCCCGTCCTCGCCCCGGTGCTCGATCAGCACCGCGACCCACCCGGCCAGCCGCTCCCGCTCCGCCACCGTCCACCCCGGCGCGGACGGGTGCTCGTCCACCACCAGCGACCGCGCCGCCGCCAGCAGGCCCGGCGTCGGCTCCGTCCGGTGCCGCCGGTCCGGCAGCACCGCCAGCGCCAGCCGCCGGGCGACGGCCGTCACCCCGTCCGCGGTGCCCGCCGGCACCGCCAGTCCGGACGGCCCCGGCACCACCGGCGCCCCCATCCCCACCAGCGCCGCGATGTACGCCCGCACATCGGACTCGTCGTCCGCTTCCATCCCGCGTTTTCCCCCGTCCCGTTCCGTCCCGCTCAACGTGGCTCCCGCCGAGCGGGGTTCAGCCGCGGCCCGCGGGCGTTACCCGACGGTACGGGCGTGGTCGGAACCGCGCCGCCCACGACGACGCCCGGCCGGGCAGTCCCCAGTGTCGTGGTTCGCCCCGAAGATCACGAGCTGGGCCCCGGACCGGCGGGTCACGACCCCTCGGGAGGGTCCGTCCGGCGGGAGCGTAACCGGGCCCACCGACAGCGCCGGCCCCGCACGGACAGCACCGAACCGACGACGCCGACACGACGGCGGGGCGGGGGGGGGGGGGGGGGGCCCCGGGCCCCCCCCCCGGGGCGGGGGGGGGGGGGGGCCCGGGGCCCGCCCCCCGGCGC